>JAFGEV010000378.1 GCA_016931385.1 Prolixibacteraceae bacterium
TATAAATACTTCCATTTCCTTGTTCTGATAATGAATGGATGATATTTCTGAAACCTTAAGAACATAACCCGGACCATCGGGATTACTGAATTTTTTATACCTGACGGATGCATCATCTATCTCTAACACCTTTCCGATAATTTTTTCACCATCAGTTTTGATGATGGTGTCCTGTGCATTTCCAGAGATGGATGCAATAATCAAAACAGATCCTAATAAGTATTTGAGAAACATAATACTGGGGTAAAGATTTATTACATCAAATATACAAATTTTATATAATTAAGTAAGCTGAGTAAATAGTTACTCCGTTCAGCGCAGGCTCATGTCTGGGTTGATTATAATTTTAGCTGCGCTGAGCTCCCTTTGGTCGGTTCCAGGCTTTGGTTTGGGTTTATTATTCTGTGAAATCAGGTCCGACTCCGGCAGAGCCGGATGTTTATAGAAAAGAATGCGCACCTGGAGGATGCGACCCCGGCCGGGGTTTGATTCCGAATAACCCGTTATTGGATTATTTTCGATATATTTATTGGACAACATGTAGAGACGCAAAATTTTGCGTCTCTACGTCAAAAACAAATAACATTACGTTATATGGAAAAATTTCAAGGCAAATACCGCATACCGTCATCGCGGTGGCAAAATTGGGATTATGGTTCCAATGCCGCGTATTATGTCACCATTTGCACCCGATATCATGCATGTTATTTTGGAAATATTGTATTGTCACCGGAAAAAACGATGCAATATTCCCCATTGGGTTCCATTGCATATCAATATTGGACGGAAATCCCAAAACATTTCCCGTTTGTTGAATTGGACGCATTCGTCATCATGCCCAATCATGTGCACGGGATTGTTGTGATAAATAAACCGGGTGGGGAAAACACCGATGATTCGGAAACGCCCGGTTATGGGGAAACGCACGTAGAGACGCGATTAATCGCGTCTCTACAATCGTCACAACAATCATTATCCGTTCAACATGGTGGCATCACAGGAATTCACAATCCAATGATCCATGATAATTTGTCACGGATCATCCGTTGGTACAAAGGCCGATGTTCGTTTGATATCCATAAAATTGCACATGATTTTTTCTGGCAATCCCGTTTTCATGATCATATAATTCGGGATTACCACGAATATGAGGCCATCAGAGATTATATCCTCCGTAACATCCAAAATTGGAAGGAGGATTCCCCATTGGGTGATGATATTATCAATTAAAAATGTAACGTATTATAGGATATATTTTTACCTTTGCAAACAAAAATTTATAAAAGCATGAGAAAACTTACTTTTGACGCATTACCCGGAGCAATTGCCGAGATTTTAGAACGGTTGGACAGAGTTGAACAATTACTGAGTGGGAAAACTCCATCAAAGGTTAAAAAATTAGAAACAAAGAGTGCTGAAGAATCAATGGATATCAATGAGGCTGCAAAAATGCTCAATGTTACCGTTGCATCTGTGTATTCCTATGTAAAAAATAACAAGATCCCTTTTGAGAAGAAAGGCGGCAAACTGACTTTTTCGCCCACTGCACTTGAAACATGGATGAAAGAGAAGAACAAGAGCAAAAAGAAAACTGCTAAAAAGAGTACTTCAAAAAAGAACACTGCTAAAAAGAGTACTTCAAAAAAGATCACTGCTGAAAAGAACACTGCAAAAAAGAGTGCTGCAAAAAAGAGTACTGCAAAAAAGAGCGCGGCTAAGAAGAACACTTTAAAAAAGGAGCTTGTTAAAAAGGACACAGGCAACAAGGAAGTTGTTATAACCCCCGCTGAATTGATTACCCCGCAGGAAGCCGAGAATATCTTTAATAAGGCATTGCCTTCGATTTATTATGCCATTAGAACAAGAAAACTGCAGGCGGTTGAAAAGAGGGGGAGAGCGCAATATTATTCGAAAGATGAACTTGCAAAGGCGCTAAAAGGGAAACAGAAAAAGTCCCGCCCTTCGGCTTAGTTACAGCCTGAGCAGGACTTTCGCATCCAATTTGCTGAGTTCTCCATTGTCTTTCGACCATTACATTCGTTAGCCTGGTTTTGCGTAGGGAAAATCAGGAGTCCGCTATCGTGGAAAATGCCAAATGCAGTTCCCGGAAGGATTGATTTATAAGGGCAGCATCTGAAGACCTCAGATTGCTCTGATAAATTCAAATTCTTCTGATGGGTGGTTTGTGATTAATAATTCTGTCAGCTTTCCTCTTTTTTCTGCATTTGCATTTACCATCCTTGTTGCATAAACCCGTCTGATGAAAAATTGCTTGTACAAATCATCAAAAAAATCATCGGTTTGATTTTTACCTTTTACATCAGAATTGCTTAAAATGAATGTATGACCATGACCATCAATTTTCCTGCAAAAATCTCGCAAACGAATTTGTTCATGGTCATTGAATTCATCTTTTGCATAAGAATTGAAACTTGATGTTTCACTCAAGGGTTTATAGGGCGGGTCGAAATAAAAGAAACTATTATTTGAAGCATATTTCATGGTTTCTTCAAAATCACCAGTCAGTATTTCTACTTTTTGCAGTAGTTCACTGTCTGCAAAAATTGTTTGCTTATCGCATATCTTTGGATTGGCGTATCGTCCAAAAGGCACATTGAAAAGTCCTTTGCTGTTTACCCGATACAAACCATTGAAACAAGTACGGTTCAAAAAAATAAACAATGCCGTATTTTCAACCGGGTCAAGTGTTTTTGTGTTGAATTTTTCTCTTTTGTTTAAATAATATTCTTTTCGTTTATTTTCACTCAATGGCAGGTATTTATCCTGAATTTTTTGCAAGAAATGAACCAATTCAGCAGGGGTGTCCTTAATGGTTTTATAAGCGGTTGTTAAATCAGCATTAATGTCGTTAATTACGGCTTTTGTAATATTCGGGTATTGTTGTAAAATCCAAAACAAAACAGCCCCGCCACCAACAAATGGCTCGATGTAAGTAACATTATTCAGTTCCGAAAAATTTTTGGGTAAAGCCTTTTCAATACTCTCAATTAGTTGGGTTTTGCCTCCAACCCATTTTATGAATGGTTTTGCTTTAATCGCCATAAATTCATCTCACTTGCCTTCAAATTTATTAATTTATTTCCGGTATGCTGTTTGCCTGCTTTTTTTCGGCATGCTGATAGTTCTGTCAAAATCAATCATATTGTATTTAATAGTCTTGTGTGGGCAGCACGAGATGGTAAACATGAGAATGATGTAACTTATTAGCGGAATTGTATAACGCTTCTCATGGGAAAGTATTGCAATTTTGATGGATAATTAAATATATCAATTATTCATCAATACACTGAACAAATGAAAAAACCAATTTTTACATGGATGCTTATCGCATCGGCCTTTATCATGACAACCACCGTTGGCCAGGAACCTGATAAAAAAACCGAAAAAGCCAAAGAAGACCTGCAGGAACAGAAGTTGGATGTGGTTGTAGCAAAACAGGACTTAACGGATGCTCAACATGCAGATTATATATCATTTAGGGAAGAATCTGATATGAAGATCAAAAAGAACCAGGAGAGCATTAATGATTTGAAGATAAAAGTTTTGAAAAACGATGAAAAATTCAGAACCGACAACCAAAAGAGGATTAGTGTGCTGGAACAGAAAAACGTTAATCTGCAAAAGGAGATGAACGAATACGTTAATGAAAGTCCGGAAGAATGGGAGGCATTTAAAACCAGATTCAACCAGGATATGGATGATCTCGTGAAGGCACTCAAGGATTTTACCATATTGACTTAAACCTAACCAACCATTCCTGTAAAGGCTAATTGAAAAATTAGCCTTTTTTTTATGGCTTGTATAAAAGGGTTAACTTTAATTGTCAATTTTTTTATATCAAATGAATAACCAAATAACCTTTATTATGAAAATCATAATGCTTCTGGCATTGCTTCCTCTTTGTGCATTTTCTCAAAACGAAAAGGCAGTCAGTACAAAAAAGCTATTGTGGGCTGATGAGTTTGATTATTCCGGACTTCCGGATTCTGCAAAATGGCGCTATGAAGAAGGATTGGTCCGGAACCGGGAAGCCCAGTATTATACAAGAGAACGATTGAAAAACACACAGGTTCAGAATGGAGTTTTGACCATTACGGCTCATAAGGAAGACTTTGAAGGATCCGATTATACCTCTGCAAGTATCAATACCAAAGGATTATTTGAATTTACCTATGGAAGGATTGAAGTGCGGGCCAAACTGCCGGAAGGTAGGGGGACCTGGCCGGCAATATGGACACTCGGAACCAATATTGACGAGGTGGGTTGGCCCACATGTGGCGAAATTGACATCATGGAATTTGTAGGGTTTGAACCCGATAAAGTATATGCAAATGTTCACACAGCGGATTACAATCATACAAAAGGCACGGGGAGGGGAGGGAATATAACCGCAGATAAGCCATTTGCAGATTTTCACATTTATGCAGTGGAATGGTATGATGATCGCATGGATTTTTATATGGATGACAATAAGTATTTCACCTGTGAGCGAAAAAACGAAGGAATTGGAGAATGGCCTTTTTTTGCTCCCCAGTATTTGCTCATCAACCTGGCCATAGGTGGTGCATGGGGAGGTACGAAAGGTATTGATGACACCATTTTCCCGGTAGATTATCAAATTGATTATGTAAGGATATATTCTTTGGAATAAAGCTTAATACCTGTGCTCCATAGAGAGCAATTTCGGCTTTTGCAAATGAATTGTTGATTCGGGCCAGCGGCAGGCCACCTTTCCCTTCAACAAATTCCAGTTGTCCCGGCAGGGCATATTTTGTGTTGATTTCACTGTAATTCATGGATGCACTTCATGGTTTGCAATAATTACCTACAGTGTAAAGATAATTGAAGATTTTATCGGCCGAATAGTTTTTCTTTTGTTCGGATCACCCTTTTGCGATGCAAAGCTACAGTGTAACAAAAGAAAATACATACTAACAGGTTTAGATCAGACTAATATTTAGAGTTTAGGTGTTTTGAAATGCTTCCTCTAATTGGGGTTTCACCCCAAACCCCACTTCATTCTTTGCCATCGATGCAAAGAACGAAGCAAGAAAAATCTAGACAAAACGATCCCACCCCGCTCTGCCAGAAGACAGTAATTTCTAATAAAGTAATCGCAGCACCGGACAAGTACTTGTGTTCTGATTTTATATTTGCCATGTCCGTTACTGCTAAAGCTAAGGCCCTTTATAAGAAATTCCAAGTCTTCCGGCATTCACAGCCTCGTCACCATCGCGTTTTGTCAGGGCCACCCCACGGTACTTTGATTAAGGTTGGCCTTTTGTTTCAATTTTGCCAACTTAAATACTTATCAACGACTTTTGGTAGTATTGAAACGCTTAAAATATCTTTTCAGTTGCCTCGGCCTACCTGCCGGCAAGGCAGGTCCGGGGCTATTAAGATTCTTCCTGCAGGCAAGTTTCGGGAGGAGTGAGAAACCTGTGCCCCGCAAATTATTATTCATTACATTCGCTTTATTAACTCGTTAGTAAAGTGAATTGTAACTGATATGAAAGAAATAAAACCATCCAAGCCCCAGGCAGACCTTCATGGCTCTTCAATATACAACCGGGTGCGCACAGGCCTCGATTCGGATTCGCTAAAGGCAGCAGTTACCGAAATACTGCTATACCAGCAAGGCCGCACCAAAGATAATGCGTCACTCAATGATGTGTATATGGCGGTTTCATTGGCGGTACGCGACAGAATCAAGCTGCGCGAAATCACCACCATGGAAAAGGCCCTTCAGCATAAAGATTTACGCATTGTCAGCTATATGTCTGCCGAATTTCTTACCGGACCCCAGTTGGCCTCAAACCTGATTGATCTGAACATCTATGAGGAAATGAAACAGGCTGTTACAGAACTGGGTTTTGATTTTGACAGGGTGGTTGAACAGGAGGAAGAACCCGGGCTGGGTAACGGTGGCCTTGGCCGCCTTGCTGCCTGCTATATGGATTCACTGGCATCACTCGGCATACCTGCCATAGGATATGGGATACGGTATGAATTCGGGATCTTCGACCAGGAAATAATTGACGGCTGGCAGGCCGAAAAAACAGACAAATGGCTGCGAAAAGGAAATCCATGGGAAATAGAGCGGCCGGAACTTTCTATAGATGTGAATTTCGGTGGCTATGCTGAATCGTATACTGACGAAAAGGGAAAAACCTTTTACCGTTGGATTCCTGATTATATGGTCAGGGGAATTCCATGCGACATGCCTGAAATGGGCTATAAGGCCTCTACTTCCAATTTACTCAGACTTTGGAAATCGGAAGCGGTTGAAACATTTGATTTCTTTTCGTTTAATCGGGGCGATTATTATAAAGCCGTTGAAAATAACGTAAGATCAGAGAATATCAGTAAAGTTTTATACCCGAATGATGAATTGCTCGATGGGAAAAAACTGAGGCTGAAACAACAATACTTCTTTGTTTCCTGCTCGCTGCAGGATATGATGAGGATACATTTAGGCTATGGCGGAAAGCCGGAAGACTTTCATCAAAGATTTGCCGTACAGCTGAATGATACACATCCTGCTGTTGCTGTTGCCGAATTGATGCGGCTGCTTCTTGATGAATATAAGCTCGATTGGGATGTGGCCTGGAACACAACCTGCCGAACTTTCAGTTACACCAATCATACACTGCTTCCTGAGGCACTGGAAAAATGGTCGGTTGCCCTTTTCAGATACCTGTTGCCCCGGTTGCTGGATATTATTTTTGAAATCAATTTCCGCTTTTTGCAGGAAGTAAGCAAGCGTTATCCGGGTGATAATGAAAAACTGTCGCGGTTGTCGATCATTGAAGAAGCCGGTGAGCGCTATGTGAGAATGGCAAACCTGGCCTGTGTTGCCAGTTATGCCATCAACGGGGTGGCGGCCCTGCATACGAAGCTTCTTAAAAAGCACATTCTGGCAGATTGGGTTGACCTGTACCCCGATCGTTTTTACAATATTACCAACGGAGTTACTCCCCGCAGGTTTATGGTATTGAGTAATCAGCCACTAAGCAGGCTCATTACGGAAACCATTGGCGATAAATGGCCTGGCAGGCTTGACGATCTGCGTAAACTTGAACCCTTTTCCAAAGATCTTGCCTTTATTGAGCAGTTCAAAAAGGTTAAACTGGAAAACAAAAAGCACCTGGCCACCATCGTACACAATTTAACCGGTATTAAGATAAACCCGGCCTCGTTGTTTGACATTCAGGTAAAGCGCATTCATGAATACAAAAGACAACATCTCAATGTATTGCACATACTCACCTTGTATTTGCGTATAAAAAACAATCCGGGTTTAAAAGTGGTTCCCCGGACATTCATTTTTGGGGGCAAAGCAGCTCCGGGATATTTTATGGCCAAACGAATCATCAAGCTCATTAACTCGGTGGGAGACCTCGTTAATAGCGACCGGGATGTGAATGACCGGCTCAAAGTGGTTTTCTTTCCCAATTTTAACGTAACCAACGCACAGCATATATACCCGGCGGCCGACCTGTCGGAACAAATATCCACTGCCGGAAAGGAGGCCAGCGGTACGGGCAATATGAAGTTTGCCATGAACGGGGCGCTCACCATCGGAACCCTCGATGGCGCCAATATTGAAATAAGAAGTGAAGTAGGTGATGATAATTTCTTCCTCTTTGGGTTAACTACTGAGCAGGTTGATGAAACCAGGCGAAGCGGTTATGATCCGCACTTCATTTATTCACATAATACGGAGCTCAGGCAGGTATTGGATTTGATTTCTTCAGGAATACTATCCAATGGTGATAAAGAATTATTTAAACCCATTGTTGACAACCTGTTGTGGGACGATCCCTACCGGCTGATGGCTGATTACCCGTTGTACATATCCTGTCAGGAAAAGGTGTCAGCCACCTGGGAAAATACCAAGGAATGGAATGAAAAGGCAATTCTGAATGTTGCCAGGATGGGTAAATTCAGCAGTGACCGATCGATTACGGAGTATTGCGAAAAGATTTGGAAGGTGCGAGCATTGAAGTGAGAATTGAGTGACAAGAACTGAGATACAAGAACTGAGATACAAGAACCAAGACAGGGAGACTAGTGGCAATGAGTCACACTTCGACAGGCTCAGTGTGACTGTCCGGGTCATACTGAGCCTGTCGAAGTATGACTACTGGAATTTCAGATTGGCAGAATACATTTCTGCAGGTGTTTCTCGCAGATTTACCTGCCGTAGCTTCAGCGAAGGCAGGTTTTCGCAGACCTTCCTGCCGGCAGATTTCGCTGATTTTTTTACTTGGAATTGCGTGCCGGAAGTATCAATAGCTACGGGCTTCAGGTTACAATTGGGGTTAAAACCCCATAGAAAGAGAGAATCATCATTAAAATACCCCGGCATGAATGCCGGGGCTATTGATGGGAAAGCCATCTATTACTAGCCCCGGCCTTCAGA
>JAFGEV010000006.1 GCA_016931385.1 Prolixibacteraceae bacterium
GATGAGGTTTATGGCTTGTTAAGCGAGCAAATTCTTTCGGGCTTGTGCTTTAATTGCAGCGAGAACAAGAAACCAGAACACAACCTTGAAACAAACATGGAACGTTCGAAGCAATATGCTGCCGGTTTTATTGCCTTTCTGCCCGAGTTGAGAAGAATGCTGGCCAATGATGTTACTGCGGCTTATTATGGCGATCCGGCAGCAAAAGGCCGTGGTGAGGTAATATACTGTTACCCTGCTATACGGGCCATATCGAGTTACCGTGTAGCACACAAGCTGATAGAGCTTGGAGTGCCCCTTATCCCGCGTATTATCTCCGAAATGGCACATTCCGAAACCGGAATTGACATTCACCCGGAAGCAGAAATCGGAGAATTTTTTACCATCGATCATGGCACTGGCACCGTGATTGGTGCAACATGTATTATTGGCAACAATGTTAAATTATATCAGGGTGTTACTTTAGGCGCCAAGAGTTTTCCACTTGATGACAACGGAAACCCGATAAAGGGAATCCCGCGCCATCCAATAATTGAAGATGACGTAATTATATATGCACAGGCAACAATATTGGGCCGCATTACCATTGGCAAAGGATCAGTAATTGGCGGAAACGTTTGGGTAACCAATAATTTACCGCCTTATTCCAAAGTTGTACAGTTTAAAGCACGTGGAGCAAGCTTTTCCGATGGCGGAGGTATATAAAACAATTAATGATGCAGGGAAAAATTCAAATGCTGGCCAAAACTTTTGCAGGCCTTGAGAATGTTTTAAAAGAAGAACTTGTTGAACTGGGCGCTTCCGATGTTACGGTTGTTAACAGGGGGGTGATGTTTTCCGGATCGAAAGAAATGCTTTATAAGGCAAATTTTTGTTGCCATACTGCATTGAGAATATTGCGGATAATTGGCGTTTATAAAGTAAAAAATGCCAATGATCTTTACAATGCTGTGCGGGGCATAAACTGGCTTGAATATTTCGAACCTAACCAGACATTCGCAGTGAGCAGCACTGTAAACAGCGAAGCTTTCAACAATTCGATGTTCGTTAGCCTGAAAACCAAAGATGCCATTGTTGACCAGTTTAGGGCGGCCCTCAACAAGCGCCCTTCGGTTAATACGGAAAATCCTGATATCAGGGTTAATGTTCATGCATCGGCCGACGATGTTACCCTTTCTCTCGATAGCTCCGGCGAATCGCTTCATAAAAGGGGGTACAGGATAGGGCAGAATGAAGCTTCGATGAGCGAGGTTCTGGCTGCCGGTTTATTAAAAATTGCAGGCTGGAAAGGGCAATGTAACCTGATT
Source organism: Prolixibacteraceae bacterium (assembly GCA_016931385.1). Lineage (GTDB taxonomy): Bacteria > Bacteroidota > Bacteroidia > Bacteroidales > Prolixibacteraceae > DAIMEA01. The sequence goes on from JAFGEV010000006.1 coordinate 1,308, forward strand.
GACCCAATGTGCGGCTCAGGTACAATACCGATCGAGGCAGCCCTTATTGCCAGAAATATCCCTCCCGGAATATTCAGAAAAGCGTTTGCTTTTGAAAGTTGGAAAGATTTTGACGAAGAGCTGTTCGATAAAATTTATAATGCCGATTACGAAGTTCCTTTCGAACATTCAATATTTGCTTATGATATTTCATCATTAAACGTAAAAATTGCTTCTGAAAATGCCCGTAATGCAGGGTTGAAAAAAAATATCCAATTTAAGGTTCAGGATTTTTCTTCGTTGGTGCCTGAGGCTGAAAAAGGCCTCTTAATCGTAAATCCCCCTTATGGCCAACGCATGAACGACCGACAAGTGGAACCCTTGTATACTATGATTGGCGACACCCTGAAAAAAAACTTCCGTGGCTATAAAGCCTGGGTTTTCAGTGGCTCCGAAGATGGTTTAAAAAAGATAGGGCTGCGATTTTCGAAAAGGTATGTTTTGTATAACGGGCCACTCGAATGTGAATTCCGGAATTATGAAATGTACGAAGGTTCGCGAAAACCTTCTAAAAACCAGGGGCAATGGCAAAATTTTAACCGTAAGGGCGGGAACAACAATTCGTATCATAAAGGGAACCATCAAAGTGGGCAAAGGGAAGGGCCGCGAAAACGGATTAGAAAAAAGCCCGATTAACGGGATACAATAAAAATAATTTTCGCTTTCCTTCCCCTACGTTTGAGTATAACGTGTACAGTTTGTCATGGGTATCGGGTATGGAGTTAAACGGTTCTTGTTTATGACTGAAAGTTAACAACAATCTCGTAATGCCTTACTTTCCTGTTTAAAAATCTATATCACTTGACAAAGGTTTTTTTATTGTCGCATACCTGATTTATTTCATGTTTTTAAGTGTAACTTTTTTCTTTTTGGTGCGACTTATGGGTAGTAACATTAAGAATTAGCCATTTAAATTTTTTAGTCATGAAACACACATTATTAGTCATTGCCGTAATGGCACTGGGAATGTTTTCCTTTGGATCAAATTATGCCGAGAATGTCCTAACGGGCGAGTCTTTAACCAATTATGGCAGCTATCAGCTTACTCAATGCGAGAACTGCACTGTTATTGACGATGTAGCTTACAAAACATGGACCCTGACCTATTCCAATTCTGATGAGGCTTTTAAAGTACTTGTTTCACCTGCCGTTAATGGAAATTGCCATTACCTTGTAAAGGGTGAGAATTTTGAGATTGCCTATGTAAAAGAAAACGGGGAATTCGGTGTAAAAATGGTTGATGGGACACAACGTCAGGTAAGGCGCCGTGATTTAATGAAGCGGCTGAATTACGACAGTTTTCTATCCCAGGAAGTTTTAACTAAAGGAGACAAAAGTGAACAGGAATATCTTGGGCTCACTGCTTGTTTTCTCCCGTTATTGCTCGATTGAGGTTATTAAACACAGACTTATCCGCAAAATTTAAAGGGGCTTTGAGGCCCCTTTTTTGTTCAATTGTTTTGCAAATTATTTTTCTAATCGAACGGATGTTCTTTGTCGTATTCAAAACTTTTATTGTATTGCTGCATGGCCTGCAGGCTCATGCCCATGCTCGAGAAGCCTCCATCGTGGAAAAGGTTTTGCATGGTAACCTTGCGGGTGTAGTCCGAAAACATTGTTAAGCAATAATCGGCGCATTCATCGGCTGTTGCATTTCCCAGTGGCGACATGCGCTCTGAAAAGTCCAGGAGGTTGTCAAAACCTTTCACGCCCTGCCCGGCAGTTGTTGGGGTTGGTGATTGCGAAATGGTGTTGATGCGGACATTTTTCTCACGCCCGTATATATAACCAAAACTCCGTCCGATTGATTCAAGTAAGGCTTTTGCATCGGCCATGTCGTTATATCCGTAAAATGTACGTTGGGCAGCAACATAACTCAAGCCCAGGATTGAACCCCATTCGTTAATTGCATCCATCTTCCTCGCACTTTGAATTACCTTATGAAAGGAAATGGCAGAAACATCAAGTGTTTTATTCAGATAACCGTAATCGAGGTCGCTGTAATGTTTGCTTTTTCGAACATTTGGCGACATGCCAATGGAATGTAGAATAAAATCGATTTTTCCGCCAAAGTAGTCCATGGTTTTTGAAAGCAACTCATTTATGTCGTCAACGCTTGTTGCATCGGCAGGTATTACAATCGTGTTAAGTTTTTCGGCCAGTTTATGTGTTTCGCCCATTCTCAATGCCATCGGGGTGTTCGAAAGAACAACCAGGGCACCTTCATCAACAGCCCTTTCGGCTACTTTCCATGCAATCGACAAGTCGTTCAATGCACCGAATATTAATCCTTTTTTCCCTTCTAATAATCTGCAAACCATATCTTTGTAAATTTTAGTTTGATATAATTTAATAAGCCAGAAAGAATAACAATTTACGCTTCCTTTAGTTTTTAAAAAACGCCCCGAAAATAGAAGTATGGTTTGTTCATTGTGATATTTTTCATTGAAAAAATATGATTTTTTTCCTCCGGATAATCAAAGTATGTTTGTTATCGTGTTGATTAATAGGAGCCTTTGTGCGATTAACGAGAAGCTGATATTCAGGTCGATTGTTCAACCTATCAGTCCGCTTGTTCAAAAAATAAACACTTTATGTTGATCAGAATCGACTGATTGACTCTCTTATGTCAACAAGCTGATGTAAAAGATCGTCGAGCAAATTGAGTTGTAGCATATTTGCCCCATCCGATTTTGCTTGCGAAGGGTTGGGGTGGGTTTCAATGAAGATACCATCGACGCCAACAGCAATACCGGCCCTGGCAATGGTTTCAATCATTTCGGGCTTTCCTCCGGTAACGCCTGATGTTTGGTTGGGTTGTTGAAGTGAGTGGGTGCAATCGAGGATAACCGGGCAGTGAAAACTTTGCATTTCGGGTATACCCCTGTAATCGACAACCAGGTCGCCATATCCAAACATAGTGCCCCTTTCAGTTAGCATCACCTTGTGATTACCGCTTTCCCTGACTTTATCCACAGCAAATTTCATAGCCCCGGGGGAAAGAAACTGGCCTTTTTTAATATTGATATATTTGCCGGTTTTGGCAGCAGCGATCAATAAATCGGTTTGGCGGCATAAAAATGCAGGTATCTGAATTACATCCACATGTTCGGCTGCAAGTTCTGCCTCGGGTTCAGAATGGATATCAGTAAGTACAGGTATCGATAGTTCTTCTCTGATTTTTCCAAGGACTTTAAGTGCTTTTTGGTCGCCGATACCTGTAAAAGAGTCGATTCGTGAGCGGTTGGCTTTCCGGTACGAGCCTTTGAAAATAAAGGGTATATGATAATGATTTGTGATTTTCTTAATTTTACTGGCTATGTCAAAAGCCATTGTTTCACTTTCAATAACACATGGACCTGCTATCAGTATAAAATTGTTGTTTTTTTCAAGGTTTTTGATATCGACAATCATGGTTGCATTTTTCCCCAAATGTAGTTGAGAATATTTTTTAATGCAACTACTTTATATATACTTCACGGCCAAAGGGTGTAAAAGCCAATGCTGCCAGTTTAAAATGCTGCCGTGCGAATGGTATGCCAATAATTGTAATGGCCAATATTAAGCCCAGGATCATGTGGGTAAGGAAAATCCAGAATCCTCCAACAATGATCCACAGGAAGTTCATGAATACCGATAAGCACCCCGATGAAATTTCATTGGTACGGGTGTCGCGCCCAAAAGGCCACAGGGCAAGGTCGGCCAGTTTAAGGGTTTGAAGCCCAAACGGGATTCCAACAATGGTTAGCATAAGGATTATACTCGATATTGCGTATTCAATTGCAATGATTAGTCCTCCAAAAATGATCCATAAAAAATTGCCAATGGTATTCATGTCGTTTTTTTTGATTTCAAGTTTATGAGAAAAGGATTAATTACCGGAAAGTAAATCGGTAAAAAGGGGGTTATAAAAGGTAAATGGTCAGATTTTAATATCTTGGCTGTTATTCATTAAAGCGCTTGCCCCACCACATTTTTAACCTTTCGAGCATTGATTTTTCCTGCGGGTTACTTCCTGCCAACCATATCCGTTTGTTTTTAACTGAATCGGGAAGATATTGCTGGTCGACAAAATTTCCTTTAAATGAATGGGCATATTTGTATTCTTTACCATAGCCAAGTTCCTTCATTAGCTTTGTAGGTGCATTTCTGAGGTGCAACGGAACGGGTAAATCGCCGGTCTCTTTTACAAGGGAAATTGCATCGTCAATTGCGCAATAGGCTGAATTGCTTTTTGGCGAATTGGCCAGGTAAAGGGTAATTTCAGAGAGGATGATCCTCCCTTCGGGCCAGCCAATTTTGTTGATTGCATCAAATCCGGCATTTGCCAGCAAAAGGGCATTGGGGTTGGCAAGGCCTATGTCTTCTGCTGCTGAAATGACCAGCCTTCGGGCAATAAATTTTGGATCCTCACCCCCCTCAACCATACGGGCAAGCCAGTACACGGCAGCATCGGGGTCGCTGCCCCTGATGCTTTTGATGAATGCTGAAATGATGTCGTAATGCATCTCGCCGTTCTTATCGTAAGCCGAAGGGTTTTGTTGCAGGCAGTGCGTTACTTTTTCATTGTTTACAATTATCGTATCTGATTTTTTCGAAGAAGCAAGTGTTTCAATAATGTTTAATAACTTACGGGCATCGCCGCCTGAAAACCTGAAGAGGGCTTCAGTTTCCTCAATATTGAATTTATTTTTTTTTAATTCAGGATCATTATTTATGGCAAAATTCATTAATGCTTCGAGGTGGGCCTTTTCGAGAGATTTTAAAACATAAACCTGGCAACGCGAGAGGAGAGGGGTAATTACTTCAAAAGATGGGTTTTCGGTTGTAGCTCCAATGAGGGTTATGATGCCCTGTTCCACAGCGCCCAAAAGGGAATCCTGCTGCGATTTGCTGAAACGGTGTATTTCATCGATGAAAAGTATAGGGTTTGGTTTGTTGAAAAACTGCTGCTTTTTTGCCTTGTCAATCGCATCCCTTACATCTTTTACACCTGAACTGATTGCGCTAAGCGTGTAAAATGGCCTTTCGAGCATGTTGGCTATAATTTTTGCCAGGGTGGTTTTTCCAACACCCGGAGGGCCCCATAAAATGATCGAACTCAGTGAGCCCGATTCAATCATTTTACGCAAAATTCCATTTTTACCTACCAGGTGTTCCTGCCCGATGTAGTGGTCGAGGTTTTTCGGACGGAGCCTTTCTGCCAACGGTTGATTTGCCATACTGCAAAAATAAAAATTGTAAACACAATTGGTTGTATTAATTTGTCATTAAATAATAAATACATTTCTATCCCTTTTTTAGCCGTTTGCTGGCAAAATAGTCGATTCCTTTACTTAGTTTTGCCAAATGAGTTACGCGGGAGAATTTGCTGGTTTGGCAACAGCTCTTTGCTGGACGGCCACAGCGCTTAGTTTTCAGTTTGCTTCACGCAGGATTGGGTCGGTGTCGGTTAACCTGATACGGCTAGTATTCGCTTTTGTTTTTTACCTGATATATGGAAAAATATTTACCGGCCACTGGCTCCCGGTTGACGCGCCTGTTAAAGCCTGGGTATATCTCAGCATTTCAGGGTTTATAGGTTTTGTGCTGGGTGATTTTTTCCTGTTCAAATCATACGAATTTATCAGTTCAAAAATATCAATGCTTATAATGACACTAGCTCCACCAATTGCAGCAATTCTGGGTTGGTTTATGATGGGTGAAGTGTTTACTTTGATGAACACTGTTGGCATGATGCTGGTACTTGGCGGTGTGTCGATGGTTGTGCTGAAAAAGGAAAAGGGAAAAGAAAACGGTAAGCGTCAAATGCGATACCCTATAAAAGGAATTCTATTTGCTTTTGGAGGAGCCGTGGGGCAGGGGGTAGGCGCTGTTTTCAGCAAAATTGGCATGGGCGATTACGATCCGTTTGCTTCTTCACAAATCAGGGTAATAACGGGGATTGTAGGATTTACGCTTTTGATAACCTTTTTGAAAAGGTGGAAGATATTGTACAAGGGCATTTCTGATAAAAAGGCAAGCCGTGCACTGGTAATAGGTTCGTTTTTCGGCCCTTTCCTCGGGGTGTCATTGGGGATGGTCGCTTTTAAACACACAACAGTCGGGATTGCTTCTACCCTTATGGCTACAGTTCCTGTGTTTATCCTCCTCCCGTCTCATCTCATAATGAAAGAAAAACTTACGCTTAATGAAGTTGCTGGAGCTGTAGTTGCTGTTGCGGGTATAGGAGTGTTTTTTCTTTGATGCAAAATAAAACGCCATCAAAAGCAATGTCTGTTTTAGTTTTTTTTTTAATTTGTATGTTTTCAATAAAAAAAATATGAAGCTTTTGGTTGTTGATGACAATGCTGGTTCGGTTAAATACCTGAAAGGGATTTTGATGGAAATAAAGGGTATATCGACGGTTTATGAAGCTGATTCTGCCGAAAAAGCTTTATATGTTTTATTGGAGAAAAAACCCGATATATTGGTTTGTTCCGATAATTTGAATGGTAAGAGTGCGTTCGATCTGGCATACCTTATCGAAAGGGAGGCCATAAAGGTTATTGTTGTTATTTTATCTAACAATCAGTTAAAGGCAGTTGATGCAATAAGGTCGAAAATTTTCGACTTTATTCTGCTTCCTTGCAGTGATGAAAAAATAAAGGAATCGGTATATAAGGCCATTGAAGAATTGAAAAACCAAAAGTTTGCAAAACAAAAAGCACTTGAAGGGAGAATCAAAAAACTTCGGCTCTCAACACAAAACGGATTTGTTCTTTTCGATATTGGCTCACTGGTATACTGTAAGGCCGATGGTTCATATACCCACTTACATTTTGATAACGGGAAAACCGAGTATTCAAGTTATTACCTGGGGAAAATTGAAAGACTTTTAAAAAATTATGGTTTTTCGAGGATCAACCGTTCAATATTGGTAAACTCTGACAAAATTTTGAGGATCGACAAGCGCAACAACCATTGCATTGTTGGGATGAATAATGAGCCGGTTGTATTCAAAATTTCCGATTTGCATTTAAAGCATCTCGAAGAGGAAGTATATAATAATTAAGCTTAATCATGGACAGGGTACTTTCAGCAATGATTATCGATGATGATCCCATGGCCAGGAAGATTTTAAAAAAGTTTCTTGAAGATGCTGATGGTGAAATTAAAGTTGTTTCGAACCTTGAAAGTACTTTTAAGGCAATGTGCGAAATCGAAAAGCACCGGCCCGATGTACTTTTTCTCGATATTAACATGCCCCGTGAAGACGGTTTGAGGTTTGCAAAAAGGCTGAATTCGGCAAATATTGATGTGCATATAATTTTCACCACCGCTTTTCAACATTATGCTTTTGATGCATTTTCACTAAAGCCTTTCGATTTTCTTGTTAAACCTTTTACAGCTTCCGAACTACAGAATGTTCTTGAAAAAGTAAAACATTCGGTTTATATGAGGATTGAAAATGAAAACACATCATCAACCAATTTCCACAATCTTAAGTTGAAAACATCTACTGGTTATGTGTTTATTAATCCCTTGTTAATTGTATTTATCAAAAGCGCAGGAAATAATTGTGAATTGTTTAACAAAGGGTGTGAGCCAATTATTGTAAATTCTACAATATCAAAAATATATGAATCGGTAAGGCCCTTGAATTTTTTAAGAATAAACCGTTCCGTAATTATTAACCTGAAGTATTTAGTGCGGATTGATCGAAAAGAAAGAATATGTTATTTAAATTGCGGACGGAAAGAACTCTCATTTCATTTTACTGCCAGGATTCTTTCGTGCTTTGACAGGATTGATTCAATTAAAGTAGGTTAATCAATATTTACAGCTATGAATATTAACACGCGCACACGAAATATTTTATTAATAATTGGAGCTGTCATCTTTTTGGCAATTGCATGGTTTTTTCGCTCAATTGTAGCTTATATTCTCATTTCAGCCATAATGGCAATGATCGGAAGGCCCTTGGTGCGCTGGTTAAGAAAAGTAAAGGTTTGGAAAATCAAGTTTAGCCCGTCAATAAGCGCCCTGATTGCCCTGATTGCTTTATGGGCATTGTTTTTTACTTTTTTCCGTTTTATGATTCCATTGCTGGCCAGCGAGTTTAAAGACCTTGCCAATGTCGATATAGATACCTACATCAAACAGCTTGAAGAACCTGTTAACCAGATTTCAAAAATCATTTGGGGGAAGGAATATTCAATTAACAAAGAAGAATTTATTTCCCTGGCAGGTTCAAAAATCTCTTCTTTTTTCAAAGTGTCGCAAATCACTGATATTTTCGGCACCATTGCCGGTACCATTGGCGAACTATTGATCGGGCTGTTTTCGGTATCGTTTATCACCTTTTTCTTCCTGCGCGATGAAAAGATGTTCAAAGATGGGCTGATGCTGCTTACTCCGGTTGAATACGAAGAACGTGTTTCGAAAAGCCTCGACCGTATTTCCTACCTTTTGCGCCGCTATTTCATCGGTTTAATGCTTGAAATTCTTATGGTAATGGCCCTCGATACGATAGGCCTTACCATTGTTGGCCTCGACTTTGGCGATGCCGTGGTAATCGGCCTGTTTTGTGGCCTGTTCAATGTAATTCCCTACCTGGGTCCCTGGTTGGGCGCTTTCGTGGGCTTGCTGATTGGCCTTGCCCTGAATATTAACGCCGACTTTATGTCGCATACCCTGCCTACGCTTGGGTTTATGACCATTGTGTTTGCATCAGTACAGGTAATTGACAATATTCTTTTTCAGCCCCTTATTTATTCAAGCAGTGTAAAAGCCCACCCGCTCGAAATCTTTCTAATCATTATAGCTGCCGGAAGCATAGCAGGTATTCTTGGAATGATACTGGCCATACCGGTATACACGATACTTAGGGTTTTTGGGGCAGAGTTCTTCTCAAATATAAAACTGGTAAGGAAGTTAACCGAAAACATTGATAAGGTTGATAAGAAAAAAGGGAAAGCAACTTAACCCATATAAAATCTTATCAATAATGAAATCTGCATTGGGCAATATAAAGAATATCACATTCGACTTTATAAACCAGGCGATGTTCTCCGGTAATTAAAGTCATCAAACGCGATAGAAAACAGGACAACCCTTTTCTATCGCGTTCTATTGCTTTCCATTGTTTCCAAACTTTTTACCACGCGAACAGCGGGTAATCCTTCATCAGTTTATTCACTTTTTCACGTACCGATTTGATGGTCTCCTCATTTTCAAAATCGGCAAGCACGGTATCGATCAGTTCAACAATGACAGGCATCAAATCTTCTTTTACTCCACGTGTGGTTATAGCAGGTGTACCTACACGTAAACCAGATGTGGTAAAGGGTGTACGGCTGTCGAAGGGAACCATGTTTTTATTGATGGTAATATCGGCTGCAACCAGCGCGTTTTCGGCCTGTTTCCCGGTTAAATTGGGATACTTTGTGCGCAGGTCGATAAGCATGGAGTGGTTGTCGGTGCCATTCGATATAACTTTATAGCCTTTATCGACAAAAGCCTGGGCCATAACAGCAGCATTCTTCTGTACCTGTTGCTGGTACACTTTGAACGACGGGTCGAGTGCTTCGCCAAAAGCAACGGCCTTTGAGGCAATCACATGTTCGAGCGGGCCTCCCTGTTGCCCCGGGAAAACGGATGAATCGAACAATGAAGACATTTTTCTGACCACGCCTTTTTTTGTGGCTATGCCCCATGGGTTGTCAAAATCTTTGCCCATCAGGATAATTCCGCCCCGTGGGCCACGAAGGGTTTTGTGTGTGGTTGATGTAACTACATGGGCATATTTAACCGGGTTTTCGAGCAGGCCTGCTGCAATCAAACCGGCCGGGTGTGCCATGTCAATCATAAGCATTGCGCCAACTTTGTCGGCAATGGCACGCATGCGGGCATAATCCCAGTCGCGCGAATAAGCCGAAGCACCGCCAATGATCAGTTTCGGTTTTTCCTGAATGGCAAGTGCTTCCATCTCGTCGTAGTCGACCCTTCCATCTTCAGCTTTAACTTTATAGGCTATTGGCTGATAAAGGATGCCTGATGAGTTCACGGGAGAACCATGAGACAAGTGGCCGCCGTGTGAAAGGTCGAGTCCCAGGAATTTATCGCCCGGATTTAAAATTACACTCAAAACTGCAGCATTTGCCTGCGCCCCGGAGTGAGGCTGCACGTTGGCATATTCAGCATCGAAAAGTTTTTTGATACGCTCAATGGCCAGTTGTTCGGTCTGGTCAACAAACTGGCATCCGCCATAGTAGCGGTGGCCGGGGTAGCCTTCAGCATATTTATTGGTCATTACCGAGCCCATAGCTTCAAGTACCTGGTCGCTGACAAAGTTTTCAGAAGCAATAAGTTCAATGCCACTTAACTGGCGTTCGCGCTCTTTCGCGATAATGTCAAAAACAAGTTTGTCCCGTTCCATTGTATATGTCGATTAAAGGTTTTTGCCCATTTTAAGGCAACAAATATAACCAATAAAAACAATCCGATCCTTTAATTTTATTTACAGCGCTTTCGCGTAATTTAACCTTAACACAGTTGTTTCCCATGTTTATCAATCGTTTTATGAATAAAGAAATTGTTGAAAAATATTTCGTTAAAAATGTTTATGACACTGAAGAGGAATTAACATAAATGTTATAAATTGTGTTATGTCAAACGCAAACTGAAAATACAATGTTGCTCTCAAAACTAATTCGAATATGCATCATCGGTAAGGTGTTCATTACAATGTTTTTATTGCTGGCCAATCCAAAGTCAGGCAAAGCTTTTATATTCAACTTCACCCGAAACATCGATTCCATACAGTTAATATACAACGACCAGGAACTGAGGCTACCCGGAAAAAGCTTCGAAATTGGTGCAATTGTATATTACAAAAAAGGAAAAGTCAGAAAAACATGGAACCTTGAAGAAGGCTTTTTGCCCTGGTTCAGTTTCAATGTCGAAGTGAAGGGGGGCCGCCATTTCCTTAATAAAATCATTATTAACGAGAAGTTAGTCCCTTCGGCAGGGAAATACATTTCGGTAAAGGTTTGGCCGGGGAAAGCCAAAGACCTTGCTAAAACACTCCTGCTTCCACTTAACTATGAAAAACAGATTGAAATTGTTCCGACTTCTGATGTTACTAAGGCGCCTGGTTATTCATTCCATTATAAAATTATTGCAACCTACGATAATGATATTGTAGAAGAGTTTAGGAACAGGAATTGGATTACCGACACATCGCGTTTTTCATTAAGGTTTAACGGCGGAAGGGTTAAATGGGGGCAATTCATTATCGAATCGGATATACGGAAGATTGAGAATCATCAAGTCGATTTCACAGCAATTTCGAAGCTGAATCCCGAATGCACCTATACTTTAGGAATTGACCTCGATTACATCGCGAATTATAAACTTGTGCTGAGTGGAGCAGGTGGTAGCTGGGGGGGTAGCGGTTTTTCAGGATCTTCAGGTCTTTCAGGAAATGATGGGAGCGACGGGGAGGATGGTTCAAACGGAAGCGATGGCGGAAGGGGGCCTGATATAGGCGTATGGACTGATTTGTATTTTGACTCTCTTTTGCAGATGGACCTGCTGTACGTTTATGCTGAAAATCTCTTTAATAAAGCCGAATACAGATGCCTGGTCAATCCAAATGGGGGAAAAATAACCGTAGTTTCCCGAGGTGGAGCAGGTGGCGATGGTGGCAGCGGAGGGTCAGGAGGATCAGGGGGGAAAGGTTCCGATGGAGAATGGCATAGTGTAACAACGCAGGTAAACGACAGTACTGAAGTTACAAAAAGATGGCAGGACAAAGGTGAAAACGGCGGCAATGGAGGCGATGGCGGAAATGGCGGCAATGGTGGGGATGGTGGTGATGGTGGGGACGTATATCTGTATTTTACTCAAGATGCACTGCCCTTTCAACATCTTATCATTCCATTATCCGAAGGCGGCAGTGGAGGTTCTTCAGGCAGCAGCGGGAGCGGGGGATCTGCCGGGACTGGTGGAACAGGCGATCCTTCGGGTTCATCGGGCAGCTCGGGCAATAGCGGATGGTCAGGCAATAGCGGAAGCAGGGGGATTCCAGGGTATATCTATATTGATACAACGAACATGATTGTTGATATGATAGAATATGGGGCCGTAAATGATTTGCAACTTTTTGAAGACGAACATTTTTTGCCCAGCAATTCAGATTCACAAATAAAAACAGACACATTCAGGTATGAGTGACATTTCACATTCCCCTCCTTCAAACGAATGGGAGGTAGAGAACAGCATATTTACATTCTTTTCTGCTTTCAGGCACTCCTTTTTATTGCTTTCCAAGAACACAGAATAGAGCAATAAAGGAATAAGGAATCAGAACATTACACAATAGGTGTGTGCCTATAAAGTATTGAACGGTGTATGTTTTTTCTTTAACTTTGAGATCTATCGTGAAAAATTTCAGATACCTTCTCGATACGAATGCATTGGTGTTGGCATACAATCGACTGCCTTTTCGCAATAACCAGGGTAGTTTTATCAAAAAGATATTATTTCATGAAAAGATTGGTTTATCTTATTTGTATCATTATTCTTTCCTTGAATTTATTTTCCCAGGAAAATTTAAATTATCGTGCAATACATATTGGGGGAAATTGGGGAAAAAATTTTGACAATATAACCCAATCAAATCCACCGGTGTTTCCTCCTGAATATTTCGATTGGTTGTGTGAAACAGGAGCAAACTGGGTGGGTATTTCAGTAGCCTTGCATGTTAACAATAGCTTGGATAGCATTGTAAAAAGAAAATACACTGCAAACATCCCTACATTTACCGATGAAAAATTGGAACTTACTATACGTGAGTTTAAAAGCAGGGGATATAGGGTATACCTTACGCTGGCCTTCGAATTCGATAATGAACCTACAAACAATCCCCCGGTTAAAAGATGGCAGTTGGGAGATCCCAAAATGTTTGAAGAAGATCCAGCAATATTACTTGAGAATTGGCCATGGGCAATCGCTCACCCGCTTCACGATCAGTTTGTAAATTCTTTCTTTAACTCGTATGCCAATGAGGCAAAGCATTTTGCTGCCATTGCAGAAAATGAACAAGTCGATATGTTTTCACTGGGAACAGAAACTGAACGTTTATTCCGGACACGTTCAGGTGGTTATTGGCCAAATGATTATAAAACCCAGTTGCAGAATATGGTCGATTCGGTCAGAAGTGTCTATTCCGGACTATTAACTTACGATATGTCATACCAGGCATTAACTGATAATGGTTTTTATGGTATTGGATCAGACTCTTTGTGGGTGGATTTAAACCTTGATGTGATTGGCATTAGCTCCTATTTTCAATTGTATGAAACAAACCCCACCAAAATCGCCTCTGTCGATACATTGGATTATATTTGGGACAACATAGTTAATGACTATTTTGTACCCTTAAAGAATGGGAATCCCGATTTACCTGTTGTTTTGCTGGAATTTGGATATGTAAATGATATGAACTCACCCTTTCAGCCCAGTAGCGGAGAATTTCAGTACAGAACTTTTCACGATGATAATGGTAACGGTTTGGACGATGAAGAAGAGGTACAGGCAAATATTTATGAATCATTTTTTAATGCCATTAAAAATCATAACTATATTATCGAAGGAGCATTTTTATGGGGAAATGAAATTGCCAGTGATCCACAGTATGTTTTTTGGAATCAGATGAAACACTTTGGCATACGCGATAAAGTGGTTGAATCGAAAGTGCAAAAGGTTTATAGGGTTACCCTGTTGGACAGTACCATTTGTGAGGGAGAAAGCCTTCAGATAGGTGATTCTGTTTTTTCCCAAAGTGGAAATTATACCGTAAAAATGGTTAATCAGTTTGGCTGTGACTCTATTATCAAGCTTACATTAAGTATAGATGAAAACTGTGGTATAGCACTGAATTTATCTGTTGAAAATGAAACATACAGCTCGGGCAGTGAATGCTTAAATGCTTATGATACCATAACCGTTGCGGGCAATGGCTCAACCGTTAATTTTGAAAGTGGTTCAACAGTAACCCTTATAGCTGGAAAATCTATTCGGTTTCTGCCCGGATCATATGCTCAGCTAGGAAGTAATATTCATGCATACATCACAATCGATAATTCATTCTGTGATGCTTTGTCTTTAGCTATGGCTTCAGAAAAATCTATTTCAGAGATTTGTTATGAAGAGTTTTCCCGGGCTGAAGAAGCAAATCAAGAAGTAATTAAACCATGGTTAAAGGTTTTCCCGAATCCCCATAATGGTCAATTTAAAATTCATATTAAGAATATTGAATTTCCAGTACAAGTTATGATTTTTAACTTCCTTGGCGCCGTGGTGTATCAAACAGAAACAATAAATGATTTTACAACCATCGACTTATCGTCTTCCAGAAGTGGAATTTATTGCATAAAAGTAATTTCCCAAAAAGAGCTGTTTGCTCAAAGCTCAATAAAAATGATGATAACTAAATAAGGGGTTTAGTGAAAGTCGTCCATGACTGCCTGTCCTGGAAGGCTGGAACACCTAAACACGCGAATTGTGAATAAAGCTACCTGATCACCTCAACTTCAAATATTCCTCCCCAAGAAGCATGATTTTATGCTGAACTGGACAGGCAAACTTGCTTTTCGGGCATTACAGAAACCAAAACAGCTTTTTCTAACATGATTATAAATCCTTTGCTTGTTAGCCAGGTCCCGATAATACATTGTGGAAGTAGCAGCGACTGCAAACATTGAATATGTCTCGTTGAGCGGGGGTTCAACAAAACCAAAACTAACTTTTTTAAAGTTTTAGTATGTTGGGTTTTATGTTTATTTTAGAGAAAATATTGTTCAGAAAACATTAACATTAACATTAAAATGAGTATGGAAACAAAAATCTTTTTAATGGCAATTACTTTATTGTGTTCCATTTATGTGTATAGTCAGAATTCACTTGAAGTTGAAATTTATAATTTAAGAAATAGTACTGGACAGATCGTTTTGGAATTAATGGATGAAGAAAAGAATTCATTAATTAGTGAAACCGCATTAATAGATGAAAATAGCTGTGTGATGAAATTTAATAATCTGAAACCTGGCAATTATGCCGTACGGTTTTTTCACGATGAAAATTCAAACAAGATACTTGACACAAATTGGATAAAAATTCCAAAGGAAGGATTTGGTTTTTCAAATGACCCCTTTGGTCCCTTTGGCCCAAAAGAATTTAAACATTGGATTTTTGAGATTAAAGGTGAAACAAAAATTAAGCTGCTAACAAAGTATTTCCTGTAGTTTTTATACCCGGATAAAAAATCCTATGTTAGTTCATCGCGTCCCGATTTTACATCGTGGACGCAGCAGCCGGTTTAAATCATTGCTGCCCTAGAGACAGATAAATATTCTCTTACGGAATTTATATTTAATATCTTTTCTCTTTTTTCTGCCTCTAGTATCACTTCCCTGTTCCCCATAATCATTGATTCCAGCGGCACACCCAAATATCTGTTTAGCAATGTTATCATTTTTAGTGTCAAAGGGCGCTTTCCATTCAAAACCTCTGAGACTCTCGTTTTACCCCCAAATAAAGGTGCTACATCTGCTTGTTTTAAGTTCATTTGTTCCATCCTGAACTTGATGGCTTCAATCGGATTTGGTGCTTCAATTGAATAATGCTCTTGCTCATATTTTTCTACCAACAACGACAAAAGCTCTATTTCTTCCCCTTCCGGACTATTTGGCTCAATCTGATTAGCAGCACTGTTAATCAAATTATAAATGCGCTCACAAGCTTCATTGTACTGTTGTTCTGTTTTTAATATTTTAGTTTTCATTTCATTATATTTTAGATTTTCAATTTAAACTTTGTGAAAAACACAATTTAACTATTTCAAAGATTGAATTGGTTTTTGAAATACTTTCTTTGAACGGAAAACTTCCTCCTGAGTACAAATCACACAAACTTTCGGGAAATTACAAAAATTGCTGGGAATGCCACATTGAATCAGATTGGTTATTAACATGGAAGCACAAACCTGGTTACAAAATAACGCTGGTTAGAACCGGAACCCACTCTGATTTATTTTAACAAACTCCCTACCTGCCCCTTCTATTAGCTTGCGTATCCAGCTACGGCGGCTCTCGGGCTCTTCCCAGATACATCTTAATACCGATTTTGCCGTGTGCTTTTTGAAATCCCTTACAAAAGTGCTTAGCTTAAATGGCTCGCTTGTTTGGCAAACCAGATGCAGTTGGTTGGTCATTAAACAATAAGCAAACAACCTTAACCCTTTATTCTTTTGGCAGTATTCCAATGCATTGGCAATCTCAATTTTGTAGTTTGCCCGTGTGAATATGTCTATCCAATCGACAACGGTAAAAGTTATAAAGTGTACCGCATGTTGATCGTGGATGATGTAGTTTTCGGATGACATTTTTAATTTTAAAGGTAGTAACTTTTACTGAAAAGTGTACGGACTTGTTTCATTCCTCTCGTTAAAAACGAGTTACGGCTAACCCCTCGTTTCCGCTGCACTCAAACGAGGGGCAGTTGCAAGTTCCATTCAATCCCGGGTACTCGGGATTAACGTGCAGTAAAAAACATATCCGGGCGATATTTTGTTTTTTATTCCCATGAATGTAAAAATAAGGAAAATATTTAATAACGGGATTGAAAATCCCTAGCCTGTAGGCGCGGATAACATATCCGCACCAGCCGCTGCGAACTTCCCGACCAGCTAGGAGTAATCCGGCTCACTTTCGGTAAAGCTTAGCGCTACTTTGCCGGTGTTGCCGGTGGGTACAAACTTCCAGGGCACACGGTACGAGTTCCAAACCTTCAAGGTTTCCGAAACCTTGAAGGTTTAACTGGACGATGAGCGGGTGGCAAAGTTTATGGGAATCGTTTATAAATATCTTTTCGATGGTCGAATGCTGCAAAAATTACTGTTCCTTTTTCAAAAAAAACGCCAATTCTGTAATTACCTGAACGAATGCGATAGGCAGTTTTGTGGCCCGATAACTTTTTTAAATTATAAATGTCTTTAAGGGTTTTTGCTGAATCAACATTTTCAATAACAGATATAATACATTCAGCTAACTCTTTGTTTCGCAATTTATGAAAATCTCTTTCAAACGATCGTTCAATCATGTACTTCATCGCCTTTCGTTTCAATGAGCTGTTTCAAAAAAGCGTTGGTTTCTGATTCGTTTAAGAGATCGTTTTTTCTGTTGGCTTTCATTCTATCCAGTAATTTCTTCTCACTTTCAAAAACGGTAATCCCCTTGTTTTCTTTCGATAAAAGAATTGCCGTTTCAAGTATAAGTTTTCCTGCTTTGGTCTGCTCGTTAACTTCTATAGTAGCCATGTCGTTATTTTTTATTCAAAGATAGAAAAACAAAACAACTTTGATACAGCATGTTGGTCGTGAATAATGTAATTCTCTGAGGACATGGCATTTTTTGTTTTAAAGGTAGTAACTTTTAACGATAAGCACACTGTTTTGCCACATTCCTCTTCCCGGCAAACCGGGACAGGCAGTTAAAAACGAGTTACGGCTAACCCCTCGTTTCCGCTGCACTCAAACGAGGGGCAGTTGCGGGTTACGGTTTCCCCCTCGTTACGCTGCGCTAAACGAGTGAGAGCGCGGCTGAAGAAAGTTCTGGAAATAATACCAGATTATCCAATCAACAAAATCGGAGACCTGCTTCCTCAAAATCTTGGCTCCTTCGGATTTGCAGAAACATTCGCAAGCGCTGGTGCGGATCTGCGATCCGCGCTCACTAACCAAGGATTTGCAATCCTACAAACTATACAAACTCAATATCAACCAATCCCTTGCCCCCGGCATAATCTGTTGCCGAACTGTAAAGGTATTCTTCAGGGGTGGCAACTATTTCGGCACGGACAGGATTATGGTGGATGTAATCCATTTTTTCTTCCAGAAATGCCGTAGAGTGTATCTCTTTGGCATCGTTGCCATCCTGCCACACTTTGTAATACTTTATCTTTTTATTGTTTTTACCGGCATACCAAAACAAATTTAAAAGCCAATCTTTCCTGCTTTCAGGAATCTCTTTTATCGATTCTATTATTGCTTTGCTTGTAAATTTTTTGAAATCACGCAGTATGTCCGACAAATTTCCTTCTTCTTCGGCACTGGCAATTATGTGCAAATGATTTGACATTAAGCACCAACAATA
>JAFGEV010000379.1 GCA_016931385.1 Prolixibacteraceae bacterium
AACAAAATGTTCCCTACCTGAGGCCCGTTTCCGTGAGTAAACACCAGGTTATAGCCTTCTTTCACAAGGAAGATAAGGTTTTCGAGTGTTTCAGTAGTGTTGGTTTCCTGCTCCTCTATGGTTCCCGACTGGTTGTTCCTCAGGAGTGCATTACCACCTAAAGCAATAACAGCAAGTTTGCTCATAAATTTTCAATTTGTCTGTTTACAGCACACTATATTCGATAAAAAAAGATGGTTTTCCTATGACCATTATCAGCAAAGAAGCATCTGTCAAAGGAGGATGTGATTTTGACCAGCACCCCGAATCAAAAGATAAGTGTTTAATTATTTCTTAAAAAATAGATTAAATTTGAAAAAAGTTAGGCCATGTTAACCATTTAGAGAATTCTTTGTATGAGGCATTATTCCACATCCATTTTAAGGCCCATTTTAATAACCTTATTATCAGCTTTTTTTATCGTTTCGGGATGCAAGGTAAAACCAAAGAAACAAACACCCGTTGTGTCGCAAGGGGTTGTTAATTATGCAATTTCCTATTCTCCGGAGATAAAAGCGAAAAACTTCTCCTTCCTGCTACCCGAAGAGATGCACTATTTTTTTCGGCCCGGACAAGAGCGTATTTCCTTTGAGGGAGATATGGGCATTTACTCATTAGACTTTATATCCAATCACAAGACCGACAGCAGTACGACCCTCTTGAAAATAATCAACAGAAAAATGTTTGTACCTGCCTCCGAAAGCAATAAGCTCTTTATTTTTCAACAGTTGAAAGAGGGCAAGGTATCCTTTGAAAAAGACACAACCCGAACCATTTTAGGGTATGAAGCTAAAAAAGCCGTAATAAAACTGGAGAAAAACAACAGTGAGATAATTGTTTGGTACACTTCCGAAATAGCAATTCCAACCACCAATAAAAACACTCCTTTTGCTGAAATTCCGGGAGTCTTGCTGGAATTTTCAATCTATTACAACGATGTAATGTTCGCATTAAAACCTTTGTCTATTTTTGGAGATACACTACCTGAATCCTTATTTGAAGTACCTGCCGATTACCAACCTGCCTCCATTCAGGAAATTGAACAAACCATCTCAACCATTATTAAATAGCCATACAATTAAAATGGTTTTTGGTCGTTGAGTTGAAGCCAATCATTAATCTATAGCCATTATTTTAAACTTTATTTCTTTTAAAAGCCCAAAAGGCCCGTTCAATTATTATTTTTGCAGGAGGAAAACCAAATTAGTATCATGAGTAACGGCAAAAAGACCACAAAAGGGAAAAAAAGTCGAAAAACCGGCCTCTCAAAATGGGAGACCAATCTTAAGAATTTTAAGTTTCGTTTTATTTCAGGATTAGTTCTGGTAGCGCTGGCATTTTATCTGGCGCTGGCATTTATGTCGTTTTTCTTCACGGGGTTTGCCGACAGAAGTAAGTTCGATATTTCATTTTGGGACTTTATTAAAAATGCTGAAATAACGGTTCAAAACTGGACAGGTAAGTTTGGCGCCTGGCTGGCCGACACTTTTATAAATGATTGGTTTGGTGTAGCATCTACAGCAGTAGTTGTTCTCTTATTCATGACCGGAATCAAGCTGGTAGGGGCCAAAATAATGAAACTCTCATCCGCTTTTGCACATGCAGCGCTCATTACCATCTGGACTTCTCTTACGCTAGGATTCTTTTTTATCGATTCTGTCAATGACCAATACCTACTATTGGGCGGAGCACATGGATACTTTCTGAGTACCTGGCTTCAGTCGGCTATAGGCTGGGCCGGAACATTTATTCTGATACTGGTAACACTTTTTGCCTACCTCGCTTTTAGTTTTGATTGGTTTATAGTGCTTGTATCCAAGCCTTTTCAACATAAAAATACTTCGGAACCAAAATCAGAAACACAAAATAATAGTGAACAGGTTGATGGACTATATTCATCAAAAGAAAAGGCAGAACAAGTGCCCGACAGACCATTGGATGAAGAGTTATCGCTTGAAAGAGCAGTAAGTGGCTTATCGGATGTTTCTGAAAATACAAAACCGGAATCCATTCCGAACCAGCAAAATAATCAACAAAGTACAGAGGTTCATGACGAAGAAACCATGAATATGGAGTTTGAACCCCAAAATACGGATAAATCTCTGATTCATGATGCTGATGAAGACCTGGAACTTAAAATTGAAAAAGCGGCCACTGAAGAGATATTGGAGCACAACGATGACAAACCATTGGGCGACTACGACCCCACCCTGGATTTGTCGTCCTATAAACTTCCCACCTTCGATTTGCTTGATGACCATGCTGCCGGTTCGGGACAAGTTGGTGAGGAGGAACTGATTTCCAACAAAAACAAAATCGTTAAAACCCTGGAGGATTACAAAATACAAATCAAGAGTATTAAAGCAACTGTTGGTCCGACCATTACTTTGTACGAAATTGTTCCTGCTCCGGGGGTACGCATTTCCAAAATTAAAAATCTGGAAGATGATATTGCCCTCTCACTCGCCGCTTTAGGAATCCGAATTATTGCTCCAATTCCGGGACGTGGCACCATTGGTATTGAAGTTCCCAACTCAGAACCAGAGGTAGTATCCATGCGCTCAATTATCACTTCACGAAAATTCCAGAATAGTAAATATGAGTTGCCCATTGCCTTTGGAAAAACCATTAGCAATGAAACCTATATGATTGACCTGACCAAAGC
>JAFGEV010000055.1 GCA_016931385.1 Prolixibacteraceae bacterium
AATGTTATTATCTAATATCCTGCTTTATCTTCTTTTTAATACTACTTTTCAATACAATTAACATCTTTAATTTATTAATGTCACGCGCAACATGCGCGCGCCAGTGGGAGTTTTGCCAATGTGCCTGACAGGGACGGTGTGAGTTGGAGAATCAGAATTATAGAGCTAACAGTCTAAATGGATTTGTAATTGTTTCATTACCAAATAGCCGTAACAATCCTACAGAATCATCCTGTTTTATGTTAGCTTTATGAATTTTCTTCAACTGAAAAGGCTGATTTAACGTTGGTATCCGGGAAGCAAAAAATGGCCACAGTTGCTCGTTGATATAAACTTTTTCAGTATCCGGGAAATCAATAATAGGGTTTAATCCTTTTTCTGACTTAAACTCATCGGAATACTTAAAAGTCCATTGGTTATCTTCGTATGTTAATATACCAATTAACTGCTTTCCGTATTTTAATTGAAAAACGCCCTTCGAACCAGCAGGATTATCGATAAAATCCATACCATCAACCTTCCACAAAATTTTTTTCAACTTTTCAATCATGATGCAAAGTTAAAGATTTTCTTAATGTAATCCTGTCTGTATAGCAAACAAATTTTAATCAGCTCTTTTCTTTCAAAACTTATTAATTGACCAAACTCTTTGTCTATCATGCTTATGACCTCATTAATTTTAGCATCGCTACAAATGTTTTTTAATGTTTCGCAGTTCAGGGCAAAAGGTAATGTCTTGAGATTTCCGACCAAATCGAAATGACTCAATTTTCTAAAACCATCCCAGCCAACCTTAGGGGAACTGCTATCAGAATACTTTTTGATGAAAGTATCCAAACGGTTTTTATCCTTATAGATAGCCCTCAGCTTGTCTTCATGGTCGTTCCAGAATAACCCTCTTGCCGTATCGTAAATAGGTGAAAAAACTGGTTTATCTTTGCCCTGAATGTTCCTGATAATTCCCCAGTTATAAAAATGCCTGTCGTTATTGCCGATGAGGGCATCGAATACGAGCAGTTTTATAAATTCAAGCATAAGAGTTTCGTGAACATCCGGAAAGAAATGCTGAAATACTTCCTGGGTAAACTGAACTGTGAAATATTCGGGCGATTGGTGCAATTTTTCAATTTCTTCAACAAATTTACGGTCGTTCAGGTAACCAGCATACAAATCTGCACCATGGTCGAGAACCTGCTCATTTGGACGGTTTAAAAAATATTTTGATAAAAACCTTACCTGGCCACCAAACCATGCCAAACCCGATTCGGCCATGTTAAAACCGAATACTTCGCCAATGCGGTTAAGCAAATGTTCGGTAATGGCCTCCATGGGATAATGTTTATGCCCATGCTTGGCAAGAAAAAGCGGCCATGTTTTGGTTTGGCTTTGCGTATGCGGCTATCACGTTTAAATTGATAGTAGCGAATAAAATCTTTTGGGGCATCGCCCGTAATGGAAATGCCGGTTACAATGTAATACTGGTGCTTTTTTGCAAACGGAATACATCCCGGTTTTGGGTTAAAACCGCTATAATCTTTAATTGGTAATGGTTTTATATGTTTCCGTCTGTGTGGCATTTCTCTTACAAATTATACATAAAATTCTCCACATTTTGAACAATACAACCGGGCATCGTCTATTACCTTGATTCCGCAAGTAGATCTCTAAAATATTGATAGTCACCGGGTGACTATTTTAAGATGGGTGGATACTATTCGAATTATCTAACTGATAATAAGCGAAGTCGCCCGGTGACTTGCGGATTTTAGGTATTATAATCTTAATTTACACCCGAAAAGTATCGTTACCGCATTTTGGGCAAACCTGTTTTTCTTCGGCAGGTTCGTTTTGCTCGTTTGGTGGTTGCCAAATGTGTTTATTTTGCTTCTCATCCATTGTCTGAACTGTGATTTATGTGATTATTTTGATTTTCAAGACTTAATAGTTTAAACTTCTTATTTTCGAGCCGATGAAATTTCAGTTTTGTTTCGCCGAAATTGATTAATAAACCTATTTCAAGATTGTATGCTTCGAGATAATTAATTGCCTGGGCTAAATGTACCGGTTCAATCTGAATAAGCGCTTTCAGTTCAACACTAATTTTTTCTTCAACCAAAAAATCTACCCTTCTGGTGCCAACCTGAATTTCTTTATAAAACACCGGCATCTCAAACTCTCTTGAAAAAGACAAACCCTGCAATTCCATTTCATAAGCCAGTGCGCGCTGATAAATAACTTCCTGAAAACCATTGCCCAATGCCTTATATACCTCCATGGCACAACCAATTATTTTCCCGGTAAGCTCAGAATATTTGTATTTTTCATTTATCATCATGTCTGAACTATGATTTTTGTGATTGTTTTGATTATCATGATTTTTCCTTTACTTTTCTAATTTGTGTTATGCATCATTCAAATTCAACAATTTCATCCTGTCTATCACATAAATCACACCCATCACAGTTCAGACAACTGTTCAATGCTCATCCTCTCATAATCCTCCCGGCTTATCAGCTTTTCTATTTCGGGGTCAACAATTTTACACTCGTCGTAGGTGAGGGTGTAGAGTTTGTAAACCATTAGGTCAATCTTATCTGACAATGTATTAAACTCCTTTTCTGACTTATTTATAACTTGATGTAGTTTGTCTGAAATCTTTTCAAATATTTTATCATCTTCTATAGAAGGATATTTGATAGGTACTTTTTCAAAAAACACTTTACTCAATTCAACCACTCCACCCAATAATTCAGGAAAATTACTTCTGAAACAATATTCGTATAACTTTGAATTAAAAATCGAAACTAAGTATTTTAATTTTTCTCCTGTTATAATAAAACATTTTTGATTTGTATAAAACCCATTGTTATCTAAAACAAAAGGCATGTCCTTGGTCATATTTGGAAATATGATTTTTTCCTTCTCAAACTCTTTAAAATAATTAATTTGGTCTTGAGTCTCAAACCATTTATTTGAAGTCTTTTTACGTGTAGATACTTTATTGCCACTTTCATCAACGAATGTTTCACCAATTTGATGAAGCTGTTTACCAAATCCTTCCAAATATTCTTTTATTAAAGGATATTCTTTAATTGAAATTTTCTTAGCAGGAAATGTTCCAATTATCCACAAATCGTCATATACAGGTTTATATCTCAAAATATCTTTTCCTCGAAGCAATGGTTTTAATAATTCTGCATTCTTTTCATCCTGAGCAGTTAATTTATCCTTAGTTTCTCCATTAATTATGAATGCTTCATTGTAACCGGTCAAAATACCTCTGAAAATTTCAATTTTCCAATCCGTTAACTTTTCCCCTTGTGCAGCTACTTTGGTTTTAATAAGGAAACGGTTTTTATCCAAAATAGACCATGCTTCATCTTGTTTAAAATCTTTTAAAGAAATGTAATTGTTTTGAAAATAAGTGCCTAATTCTAAAATTGCCTGCTGGTTCTTTTTTGTAATTCTTATTCCTTTTGATTTCAACAATCCTTTTTTGCCAAATCCGGTATGAATAATAGTAGTCAAAACAGCTGCATTTTCAAAAAGGTCACAATCAGCTAAATCAATAACTTTTAGAAGAGAAGTGTTTTTAATTAAGAATTCTTTAAGTTTCTCACCATACGCTGTGCGTAACCATGTGCTATTTGTAATAAGAATAATTGAGCCATTCTTGTTCAGTAGATTATAACCTCTCTCATAAAACATGCAATAAATATCACCAGTTCGAATGAATGATTTATAATTCAATTTTGAAAGTTCATCGGCAATTTTTTTAATTTTTTGCAATTGAATATAAGGTGGATTCCCAATCACTATATCGAAATAACCGCCCTGTTTTTCATTTTCAATGGTAAACATTACTTCAGGGTCGAAAAATGGCGCCGCTTTCAAAGGGTCAAAGGGGTTCCATTGGGTAATTTTTTCGGCAGCCTCTTTGCTGTAACCTGCTTTTTCTACATATAGTTTGCGCAGGCTGTGGCGGGTTTGCAGTTCCTTGTTTTTCAGTTTCTTTTTGTCGCTGTAATTACGGGTAAAAAATATTTTCTGGTGTATCTCGTGCAGCTCCTTTTCGGTTTTCTCCACATCGGGGTCTTTAAACATAAGTTGTTGCGGCTTATCAACCGGAATAAGGGTATTGGCAGCCACAAACTTGGTTTCGAGGTTGGGCAGTGAGAGTATGTTGCGGTTGGGTTTGCTGTTGTCCACCCGTTGGTCAACCATTAGCGAGATAAAAAAACGTAGTTTGCTTATCTGCACGGCAATTTGTTGTATATCAACCCCGTAAATGCAATTTTCAATCAGGAAGAGTTTACGGGCATAGTCCAGTTCGTGTCCTGTTTCACCAAAGCTGGCTTCTACGTATGCAATTTTATCTTCGGCACTTTTTAAGGCCACTTCCCGCAGGGTTTCATCCTCAAACTGCTGTGCCCGTTTTTTGTCGCGTTGTGCTTTTTCCAACTGCGCCTGTTTCCAGGTATAATTACAGGGATCGAGTTTACCCAGAGCAAATACCATTTTATGCAATATCCCCATGGGAAAAGCCCCCGAGCCACAGGCAGGGTCGAGTATTTTACATTCGCTCAGGTGGGAAATAATAGCATTGGTGGTTTCGTTATCGCCGTTAAAAGGATTTTCTTCGCTTTCGTAGGCAAATAATTGGCGGAGCTTACTTTCCAATTCATCCCCATTGTCTGAACTATGATTTGTGTGATTGTTTTGATTTTCATGATTATCTTTTTCCTTTTTATCATGCCTATCGCACAAATCATAAGAATCACAGTTCAGACTTGTTTTCAGGTAAGCAATCAAACTTTCGTCCACCATGTAATTTACAATTTCGCGGGGCGTGTAATACGAGCCTGTTTGTTTACGGGCTGTGGTGCGTGTTTCGGGGTTGTAGCTGGCCAACAGGTTTTCGAAAATCTTACCCAATAACTCCGGGTCGAGGGCAATTTCCTGTTCCAGTGGGGTGTTTTCTTCAATGGTAAACTTATAGCTATTTAGGATATTGATAATTCCACGGGCTTTACAGTGTTTGTATTTGTTGCTGTTTTCAAACTCATCGCTTAAATCGAGGTCATCGTTTCGCCCGAAAAACAATACATTGGGAAAAACAGGTTGTTTCGATGGTGTTGATGAAAAACCATCGATACGCATTTCAATATTTGTTTCCGGGTCGCGGCGGTCGAGACATTCAAAAAGGCCACCGTTTAAAAAAGGAATAGTTTCGAACAGTTTCAATCCATTATCAGGATTAGAAAACAAGTTTTTATAACGGAATACAAGGTGGTCCATGTATTCCTCGGTATAACCGGTGTTCTTATTTTTCTTTTTATCATCAATGAAAGTCCTGTTGCCACCATCTTTCGGCATTTCGGTGTTCAAGGTGGCAAAAAACATGTTTTGCAGAATGGCTTTGTAATAATCTGAATTGTCCCCGGCATTCGGATTAAATGCTTTTAAGGTTTCAGTTATTTTGTTTTTATCAAAAAGTGTTTCGGGCACCAGCCCTTTTTCTTTAACAAACCATATAAAAATTAAACGAGTAAGCAGGCGGATAACATTTTCGGAGTTGAATACTTTGTCATCACTGTCATCGTCAGCCCTGTTGGGGAACGAAACCGTGCGAACTGCCCATAAATACCAGGTAAATAATTCGTTGTAAAATTCTTTGTTCAGAATATTTACATTGAATACTTCGAGCCATTGGGCATACAATTCTTTGAAAGTGCTTACTTTAAGCGGATTGATGCGAAGTTGCAACAAAATACGTTCGTGCCCTGCATGCACCTGTTTGGTGTTGATATCCCTTAAAATACTGATACGTCCAATTTTTTCGCCCTGTTGGCCTGCACGTTTGTATTGCCCACGCTCGGCACTCGAAAAAGAAATATGCGAACCGTATTTTAAAATCAGCACAACCGGACGACTGAACGAACGCCGGTTTAATGCCCGTGTCAAACGTGAAATATCGGTTTTTGTAGGAACGTTGTTTTCGTTCAGTTCAACACCGAAAACCAGTAACATATCGTAATCATCCGAAGGCTCTTTGACAGGAAGTTCAGTTACCTGACCTTCGGTTTTTCCATCCAGAGTCAAGTTGTTTATCATACCCACAAAACGGGCATCTTTTAATTTTCCCAGAAGTTGTGAATCGGTCAACTGCTCTTTCAGGAATTCTGTAAGATTGATTTCCGATTTGGCAGCAGGGGCAATTTTTATATCAAGTTCTGAGCTGAAAAATTGCAGTGTGCTTTCGAGAATATTGGAGTGGTTGAAAAATTGTAAGTCCATAAATTACTATTATTTAAACTAACCAACTAAGCTGTCAGACACCTTTAAGGTTGTCTGACAGCTTGTTAATATTTTAATATTCGATTTTTTCAAGTTCACAAATCCTTTTATGGCAAAACATAAAATTCGATACATCATCAAACAACTCTATAACTTCATTTGATTTTAACCAGGTAAGGTTATTTTTTCCTGAAATTTTATTATATGAAGAATATGCCCAATCTGCAATATTTTTAACAAACCCATGAGATAAAGGATTGTTATGGATATAGATAATAGTATTAATTAATTGATTTTCATCTTCAATCAACAACCTTTTATACCTGGGTTGAAATAGAGAACCTTTTTTATTATAAACCTTATTGAAAGAGTTAGTATAGGATGTAAAGAATTTTTTAAATGAGTTTGAAATTATATTGTAACCTGAACTGTCAGGCACCTTTAAGGTTGCAAGTGACTTGTCTAAACTGTCAGGCACCTTTAAGGTTGCAAGTGACTTGTCTAAACTGTCAG
>JAFGEV010000380.1 GCA_016931385.1 Prolixibacteraceae bacterium
CCGACAGTGCTAAACAAAGGCTATATTGTTACAACCCGATTAAAATTCATTCAATTTTGGATTACATTTCGTTTACAGAATTGTGAAAGAGTTTATAGTATTTACGTATGGCGGTTTTTGAAAAAATCAATAAATATGTGGACTATGGGACTTGTTACTATTGCTGAAATTCGTTCTTTCAGGCCTTACAAAGCACGTACTTATATTAACGGGCTGCCCTGATCGAAATGTTCTGGTTTTCGATAAACTCAGATCAATTATTTTTCATAATTTTAATCAACCAAAAACCACTATTCCATAATGAACACTAAAAAAAAATATTCGGAAATTTTTAAGGGAATAATAATCATCCTACTATTCTTTTTGGGCATAGAAAGCCACAGCCAGGTTATATACACCAATATCGAACCCGATATTCACATGTCGATTCCAACCTACAATGGTAACAACAATTATTATTTCGATGTTAATAATGATTCGTACGATGACTTCTATTTTTCATATAGCAAGTTATTTTTGGATACCACTGTTCATATTATTCCTTTACGAAAAACAGAATTTGTTGGCCCTGAATACTCAGATTATTATCCTTGTGCCGATACACTCTCTTATAATGAACAAATTGATGAAACCCTTTCCTGGACAAACAGAAACGATTTAATTATAACACTTATTGAACGTAACGTAACATTCTGGGGCAGGATGAAAAACAAATTCATCGGTTTCAGGATAAAAGAAACAGAAGGTTATAAATATGGCTGGATAAGGCTCAAAGATTGTTATACGATTGCCGATTACGCAATAAACAATAAATACGACAGTAATATATTAGCCGGGCAAGGCATCCCTAAAAAAGTTGAAAACCTGAAGATTTCTGACATTAGCGACTTCAAAGACGGCCGCGACCTGAAAATTCAGTTTGAAAAATGTATTGATGAAACAGATTTCCGAAATTATAGCGTTGCAATTTTTATAACCGATAGCCTTAAACCAGATACCGATATTCCCGGGAAATTTTTAATGATGAAGAATTTCATTGACATTACTCCTGATAATAAAGATCATGAAATTTTTCTTGATGTAAATTCTGTTGACTACGACGGCGATTTAATCCGTGAACATGTTTCCTATACTGTTTATGTCATGGGCATTGACACATACTGGAGTTTTAAGCCTGAATACTTATCCTATCCTTCTAACCCGCTCTACCTTTCATCACCTGTCGGGATGGCTAAAAAAGTGACAGTTAATAAAGAATACCTTTCTGGCGGTCATTACCGGGTTGATTTATCCTTTAAAAAAGCAGAAAACGAAGAGTATGTAAATGAATACAGGTTACTTTTTGTAAAATCTTCACAGGCAATAGACCTTAGTAAGGCCAAAGGCGTTGAAGAAAATAATTACAAAATAGTGAAACCATCGGGGCATGATTATTCTGTTTCATATTATTCCGATAATATAAAAGATATCGACGGGAATCAGCTATATTCTGAAAATCGGTATGCCGTATATATTTTATCGATTGCTGACGGGACTGTTAAAACTGAAAATGCTTTATCGGAATGCTCAAATTACTTTCAGTTAAGCACCCCTGTCCAGCCAGTCAGTTTGGTTTATGCTTTCGACGAAGGTTCAAATGGTAATGGGAGCGATGTATTTATTGAACTGACCTTACCGGAAGATGAGGCAGGCATTTCGGCCTACAGGATCATTGCCTGTAAAAACAAAGATGCTACTAACTTTGATAAAAAAATGGCCCGAAATGTTAAGGGTGGAAATTATTTTTCGTTTTACCCGGGTGAAAATAAAACACTTTTTCAGCTAACTTCCAATTTCAGGGATAAAGACGGCGATAAGATAAAAGAAAATATCCCTTATATCTTTTATATTTTAAGTGTTCCCGACAATATTGTGGCTGACACCGACACTCTTTCAGGGCCATCGAATGTAATCACATTGGCAACACCTGATCAATATAGAAGTTACATAAGGGCAGGGCAGAAAGAAGGAGAAGGCATTATTTATACAAACATTGAACCCGACTTATCATATGAACCATTTAAGGAATCCTACTATTTCTACCTCGATTTGAACAATGATTCGATTAATGATTTCCGCATTTTAATTTCAGGACTTATAAGCCCGGGGAATTCTGCAGGGTGCATTGTTTTAGAAACATACAAAAAGAATTCTTATTGTACTTTCCCCGTTGAAACTTTTCCTGATCCACTTAAGTTAAATCGTATGATTGGCCCTTCATTAACCTGGCATAAAGGGAAATGCTTTCTTACAGATTACGACTACTTTCATGATATCAGCATTAAGGGGCCCTGGATGAAACTTGATGACCGTTACCTAGGGCTGCAGGTTGTTGTAGGTACAGATACAATTTATGGTTGGCTTGGTATGAAAATATCTGATTACTGGGACTTAACGATCAGAGATTACGCCTATTGTTCGAAAAGCTCAAATGCATCAGCCTTTAAGGGATTAGCCGAATTATTCATCAAGCCAAATCCGGCAACCGATTATTTCCAATTATCGTGGAACAACCTGAATAATGTTGAATCCATTGAAATTATTTCATCATCAGGGAAACGTGTATTTTATAAAAATTTAACCCCGAACTCTTTGCCCCAAAAAGAAATTTGCTTCAAATGCAACAATTGGGGAAACGGGATATATCTTATTTTGGTAAAAACAAAATATTGTACGATTTCAAAAAAGATACTAATTCAACAATCCTAATCCATCAGCATAGCATTATAACTTGCTCCTGAAAAACTCAACGATTGCATTTCCAAAGACAAGTTAACCATCTTATATATTTCACTGATCAATTTTTCTACCTCTTTTAAAAACTTAAAAAAGAGCGCTGAATTTCTTTGCGAAACTTCATCGTTACTTATGCGATAAACATGGTTTCTGTTCATTTTCTTAACACTAACCAACAACCTGTTATATAAATCAATGAAATCGTCAAGGGTGTTTTCCTTCTCCTGTTCCATTTTTCCGATGCCTTTATATAAATACTTGGAAAACAAAACTTCAAACAAGTTTATTTCCTTAACCTGCTCTTTATTAAAAGGTTTATGCGAATTGTAAAAATGATTGGCAAACGATACTGTCATTTCATTAAGTGAATTTGCAGCTTCATTCATACTGCCTGTTAATTGGATATATAACCGACCTACTTCAGGAAGATTGATGTTTAACCATTCAACAACTTCAAGTTCATTCTTCTTAATCTGACGATATTTTTTATAAGCATCTCCTGCACCAACAACGGCTAATTTTATCAGTTTCTTTTTATTATTGAAAAATCCTTCAAAACAAAGAGAATAAGTTAAAGAAATCGCGTCGATTAATGATAAAACATAAATTGAACACGTGCTGTAAAATATATCTAATCCGTCCTCTTCCAGATTATTTTTGAGCTGATAAACCCCATTCATAAAACGATCTTTTAAAATTAAGCAGATATTTTATACAGGGCAAAATGTAGATATTTATGATTACCTTTTGATTAAAAAACTGTTAAAAATCGATTACATTTAAAGCAGATAGACTGGTGAAGAAAAACACAAGCTATAAATTATTGCTCTGCAATTTCCCTTTAAAAACTATTGAAAGCAATTGAATGCAGTTGGAAACAATAGAAAGCAATTGTTTTCCATTTTTTCCATGTATTCATTCTATTGTGTTCAATTGCATCCTATCGTATTCTTTAATAACGAGCAAGTGAAAAATCAAATTCCACACCTCCTTCAGGCCTGTTTTTAACTGAAATTTCGCCTTTGTGCAATTGAACTGCATTTTTTACAATTGATAATCCCAGGCCAGTCCCGCCGGTTTTTCTCGAGCGGCCTTCGTCGATGCGGTAAAAACGCTCGAAAATGCGCGACAGGTGTTCCCCGGGAATTCCAATCCCTGTATCGTAATAAGAAATATAATGGAATTTTTGGTCGTAATGGAAATTCCTGATGTGAATTTCTATCTCTTCACCTGCATATCTTATACTGTTTACTATGAGGTTCAGGAAGATTGATGAAAGCAAAGAATCGTTGCCATAAACAGTAAGCTCATCATCCAGTTCGTTGAAACATTTTATCCCCTTTTCGTTTAACCTGACTTGTTGGTTCTCTATTACATCCTGTACCAGTTCCTTTAACTTTACCTCCTTGAATTCAAATAAATTTCCTCCCTCTTCAATGTTATTCAAGAGAGATACATCATCGAGCAGATCGGCCAGACGTTCTGACTGTGCAAAAGCACGTTGTGTAAAATACAGGCGCTTTTCTTCGGTAAGATCTTTGGTCGCCAGAATGGTTTCAAGATACCCTTTTAACGAAGCAACCGGGGTTTTCAATTCATGGGCAATATTGGCAGTAAGTTGTTGCTTTATCAGCCTCCTCTTTTCCATCTTACTGATGTCGGAAATCAGAACCTCAAAAGTTTCATCGGCAAAAATGATAATCCTAACCTCGAAAATAAATTCTTGTTTTGAAATTTTAAAAGTGGTTTTTGGAAGGTCGATATTGGTATTTCGTTTAACTCCTGAATTGATTTCAAGAAACTCAAGCAAAGGTTTGAATTCTTCAATTTTAAAAATATCGGGCATACTGACAACCGATTTTTCTGAAATGATATTTATGTATTGAATAAAATGACTGTTTGAGAGGATCAATTCTTTTTCCGGAGTATAAAAAGCTATTCCTTCGTTCAAAACGTTCAGGTGCTGAAACAGTTTTTCTTTTTCACGTGCGAGGTCGCCGCGGGTTTTATTCAGGCGGTTATAAATTTCGACAATTTGCTGATGGATGGTGGCCAGTTCGCGATCGGAAAATTCAGATATATCAGAAATTTGCTCTCCCTTTCCGGCTTTAACAGAGATATCCCTCAGTTGGACAACAAACTTTCCAATACGGTTGGTCATCAATCGAATCAACAGCCACATGAAAAAGAAAAGCACAAGTATGAAAAAAATAAATACCTGCTCGGTTTTCAGGAAATTCTTTATTTCAATGTTATAAAGCATGGCCACCCTTACATAGTACTTTCCATAGTATTTTGAATAATAATAGTAGTTATGGCCGGTTGTTTCTGAATGCCTTATATTGCTTCCTTTTCCGGCAAATAATGATTTTTGAACTTCGGGCCTGTTCAAATGGTTTTCCATGTTTGATACATCGCCCACTTCATTGTCGAAGAAAACGGCCCCATCGTCGAGAATGATTGTAAGCCGCTCGTTCTGACCCGGAAATAACAAGCAAAGCGAGTCGAGCAGATCGGGCTGCGGGTTTTCAATGATCCGGTTCCGTTCGATAAACCGATGTGTTACAACAGCAATATTATCAAGGGTGTTTTCAAGCTGATCCACTTTAAATTTTTTCTCCCTTTCGTATTGAAATAAAAGAACCGTGACTGAAAAAAGTGAAAAGATTGCCAGAAAAGAAATAAATATTCTTCGCCTGAACGACTGTTTTCTTTGAATTGCCATAACCGCTAACTTAATTTATTTCAAACAAATAACCGTAACCCGATTTTCCCTTAATGTACTGACCATATTTTCCGATTTTTTTACGTAGGCGGGCAATATTTACATCTACATTTCGATCGGTAACAACCACATCGTCGTGCCAGACCTGTTTCAATATCCCTTCACGGCTGATGTACCTTCCGGGGTTTGATGTCAGTAACGCAAGGATATCAAACTCTTTCTTTGTAAGCTGAACAGTGACATCATCGATGCTGACTTTCTTTTTTACGAGATCAATTACCATGGTATCGAATTCAACAACCTGCTTTTTCGCTTCGGGCACTCCCCTTTTTAAAATTGCCTTCACACGCGCAACAACTTCTTTTATCGAAAACGGTTTTCGTATATAATCGTCACCACCAACATTGAATCCTGTCAGCATATCGTTTTCTGTAGTTTTCGCTGTAAGAAAAACGATGGGTGTTGATAATTTCCGCTCCTTTCTTACAATGTCGGCCAGTTTATAGCCCGAAATATGCCCCATCATTACATCCAGTATCAACAAATCAAATGTTTCGATAGGGAGTGACAAAGCTTCTTCGGCCGAAAAAGCAGTTTCCACTACATAACCTTCACTTTCAAGATTAAATTGCAATATCTCACACAGGTCACGCTCATCGTCAACTACCAAAATTCTGTTATTGATCTCACTCATAATATTTTCTTTAGGTTTCCATGGGCACATCAAGATGCCGGATATCTTTCCCATCGAGGAAATAAAATGTAGCTTCGGCGATATTGGTTGCATGATCGGCAATGCGTTCAATATTGTCAACCATTTCTTTAATGGTAATAAAGCTGATCAGTGTTTTTTTACTTTCAGAAATGTTTTTGCTCTTGCTTACTACTTTTTTCAGCATTTTCTGGTTCATTTCGTCAATGGCTTCATCGTTTTTTATGGTCCAGATTGCCAAATCCCGATCCTGTTGTGTATATGAAATAACCGACTTTTTCACCATTTGGCTTGCGGTGAAGAACATGTTTGAAATTACATCAATCAGCTGCTCATAAACATCCTGCTTTTTTATGCTTTTCATAAATTCGGCCAGGTTGATCGCATAATCACCAATTCGTTCAAGGCTAGTAATGATCCGGTAACATGATATTATTTTTCTGATTTCTGAAGCAACCGGTTGGTACAAAACAATTGTGTTGACAATACGGTCGCTAAGCTTTACCTCGAGGTTATCAATATGTTTTTCATTTTCGATCAGTTTGGCAACAACATCTTCAGGAATAATCATTTCACCTGAATTAAAAAATTCTTCCAGGGAATCAAGCTGTTCGAGTACCAGGTTGGCAAGAACTTCAAAATCGTTCATTACTTTATTAATTGCTTCATCTTTTTTAATGGTCATAATAATTGATTTAAATGTTGTTTAACCAAATTTCCCGGTAAGGTATTCTTCTGTACGTATGTCTTTCGGATTGGTAAACATTTTCTTCGTTTTGTCGTATTCAACCAATTCTCCAAGATACATAAAAAGAGAATAATCAGAAATACGTGCTGCTTGAGCCATATTATGAGTTACCAGAATAATGGTATAGCTCTCTTTCAATTTAACAAGCAGATCTTCAATTTTAGCGGTAGCAATCGGGTCAAGCGCCGAAGTAGGTTCATCGAGAAGTATAATTTCGGGGCTGAACGCCAGCGCCCGGGCAATGCACAACCGCTGTTGCTGCCCCCCCGATAAGAAAGTGCCTTTTTTAAATAAGGAATCTTTCACTTCGTCCCAAAGTGTTACATCCTGCAACGAACGTTCAACAATATCGTCTTTCTGCCCTTTTTTCAGTTTAATTCCGTTTAGTTTGTAACCGGCAATTACATTGTCGTAAATACTCATTGTCGGAAAAGGATTTGGGCGTTGAAATACCATACCCATTCTTCTTCTGACTTTAATGGTTGACATGTCCATAATATCCTGCCCGTTCAAAATAATTTTGCCGGTTGTTTCAATGTTTTCATACAACTCATGCATCCGGTTTATGGCCCTGAGCAATGTACTTTTTCCACAACCCGAAGGCCCCATAATGGCTGTAACACTGTTCTTTTTAAACCCAACAGAAACATTTTTAACGGCAACATTGGTATCGTATGCAACCGATAAACCTTCCAGGGTAAGAACAGGGTCTTTTATCTCTAAAATATTCTCATTCATATTTTTATCTTCTTCTGGCAGCAATTTGCTTCGAAATTAAGTTAAAAGCAAGTACGATGCCCATAAGCAACAGTGACGAACTCCAAATAAGGTCAACCATATTTGGATCGTTATAAAATTCCCAAATAAGCAAAGGAATTGAGCTTGTTGGTTTAGTAACATCCCAATTAATTACAGAACTGCCAAGGGCAGTTAACATTAACGGGGCCGTTTCGCCTATTACCCTCGAAATTGAAAGCAAAATTCCTGTCAGCAATCCGCTGAAACCAGTTGGGATCAATATCTGAAGTATAACACGGTAATACGGGACTCCCAATGCCAAAGCTGCTTCTTTAATTGCATTTGGGATCATTTTAAATGTTTCTTCGGTTGAACGAACTATCATCGGCAGCATCATAATGGCAAGGGCAGTGCTTCCGGCAAGGGCCGAAAAACCCTGGGTAACATGTTTCACTACCCATAAGTATGCGATCAAACCCAATACAATGGAAGGAACACCCTGTAAGATATCGGAAATATTCCTTATTACTCCTGCAAGCCTTTTCTCCTGGTTCTCATAAAGATAAATCCCGGTTATCAATCCAATTGGAATAGCAATAACGGCTGCCAGCAACACCATTAACAGTGTTCCGGTAATTCCGTTGGCAATTCCTCCGGGAATACGTTCACCATTGGCAATCGATGTCATTGCCTCAAAGGTATTTGGCGTAGTTTCAATCAAAAAATCAAGGCTTATCTGACGATATCCCTTAACAATCAGTTTACCAATAATCAGCAAAATTGGAGAAATGGTAATTACCGAGAAGATGATAATTCCAATCAGAAATATTTTATCTTTCAACAACCTTGACCCTGAATGGTCTTTAATGACACTATCCTTTTCTTTCACCATCCCTACTCCATTTTCTTAATGATAAACTTTCCAATGGCATTGATTATGCCTGTAAGGATAAACAGGATCAGCCCTATTGCAATCAGTGAGCTCAACTTCAATCCATCTGCTTCACCAAATTGATTCGCAATTAAACTGGCCATTGAATTGCCCGTTGCAAACAGACCTTTGGGCACTAAGTTCGAGTTTCCAATGAGCATGGTTACAGCCATGGTTTCACCAAGCGCACGTCCGAAGGCCAGGATGTAACCCGCAACAACTCCCGAGCGGGCTGCAGGTACGGTAACATTCAAAACGACCTCTAGGCGTGTTGCCCCTAATGAATAAGCAGCTTCTTTAAGGTCGGAAGGTACCATGGCGATTATTTCGTTACTGAGTGATGTTGCATAGGGTATAATCATAATAGCCAGAATTATACTGGCTGTAAACACCCCGAAGCCCTGGTTTGGCGCCCCCAGGCTGACCAAAAACGGGCGCAGCACATAAAACCCCCAAAGCCCGTATACAATGGATGGAATACCGGCCAAAAGATCGACCATGGTTCCGATAATTTTTGAAATGCGTTTATTCCTGTAGTATTCTCCAAGAAAAAGTGATGTCGAAAACGACAAGGGCAGGGCGATGATTAACGCAAGGACTGAAGTGAGAAGCGTACCTGTAATAAAAGGCAGGGCGCCATAATTTTCTTTCCCCTCTGTCGGGTTCCAATTATTTGATACGATAAATTTTAATCCAAATTCTTTAAAAGAAGGAATGGCACCTCCAAACAATGAAAATACCATTCCCCCGGCAATAACAATTATTAATAATGATACCGAAATCAGTACAATTTTTGTAATTTTCTCACTATTAACCATTCCAGTTTATAATCAACAGCAACTATTTCAGGATTGGTTTCCCTTCGTAGGTTACTGATTTTAATATTTGTTTTGCTGTTTCAACAGCTTTGGCCGGAAGCGGTGCGTAATGCACTTTTGGCGCTACGGCCTGTGCATCGGCCGAGATTAACCAATTCAAAAATTCAACGGTAGCTTTTGCCTGTTCGGGTGTACGTCCGTCATATGCCTGTTCCTTATACAATATTATCCATGTAAATCCACTGATGGGGTATGATTCAGGATCATCAGAGTTTGTAAGCATTATGCGTGTGTCGGCAGGTAATTCGCCTTGGGCTGAAGCACTAATGCTTTCAATGGAAGGATCGATGTAATTGCCGGCGCTGTTTTGCACTTTAGCTGTTTGTATGCTCATGGCAAACGAATACTCTGAACCGATATATCCAATGGTGCCTTCGGTTGCCGAAATGGTTCCTGCAACACCCGGGTTACCCTTGGCTCCGATTCCTGCCGGCCAGTTCAGCGATTTACCGGTACCCAAATTGTCGGCCCACTTCTGGCTGATCTTGCTCATGAAGTCGCTGAAAATATAAGTTGTTCCACTGCCATCCGAACGGTAAACCACGGTAATATCCTTGTCGGGCAATGCAAGTCCGGGATTATTTGCCTTAAGGGCTGGATCGTTCCATTTTGTAATTTCTCCGAGAAATATTTTCTCCAGCAGAACATCAGAAAGCTTCAAGCCATCGACACCCGGAAGGTTGTATGCAATAACCACGGCTCCCATACATGTTGGGATATGCACTACTTCACCCGGCATTTCAGCAAGTTTATCATCGCTCAGATAGGCATCGGTAGCGCCAAAATCAACAACTTTGTCGGTCAGGCTGCGAATACCCCCGCCCGATCCAATACCTCCGTATGTGAGAAGGGTACCGGTTTCGGATGTGTAATTTTTAAATACCATGTTATAGAATGGCATCGGGAATGTTGCACCGGCTGCTGTCAATGCTACTTTTTTTGTCGACCCTGCTTCAGTCGATTCTTTGCTTTTATTTGACGACTGGCAAGATGCCATTACGAATAAAAAGAGCAATACAGGGACAAATAATTTCATTTTTTTCATTTTAAAGTATTTTAAAATTTTAATTCACAACTCATAAAGAAATAATGTATGGGGGCTTTCGCTCCATCGGCCGGATCCCACAGACGATAATTGGGCGCAAATTTTACACCCTTTACAGGTTGATATTCAAATCCTGCCATTATCAGGCTTCCATCTTTCGATAAGTTCCAGCTTGCACCATCAATTACATTGGAGGCAATCATATCGTAACGGGCATAGAATTTCATGTTTTTTATCAATGAGAGAGTCGCGTAACTTGAAATACCTGATAATTCTCGGCCTGACTCTTTTCCTGTATTATTTTGCATATTGTATTCGATGCCTATCGATCCTTTTGAAAACTTATATCCAACAAACGATGCAACCGATGTTTGCATGTTTTCAGAGGTTAGCGCATCGAAATAACCCCTGAGGGTTAATCCTTTAACAGGAGCAAGAGACAAACCAAAACCTGCTCGGTAATCGTTATCGGCCTGAACATTTTTATAACCTTCACCATTGACCAGGATTACATCGGCAGAAAGCCAGTCGGTAAAATCATAGCTTGCACTGATTCCAAGGTCGGCGCTTGAGCCAAGTTTGTATTCATCCTGATACGATTTCATAATGTACCTGTAGCCCCAGAATTTTTCCTGAACTTTAAACTGGGTAGTGGAAATCATTCCAAAATTCACCGAAAACCTGTTTTTTGCATAGGTGATGTAAGCATTTTTAATATATGCAACCATTTCAAGTTTACCTACGCCCGGGTTTCCAATATCAAAATTCAATTTTCCGGAAAAATTTTCACTGAGGTTGTACTGGTAACCGAAATATACCCGGTCGAGAGCAAAAGCTGATTCATTCACCCCATCTGAAAAGGAGGCATTAAAATTTGAAAAAACATTTATAAACACTTTTCCCGTAGGTTGGAACTCATTTTCATTTTGTGCAGATACAGATATACCTATGGCAATGAATAAAAACAATGCGGTAATTTTTTTCATCTGATAAAATTTTAAGCTTTCAAAGGCATCAGATGGAATTCGCTTACAAAATTGTACCAGTTGATGCGAAGTCAGTCTCATGCTCATTTCATATTTTAAGATTGATTAATTGATGTTGCAAACATTGTTTAATGCCGTTACATTTTAATTACAGAAATATTACATTTTGATTAAATTACGCTTAATACTTTTTTACATTCATTGCTTTGAATATCAGGCAGCATGACGATTAACCGGCACAGGACCTCGCAATTAGTCGGGTTGATTTCTAAAGTATTCCTGATATGTATCCTCTCTTCCTCCTGACAATCTGCTTCTGAGAAAGAAAAAAACATAAGGAAAAAGGGAGCTGCAACAATACCTTTCGCCATTCTTTATGATTTTTTCTGATAAAGTTAAGCCATTTGTTTAAATCAGTGAAACTGTAATTTCAGAATCCGTCAGCTGACGGAAAACTGAAATTATAAAGTCGAACTGATTCCGAGATTTTGTCGAGGGATCTATGGGCTTTATTCGCCGCCCCTCGGGGCGATTAAACAAATAATTCCTAATTGATACCCCGTCAGCTCTGTGGCAGGGTAGTTCATTAATTTCCTGAAACTTTACAAATCCAACTGCAAATCAATTACTGTATGTATTCACTTATTACAGTCTCTTTTTTGCACTCGTTACTGATGTAATAAACACAAAGGGAGATGATGATCACCGAGCCAATTATTATCAGGATAAGGTTTGTTGTTCCCCCGTAAATATCTTTTGATGTTAAGTTGATTGCCTTTTCATGATCAAAAAAGTATTTCATTATATACCCGGCAAGGTTAGCTGTTGCATGGATAATCATTGTAAGTGATAAGCTCGTGGTTTTGTAATAAATCCACCCCATGAAGATACCGGCGAAAAAACCGGTAACAAACTGCCAGGGATTAAGGTGGATAAAACCAAACAAAAATGCCGAAAGCAGAATTGATTTTACCGGGGAATATTTTTTCAATAAACCGTCGAGCACAATGCCCCTGAAAATCAACTCTTCCAGAATGGGTGCAGAAACAACCAGCATTAAAAAAGCTGATACTCCCTTCATGCTCCCTAAATCGAGGAAAATCTTTTTTATATAATCCGACATAGGGATCAGATCGTTAATAGGGGAAATGATCCCAAAAAGCAATGCCAAAGTTGCAACAATAACAACCGGGATAAAACGAAACTTTCCGACCGAGAAATTGAATTTCTGCTCACCTGTTTTTCTTTTCCTTATTGAAAACACAATCCAAAAGGGAACTCCAACAGCTAAAACATAATAAATCAGCATCGAAGCTTCCTTGCCTAACAGATTGTTTAAAATAAAACTTACCGGGGTCAGGAAAATCATTCCAAGAATCACTATCCCAGCAATACCAAAACTCTGGGCAATAGTTGGGTAATTTTTAAATTTATGTTCAGTCATTTCAGAAAAGATTTAAGGTTAATTTTTTTCAATTTTCGATTACTGCTGATGCGTTAGCCACGAATTCTCGAATTAAAATGGATTCTTTGAATCCATAATTCGTGTTTTTTATGATCATTTTATTTGATCATTTTGAATTTTAGCGCATTATCAGCCATTGGTCTTTGCTGATTACACTAAATCGAACAACAAGTTATTCGTGTATTAGTGGCAAAAATTCAAATCAATAATGTAACTTTCACATTCAAGTGTCACCTATTCTGCACTTTACGATGAGTTTATAAATATTAACGCATCACTACTAATTTTCGATTAATAATGCCAATTTCTAAATACCAGATTTATCAGGAATTATCCATAAGTTTTCAAGCGTATCTATTTGTCCTCCCATTTCTTCAGTTACTACCCGATCGATGATTTTAACACCTTTTTCGGCCATGTTCTCAAATGAATCGATTCCATTATCCGAAAAATTTATTCTTGTACGGTGAATGTTGAATTTATTCGAAAACTTCCTACCAAATGCTTTTTCTATACCTTCTTTCCCGAGCATAAATCCCAATAATCCGCCCCATGTTGCAGTTGGATTGTCGGAGTCCCAGCCAGTTAATGCACCAATTTTGATGGTTTCAACAATATTCCCGATTTTGTCCATCTCAGTAACCAGACCAGTCCAGTTGGCAATATATTCACCCAGCCAGAAACCATATAGCTGATCGGCATATTTTTCACGCGAAATAAACTGCGTCTCGCCTTTTATATTTATTGGTGAGCTTTTTTCTCCTGAATCACACGAAGCAATAATCAGGAAAATCATAATTATCGGAAACAGTTTCTTCATTCTGCTTTATTATCAATTTATTTTATTATTCGGTAATCTCGATCCAATTCCCCTCCGGATCCAACACAACACTCTCGTAATATCCGTCGCCGGTTGTTCGTGGCTGGCCCAAAATTTCAAAACCATC
>JAFGEV010000381.1 GCA_016931385.1 Prolixibacteraceae bacterium
GTAGAAATAGAAAATAACCCGTTTAGCTTTTAAAGTCCCGTAAGGACGTAATAAGACCAGACATTCAAAAGATATAATAAATTTTACACGGACAGTAGTGAAAAGTAATTAAATAACAATTGATTTTTCCAGAATGGCCGCTAACAATGCCTGTCCGAAACTCTGTACGACAATGCGGTAAAATTGAGTCTACCTCCCTGCCTAGCCGGCAGGCAATCCTGTCGAAGCGTTATGCTGGGCTTGTCGAAGCATGTGACAAACTGTCACTGCCAATCTTCATTGTTCTGCTTGTCCCTTGTCCCTGTCTTTTCCCTTTCACTCCAACAGCTTCAATTCTCTCAGAATATCCTTTGTTATGCTGTATCGTGCAATACTTGTTTTATCGTAATCATCCGATTTGAAGTTCATCGCATAAAAATAAACGTGGTTGTTTTGCTCCAAATATCCAACCAGCCACATAATGTAATCCGTATCGGTTAACATACCGCCACCGGTTTTACCGCAGAACCGGTAATTGGATGTTTGCTCAATCACAATCAGGTCTTTGACTATGTCAATGGAACGGCGGGAAATATTGGGTAATTCATAGTTGTAAAACCTCCTCAGAAAATCGATCTGCTGGTTTGCACTAATCCGGAATGATCCGGCCAGCCAGAATCGGGTTGGCGGACCAGCCAGGTTCTGGTTTCCGTATTGAAAAGAATTCACATAATCCTGGTATTTTTTCAGTTCAATCTGCCCTGCAAAACCAACATAGACCCAGATACATGAATATTTCATGGCGGTTTTCAGCGTCTGATCCTGGTTCCAGGGTTTATTCGGCCATTCATGTCCATCCCATTTGATAACCTGATTGGTGTCTTTGATTATACCTTCTTCCAATGCCATGATGGAATGGGGTATTTTAAATGTCGAAGCAGGTATGTAGCCCGTATCACAAAGATCTGAACGGTATCGGATATATTCGTTGTCAGTTTGATTATAAAGCACAAAACATCCGTCAACCCCATATTGGTCAAAGACTGATTTAAAGTCCATCTCGGTTGATTTTTGTGAGAATCCGGCCTGGAATACCAATCCGGTTAATACGAGCAGGAATATTGGTTTCATAATATTTGGGTTATTCAGTTGAGGGACTAAGCAAAGTTACCAGCACCCTGCCGCTGCTACTGCTACTGCTTCTGCTGCTGCTACTTGTCTCTCGTCCCTCGTCCCTTGTCACTTCTCACTTGCTTCAATAACAGCCTTGAAAGCCGGTTTTGGATTCAGCTGGCCGTCAAACAAAAGTGCGCCCTGACCAAAACGCCACGACCGGGTATCGCTAACGCCCCAGAAAGTCACGCGATCAATAACGTCTGCATGACGCATAAATATTTCGAACAACTTTTTGTATACCTCAGCCTGCTTTTCAAAGTTTTCCGGAGGGATGGTTCTGTTTCCCTGACGCACACCGAAAGCACCGCTGTTATCACCTGTGGCTGTTACATCGAGTTCGGTAATAGCAACCCGCAGTCCCAGAGATGCGTAATTCTCAATAGCCTTTTCAACATCGTCGAGGTTGGTGTCCAGGTGCCAGTGTCCCTGAATACCTACTCCGGTTATCGGGGCTCCTTCGGCGATGAGACGATTCAGCAGCACCATGGAACTGGCGTGTTTGCCCTTGTTTTCAACTGCACCCTGTTCTATGTTGTAGTCGTTGTAGTATAGTTGCGCCTTGGGATCGGCTTCATGCGCCCATTTGAAAGCCAGGGTCAGCACATCCGGTCCTACTACCTGATACCAGCTGAATGTACGCAGGTTCTCTGTTGTACAGTCTCCGCTGTCGGCTATCGATTCATTGAACACATCCCAACCAATAATGCGCCCTTTGTAGCGTCCTACCACGGTTTTGATATGTTTTTCCAGGCGGTCCAATGCAA
Source organism: Prolixibacteraceae bacterium (assembly GCA_016931385.1). Taxonomy (GTDB): domain Bacteria; phylum Bacteroidota; class Bacteroidia; order Bacteroidales; family Prolixibacteraceae; genus DAIMEA01. The sequence continues at coordinate 1,920 of JAFGEV010000381.1, forward strand.
CTTCACGACTGGCCATTTCGCCCTTAATGCTGCGACGCCACATTTCGTCCATTGAGGGACGTGGTGCATTCGGATCCCAGCCCGCTCCCGGCCTTCTGGCCGGCTGAGGTTCTTCAGTCTCCGGATTTACTGCCTGAAAGAACCAGGGTGATGTTTGTGCATGCCAGCCTAAGGTATGTCCCCAAACCTGGATGCCATTTTGCAAACACCAATCCACTAAGATATCGGCAATTGCAAAGTCATACCTGTTTTCCGCAGGATGGATCCGTTGCGGTTTCATGCAGTTTTCCGGGGTAAGTATGTCATAATGTGTTTTCACATTGGTTAACTCGGCCTCAGAAAGCCCTCTCAAATCGCTGGCGGCTCCAATAAGGAATTTCTGAGCATAAGCTTCTTTTAATGTTTTTTGAGCTACCGTTTTGGTATTGTCCTGACCGTATGCAGTGACAGTCAGTGCCACAATCAGGAAGGAGATCGTAATCAAATTTCTGCTGCGCATGATTTATTTTTTTTAGATTATTGAATATTTTACAGCATAAATATACTGTTTTCATTCTAAGAAATTCATATTGGTGCTTATTTAGTGAAATTCAAAGTATGCCGCGTGATCAATTCCAGTCATTTTTTCTCTCACCCGGCGAAGTCTCCTGACTTCACCGGGTGGGGGATTATTCAGTGGGGCGACTTTTCAGATGGTCCTTTTCGAGTTGTTTCCATTTATCCTTGATATCACTTTCTCCATCGAAATAGCCTGCCTGCATGTTCTTGTTAAAAATCTCGAAAGAAGGGGCCAGCAGCATTTTGTTCGAGTCGGGATATTCAGCTATATCATAACCCATATAAGTCCTTATGTCCAAGTATACACAAGGCTCCGTGGTGTGATTGTAAAGCTGATGTGCTCCGCTTTCTCCTTTCTCAAAAAAGATCAGATCACCGCTATTCACTATTTCCAATCCGTTTGGAGTTCTCAATGTGGCAGCGCCGGAAAGTATCATAAAGAGTTCTTCAGCGTACCGGTGAAAATGGTAGGGTGTTGAAAATTCATCCGGATTCAATTGTCGCAAATCAAAGTTGAGGTTTTCGGGGTTCAGGCCTTTCTTTACTCTGGATACATCTGTAAAGATTCTGTAAGGATCAATCTTATTCGGACTTTCCTGAAAGTCGCGCTGGGTTGCTTTTAGAATTGTTGCCATATCTATATGTTTTAATAGTTGGTTAACAATTAAATCATCGTAAAGGTTAACATCTGCATCCACGGTTAGCAGTAACACTTCGTTCTGGTTCCTGTTATGCGGTGTTGCAGATGGCTGCTGTAAAGATAATTCATCCTTTTTAATTTGGCCGGGTCATTAATTATTGCCTGCCGGCAGGCAGGAAGAGCCGCCACTGCTGATAAAGGACTAAAAATCAATGAACTATTATCTAAAAGAAAAGAACTCGCATCGCAGCCTGCCTGCCGGTAGGCAGGGAATCGATGCTCAAACAGCTTTTCTTTGATAGCCTGATTTAAATGGCTTCGCCAACATTCATTGATTTTCAATACGTCTGTAATACTTCGGATGGCAGCATGACAAGCTACGAAGTCATGAACCTACCGAAGGGAATTACGAAGCTCGGCTAGCTATACTTCGCCGGCAGAGGTAGTTGCAGACTACATTTTATCTAAAGCGTTTTGTTTTAATTGAATCGTTTAAGATACCAATCAACAGCATAGGGTAATACTTCATCGAGATAATCGACTGTACAGTGTTCAGCATTTTCATAAAATCTTAATTCTTTTTCACCTCTGGCCCAATTCATTATAGCCTCAGCTTGTTTTCTCGGATTATTAATTACCTCATCACGTCCTGCATGAAAGTATAAAATTGGGCATTCCAGATTTGGTGCGTCGTTAATATTGAGGTTAAATTTAATGGCAGCATCCTCTATATTGTTACAGCCAGTCATATAAGTAACACCCCGTTTATGAAGTTTAAGTTTTTCAATTCCTTTCAACCCTTCATTGTTTGCCCATCCGCTGTTTGCCACAACATACTTTACCCGCTTGTCAAATGCTGCACTGAAGGGCGCAAGAAAACCACCAAGACTGAATCCCAAAAGTGCAATTTTATCTACCGATATATCATAGTTGTCGTTAGCTTCAAACCAGTCAATTACTGTTGAAACAACATTGGGATAGTCTTTCACATCAAATTTCATTTGTTTCCACATTTCTCCTTGTCCCGGGCCATCGAATGCAAAAAAATTAAGGTTATGAGGAACGATATGCTTTGCAAAATAATGATTTTCAGCTTCCTTTATATTGTCCATTCCATTTGTTTGAATTATTAATGGACGGTTTTTTTCTTTTGAAAGGTGCAGGTATCCTGGGATAATACACCCTTTATAGGGAATTTCAATTCTTATTGGACGTTCTTCTTTTTTGTAAAGTGATATGGCCTTTTTATAAACCTTTCGAGCATTTTCCTGTGCTTCTTCCCGCTGTTCTTCATCTATAAAAAAGAAATGCTGCCCTATATGATAACAGGCAACAGCCTGATGATAGAGTTTAATTGCGCTGTTTGTATAATCACGTTCAACAGCCTTGTCCGCTAACGCTTCTACACAATGTCCTTCTTTTACCCATTCTTTACACCAGTTTTGCCATGAATTAATTCTTAAAATAACTCTTGTTAATCGGCCATAATCAGTTTCGAATAGAAAAAAGCGGCCATACCATCTTTTATAGACTCTCTTTTCATTAAATATGTACTTAAATACAAATTTTTCTTTTAAGCTAAGTTTGTTTTTCATAATTGGAATTTTTATTGTTGATACACTTAAAGTTGTTATGACAATTATAATAATAAAAAAAATCAGTAAATACTTTTTATAATTTTATTCAGCATCACTTTTAACACGTTTCTTTCTTCTTCGGTTAATACGCTTAAAATATTATCGTTATTTTCAATTGCATATTTACGTAGTTCCAAAAACAATTTGTTCCCTTTTTCAGTGAGAAAAATGCAATAATTTCTACGGTTATTTTTTACTATTGCCCTATGAACCAACCCATCCCGCTCCATATTATCCAATATGCGGGTTATATTTGCTTTATCCTTAAACGTACGGATTGCGATTTCCGACTGAATTAATCCATCTTCCTTTGCTAAAGCATTCAGAATTATCCATTGCTCAAACGTTGTTTCGTAACCATTTTTTTTGAAAACAGATACTAGTTTCCGCTTCAAAAATACTGAAGCCTTAGTCACTAAATATCCTTCCATGCTCGTATAATCATACATATTCAATAATATTTAGTACATCAACAGTTGATATGACAACAAAGGTAATTGTATTTTTATTTTGAACAATATTTTTTAAAGAATTTTTTCCGTTAAGATCTCTATCCTGTTTGAACGGCAGTCGCCGACTACATTTTATCAAAGCGTTATTGCAAATTACTTTTTGCAGGGGAGAGTTATCAAACCATTACATTGCTGAATCATGGTACAAAACTTAAATTTACCCGCAATTCCCCGGCTTATGTATATTGCGCGTTGTGCGATGAGTTTTTTGTTTTCCTGAATCCATAAATCATAAATCCAATCCCTGCTAAAATGAAAGGGATGCTCAAAAGCTGTCCCATATTAAAAGTCA
>JAFGEV010000382.1 GCA_016931385.1 Prolixibacteraceae bacterium
AAGGTTAAGGTTAAGGTTAAGGTTAAGGTTAAGATTAAGTAGTAATTTGGAATTTGGAATTTGGAGTTTGGAATTTGTATGCCTGCTCAAGATTGCTTCATCATATTTTGAAGGAAGAAATAATCATCCCTCCCGCTTTCCAATGGCGCTGAAGCTACCCTTCCTGTTTTGTGCAATGCATGACCCATTATTCAATTTCAATATTTTATTCTTCCGAAAAATGAAGCAGCATTTCCCGGTACTCGTTAAATATTTTCGATTTTGAAAGAAAACCTTTGTATTCTCCTTTTTCAACTACGGGAAGGTTCCATGCTTTCGTTTTATTGAATTTTTTCATTACTGAATCCATGTTTTCATCCATTTCGACATATGCAGGGGGGGCAATCATAAAATCGCTCACAAAGGTATTGTCATACATCTCGGTATTGAAAATAAAGGGGCGTATATTTTCCATGATGACCACGCCCACAAGCTTGTTTTCATTGTCGATAACCGGAAAAATATTGCGTTTCGAACGAGGCACTTCTTTTACAAAATCCCTTAACGACCATTCCTCTTTTACAACAACAAACTCAGTTTCGATCAGTTTTTGCATATCTAACATGATCAACACATTCTTGTCTTTATGATGTGTAAGGAGTTCACCGCGTTGTGCAAGCCGCTTGGTATATATCGAATGGGGTTCAAAAAGCATAATGGTAATATACGAAATAGTCGCAGTAATAATCAATGGCATTATAAGGTCGTACCCCCCGGTTACTTCTGCAATTAGGAATATTGCTGTAAGCGGGGCGTGCATTACCCCGGCCATTATCCCCGACATACCTGCAAGTGAAAAATTGCTTTCAGGCAGGTTTAAGTGAAAAAAGTGGTTCAATGAATGTACAAGAAAGAAGCCAGCTACACTTCCCATTAACAGCGACGGGGCAAAAATACCACCAACGCCCCCCGCACCATTGGTCGATGCCATTGCAATAACCTTGAAGAACAACACAAGCAAAAGCAACAGTAGAAACCAGATACTGTCAGCGGATACACTTTTAAAGAGTGAATATTTGAACAGGTTTCCCCCTTCGCCATCAAGTATTGTTCGTATTGTGTTGTACCCTTCTCCCCATAACGATGGAAACAGAAAAATAAGAAGGGTCAATACAGCGCCACCTGCTACAAGCTTTAAAAGTGGTTTTTTCAAGCCTTTGAAAACATTTTCGACCCTCATGGTCATACGGGTAAAATAAACCGATATAAGGCCGCAAAAAACGCCTAAAACAATATAATAGCCAAGGTTCTCGACTGTAAATACCCTTTCAAGTTCGAATGATAGCAACACCTCATCACCCATAAAAAAATAGGCAATGGTGGTTGCAGTTACTGCTGATATCATCAACGGGATTAGCGATGACATTGTTAAATCGAGCATAAGAACCTCAAGTGTAAACAGCAAACCTGTCAGGGGCGCTTTAAAAATTCCGGCTATTGCCCCTGCGGCGCCACAGCCGATCATTAAAATTATTTGCCGGTAGTTCAGTTTAAACAAGCGAGCAAGGTTCGAACCAATGGCCGAGCCGGTCAATACAACGGGCGCTTCAGCCCCAACCGAACCGCCCATGCTTATTGTAAGGGTACTGCCCAGCATCGATGTCCATGTATTGTGTGTTTTTAACTGGCCATTCTTCTTCGAAATGGCATACAATACCCTGGTTACACCGTGGCTGATGTTATCCTTTACAATATATTTAACAAACAGGTAGCTTAAGCCGACACCAATAATTGGAAAAACCAGGTAAAAAATACCGCCGTTTACAATTAAACGTTCAACAAAGTTAATAGAGTGATGAATGGCATTTTTAAGCAAAACGGCTGCCGTGCCACTAACAATGCCAACAATAAGGCTTAATATCAGGATAAAGCTCCGCTCGGAAAGGTTTCGTACCCTCCAGATATTAAACTTCCTGAATAAGCGCTCAATTCTCTTCATAAGGGCTGCAAAAGTAATGGTTTTTCAGAAAGTTAAACATATAAAACTGACATAATGAATTTAAGGCTCAATTATTTCAATTTCTTTTAAAATAAAAAGGAGCAGCAAAGCCACTCCTTCATAATATCTTATAAAATTATTTTATAAAGCTCCTTAGGGCTTTTCCCTTATCCCCCTCCCTGGAAGGGGTCAGGGGAGGCCTAAAAGAAAATCTTCTTTACAATAATGCCGCCTGCCAGCAATACAAATATACCGGCTATCCACCATATGTTTACCGGGACTGCTGAACTGCCAAGGACAACAACTCCATCGTCGCTCCTGAATTCAATGGTGTAATTACCTACCTCTCCGTTTCCGAAAGTATGCATTACTAAATAATATGTGCCAACTGGTAGGGGCATGTCAACTAATCTTGAACATAAAGAACATGAACCACCATCATCATTTGTCAATATCAAATTGTCTCTCGGATTAAGAGGGTCGAAAACACAATAAATTGCCAGGTAAGAATCTTCAGGGAAAGAGGTTACTTCAATATCAACAAGCCCTGCATGGGTTACCGAAAACTCAATGACGTCATAATAAACATCAGTTCCAACACCTGATAAAGTGCCTTGTGTGATACAGCCAATATTAAAACCTGAGGCAATAACCCTATTGTACGTTGGGTCGGCAGAAGTTAATTCCCCGTTAACTGTAATCTGTACCGCAGTTGCCGACAATGGCGCACCTGAATTTATTGCATCCAGAATTATATCAACCTGTGCCTGTGTGGCTGGTGATACTGGGGTATTGTTTACAATATCGGTAAAATACCCAATTAACAGGTTCTCGGCTGCCTGCGCCTGGGCAGGTGTAACACCTGTTGCTTCATACTGGTCGGCCAGGGCCTGCGCCTTTTGTAGAATTTCTGCTGTTTGTGAAAAACCCCACACAGAAATAAATAAGAATAGAAGTACTAAGATTTTTTTCATGATATAAGTATTTTTATTTCATTGATTTTATGAGTTAAGCCTTTAAAAATAAATAAATAAGTTTTAAACCTTTTCAAAGATATGCAAACTTCATTTAATTTTGTTTAATTATTTTATAAAATTGAGGCAAATTTTTATTTACTACAAATATGGAAGAACTAGCAGTAGGCACACGGGTAGACCATTCCCGGTATGGCGAAGGGATCATCAGCAGGTCACACCTTACCATTTATGAGATTTTTTTTGAGCGCGGCGGCAAAATGGAACTAACCAAATATAACCCCGATTTGCGCGTAATTTCCGAGCCTGAAAATAAACCCCGCACAGGTTTAACCCTGGCCGAAGTGGAGGAAGCAATAACTTATGTGTTGGATAAATACCAGGGATTGTCACAAACCATCGAAATTGGCGAACGCTGGAAGGGCGGAATGCTCGTGATGAAACCCGCCAACCCTGAATTGCAGGCCAAAGAAGTAACCATGGAAACTTTTTTTCACAAAATAGTTATGGTACGCGACAGGCTTCGGGTCCTGGAACAAAACATCAATAGCCACCCAAAACTGAGCGAGGAAGAAAAAATCGACCTTCAGCAATACATTACACGCGCATACGGCAGTTTAACTACCTTTAACGTGCTTTTTGCCGAAAAAGAAGATTACTTTGTAGGGCAAAAGACAAAATAGGGTTCTGGTCTCTGGTCTCTGGGTGCTGGTCTCTGGGTGCTGGGTGCTGGGAATAAGTCATTGGCCATTAGATACTGGATACTGGATACTGGATATTTTATATACAATTGACTGACAGGCCATTGGCTGCTGACCATTGACGATTAACGTTTTGTTGTTGAAATATGAGCACATGATGAATTTTAGCATTGAAGCAAATCCTGCAAACCATTATAAATACTGTCCGCGGTGCGGAAAACCAGGATTATTCAATTTGGAAAGCTACAGCTTTTCATGTTGTGAATGCGGTTTTCAGTTTTACCTGAACAGCGCTGCAGCAGTGGCCGGGATCATTTTAAACAGTAATGGGGAACTTCTTCTTGCGAAAAGGGGCGTTGAGCCTTTTTATGGAATGTATGACCTGCCAGGTGGGTTTGTCGACCCAGGGGAGAATGCTGAAACAGCAATGATAAGAGAAATAAAAGAGGAACTTGATGTGGAAGTTGATGGCCTGGTTTTTCTGGGCACTATGCAGAATAAATACCCCTTTTCGGGAACGGTTGTATTTACGCTGGATATCTTTTTTGAATGCAAAGTTTCTGATTTTACTTCTTTGAAATGCAGGGATGATGTGATGGGATTTGAATTCATTCGCCCCCAAAATATTGACTTCGACAGAATTGGCCTTGATTCAATCAGACAATTTTTAAAAAACTATTTTCATGAACGAGATTATTAATGAACGGCTTCAACAGCTACGGACACTAATGAACAAAAACGGGCTGGCTGCCTGGCTGATAAATGGCGCCGATCCTCATATGAGTGAGGATGTACCCGACAGATGGCTGACCCGCAAATATATTTCAAATTTCAGCGGTTCATACGGTTGGCTGGCAATTACTATGGATGAAGCTGTGTTGTGGACTGATTCGCGTTATTTTCTTCAGGCAGGTATTGAACTTGAAGGAACTGGAATTCAGATGTTAAAAGCACGTATGCCCAACACCATTTCTGTTGAAAAATGGGTGACTGACCGATTGAAAAGCGGCGACAAAGTTGGTTTCGACGGTTCATGTTACCCCGCAGGTGAAGTTCTCCGTTATAAAAGCGCCTTTGATGAAGCCGGAATTGATATCGTTCCGGATATCGACCTGCTTAATGAGATTTGGAATGACAGGCCTGATTTGCCTGCTGAACAGGTAATTTTCCACCCTCTTGAATGGGCCGGGGTCGACCGCAGGAAGAAAATTGAGATTATATCCGGTGAAGTTGAAAAAGCAGGAGCTGACTTAACTGTTGTATCGGCGCTCGACGATCTGTGCTGGACCTTCAACATCAGGGGGAACGACATACCTTACAATCCTGTTGTGATGGGTTTTGCACTGGTAGGGGGGAACAATGCCAAATTGTTTATCGAAAAAAATAAGTTTTCAGAAAACCATTTTGATGAACTACAAAATGATGGTGTTGAAATTTTTCCATACAACGAATTTTATGCGCACCTTAAAACCATTGCAGATAAAAAGATACTGATTGATCCGAACCGTGCGAATTACCTCATTTATAATAATCTTTCAAAAAATACACTGATACACGGTTTATCGCTGCCGGCCCTAATGAAATCGCGCAAAAATGAAAGCGAAATAGAAGGGATGAAAAAGGCGCACATCATGGACGGGCTTGCCCTGCTTAATTTTCAGCTTTGGCTCGAAGAAGCGTTAAGGGGTAATGAACCTGTAAACGAGTGGCACGTTGCAGTGAAACTTGCTGAAAACCGCGCTAATCAACAAGGTTTTAAAGGGGAAAGCTTTCCGCCAATTGTGGGATATGGGGAACATGGCGCCATTGTACATTTGAGGATTTCTGAAGAAAATGCTCTGCCTCTCGAAAAGAAAGGAATTCTGTTGTTCGATTCGGGTGGGCAATATGAATTTGGAACTACCGATATTACCCGAACCATTGCCCTGGGACCGGTTACTCCTGAAATGAAAACTGATTTTACACTGGCCCTTAAGGGAATGATTGCTCTTTCGAAAATAAAATTTCCATGGGGTACTTTAGGTTGCCATCTTGACGTGCTGGCCAGAAAATACATGTGGGAAAAAGGTATTGCTTATGGCCATGGAACATGCCATGGGGTAGGCGCATACCTCAATGTTCATGAAGGGCCGATAAGCATCAGGCCTGACCTGAACAACCAACCCATATGGCCAGGCAACATCATTTCGAACGAACCAGGCATATACCGTGAAGGAGAATACGGTGTTCGCACCGAGAACGTGATGCTTTGTGTTGAAGATATTAAAAACGAATTTGGTGATTTCCTTAAGTTTGAAACGCTCACAGAATTTCCTATCGACACAAAACTGATTGACAAATCAATTCTTGAAAACGATGAAATAGAGTGGATTAACACATATCATCAATCGGTGTTTACGGCATTAAGCCCATATACTTCACCGGAACAATTTAAGCTTTTACATAAGCTGACTCAATCAATATAAGCATGGTAAAAATTTCCATTTCAAACGATTTTCTGCAAAAATGGGCCGATGTTCAACTGGGGTGTATCGAATGCAACGTTCAGGTTATTGATCCTGTAGATGAAATGTGGAATGAGATTGATGCCCTTTGCGAAAAAATGAAGGATACTCTTACGATTGAACAAATAAGCCAGATTCCTGCAATTAACAAGGCGCGCAAAGCATACAGAGCTCTGGGCAAAGATCCGGCACGTTACAGGTTGTCGGCTGAAGCGCTTACACGAAGAGCTTTGAAGAATCTCGATTTATATCGATTAAACAACCTGGTTGACCTGATTAATCTGGTATCTTTGAAAACCGGTTTTTCAATTGGCGCTTACGATGTTGATAAAATTGAAGGTGAAATATTTTTGTCGGTGGGTGAAGTCTCTGATGTGTATGAAGCGCTTGGCAGGGGTATCCTTAATATCGAATCGCTGCCAGTATTGAGAGACAATTCAGGGGCATTTGGAAGCCCTACCAGCGACTCGCTTAGGACAGGCATTACTTCGGAAACAACTCATTTTTTAATGGTGATTTTCGGTTTTGGAAATCATGACCAGATTGAGGATACCATTCAGTTTTCAGAAAGGTTATTGGTTAATTACGCAATGGCAACAAATATTGAAAAGCAAATAATCAGGCCATGAAAAAAGAAACAAATGAGCATTTAACCCTGGGATTGGTTCAATTTGATATTGTTTGGGAAAATTCAAAGGCAAACCTCGATCATTTGTCTGCAATGCTCGAAAACGAAAAAAGGCATTTTGACATTTTGATTTTACCCGAAACATTCAATTCAGGTTTTACAAATAATGTTGTTAACGTGGCCGAAACCCCTGAAGGATTTACAGTTAACTGGATGAAAGAAATTTCAGCCCGACATCAGTGTGCGGTTTGCGGAAGTTTATTTATCGATGATAAAGGGCAGATATTTAACCGGTTTATGTGGGTTACACCCGATGGAAAATCACAACATTACAATAAAAGGCACCTGTTTGGGGGTGAAACCGTTAACAGAAGCATTTGTAAAGGGAACTCAACAATTATAATAGATTATAAAGGATGGAAGATTTTTCCACAGATTTGTTACGACCTGAGGTTTCCGGTTTGGAGCCGGAATGTTAATGGTTACGACCTGATGATAAATGTAGCCAATTGGCCTGCCATGAGGAAACGGGTTTGGAAAACATTGTTAAAGGCCCGTGCAATCGAGAATCAATGCTACGTTGCCGGTGTTAACCGGATAGGAAAGGACGGCCTGGGGACTGAGTATGCAGGCGAATCAAAAATTATTGATGCAAAAGGAATTGAACTTTACAGTGCCAATCATTTGGAATCAATAGAACAAGTTTCGGTCGATTACTATATATTACAGAAGTTCCGCAATAAATTCAATACTTTAAAAGATGGAGACAGGTTTGCATTGCTTCATTAAAGAATTGAAACATCAATCGAAGAAAGTATTTTACCTGTATAACAATCAACAATAACTTCCCACGATTCGGGGTATAATGCCCAGCACACATGCAACTCGATAGAACCTGAACGCGAGATTGGGACAATCACTTTTACCGGATCGTACCAATATGTCCCCGTCGACGGTGTTAAAGTACTTCTCTTGTAGGTTAATTCTTTACCAGTAAGCATTTCCTCCGCCATTTCAGCAGAGTAAACCTCAGGCGTGGGAACATATATATTTTGAAACCTGCGGCCTCCTATAGCCGTTATTTCATTGCCAGAAACCATCATCTGGATCATTGTCCCCCTCACCGGTATGCCATTATATTCTTGTAGCCCCGACCTGACAACCCAATAAGGTTGTATGGTATCAATTTGCTGAAGCGAATCGGTGTATTCTTCAATAAATGAATGGTACATTTTCCCGTCAGGCGCTGAAACCGATTTGATGGTTATTTCAGAAGGGTCAGTTATATGAAGCAAGTCTCGATAATCGGATAAGGCCTGTGTAAACAAATCCCTGATTTCATCCATTGTCAAATTGGCTTCAAGGGTATCATAGTTTTCAATGCAGCCTTCCAATTCATCGGTAATAAAACAAAATCCAAAAGTATCGACTGAGGTACAGTAAGAAAGGGGAGAAGCGGCAAGTTTATCAATTATCCCATATATCGTAAGGCTGTCAGCTTCTTCTATTATGGTTGGATAATTTGGATCGTTATACTCATCTTTCTCACAACCAACAAAAAACAATGATCCTGCAAACAGAATAATCAAAAGTGAAATCTTCATAAAATTCAAAATTTTAAAAAGCGAATATAACAACTTAAAAACATTTTTTAAAATAAACTAAACATTTAGTTTGAAAACTAAGATATTAGTTGTATGTTTGTTTTACCTTGTTTTTAAACAAATTGATAACGAAACAAAATTTTAAATGTTTTATTATGAGAAAAAGAAAAGTAAAATATTCAAAACACACAGGGCAGCATCCCCCGTGATTTTTTTTAAGCAAAATAACTAACTTTTTAGTTGTAGAACTATTATAATAGTTTTAACTTTATCACGTTTATATTGTGAATTGATATCTTATTCAACGAAAATGAAAGAACTGACCAAAGCAGAAGAGCAAATCATGCAAATCCTATGGAAGCTGGAGGAAGCTTTTGTAAACGACATCATTGACCAGATGCCGGAGCCGAAACCCGCGTACAATACAGTTTCTACCATCGTGCGCATATTGGAGCGCAAAGGATTTGTCGACCATAAAGCTTATGGAAAAACACATCAGTATTTCCCGTTGGTTTCAAAAACAGCCTATACACGTTCGTTTATGAAAGGTTTTATGCGCAACTACTTTGGTAATTCGTTCCGCGAGATGGTCTCTTTTTTTGCAAAGGAGGACAACATGTCGGTACGTGAAATTGAAAAGTTAATGGAAGATGTGATGAAAGAAATCGAAAACGAAAAGTGATGGAAACGTATTTCAACTATATCATCGAGTCGGGGATAAGCCTCGGGGTTTTTACCCTGGTTTACTGGCTGCTGCTTCGCAAAGAGGTTATGCTGAAAGCCAGCCGGATCTATCTGTTGGTTGCTGTTTTATTTTCAACGCTTTTGCCGTTTTTTTCGATTAACCTTCAACATACTTCACCAGCCGGATATCCTGAAACCGCTGCCGAAACAATCGTTCTGGAAACCAATTTAATTGAAACCGTTACAGTGTATGCTTCGGGTATTCCAGCCAAAGTAGGCAGGGCAATTATTTCAATAAAGCCTTCGGTATGGTTTTACATTACCGGGGCAACACTTGCATTGTTTTTTATTCTGACGGGTATTGTACAGCTTTTGTCAATGATTTCCAATAACCGGAGTTTCAGGCTTAAACTTGCCCGGTTGGTGGTTACCCGCAAGGAAATTACACCATATTCGTTTTTCAATTTCATTTTCATCAGTCGCGACCTTCCTGAAAAGGAAAACTGGAAAGCCATGGTGCATCACGAGCTGGAGCATGTAAAACAAGGCCACTCGTTCGATGTGCTTTTCATCGATTTTATGATGGTATTCCAGTGGTTTAACCCGTTTTACTGGATCATACGCCGCCTTGTACGCGAGAACCACGAATTCCTGGCCGACAGGGCTGTGCTTCGCCGGGGTGCCATTTCGCCCGGCAGCTACAAAGCCTTGCTACTTAGCCAGGCCATTGGCGGAAAAATGCTGATGACCAGTAATTTTTTCAATGTGAAAACAATTCAAAAACGATTCAAAATGATTACAAAAAATAAAACACGAAAAATTGGTTTACTGAAATATTCACTTGGAGTAGTTGCTGCATTATCAATTTCGATGTGCTTTGCAGTAAGCAATTCTGCGCCTGAAGTGAACAAGGAGATTTTAGTAAAGGCTGAGGTTCCTTTAGATGAAATTTCTAATTTGGAAGCAATTGAAAATGCAAAAGAGGGTATTGAAAACAATACAGTTGCATTTAATTCAAAAAATGTAAATAGCGATGAAAATGTAAATGACACCCCTGCTGCTACTGATCAAAAGAAAATTGAAAAAACAAATGCAAAATCTGAAATTCCACCTCCTCCGCCACCACCGCCACATGGGATTAATGATACTGCAGTTGTATCAAAAGAAAACGCCAATGTTTTTGTAATGGTTGAAGACATGCCCGAATTTCCGGGTGGGGAAGAAGCTTTGCGAAAATTCATTGCTGAAAATGTGAAATACCCAATAATTGCTGCAGAACAAGGCATTCAGGGAAAAGTCTTTGTAATGTTTGTAATAAGTGAGACTGGCGATGTTGAAGATGCAAAGGTTGTAAGGGGAGTGGATCCATCACTCGATCAGGAAGCACTGAGGGTTATAAACTCTATGTCGGCATGGAAACCCGGCAGGCAAAGGGGAAAAGCTGTAAAGGTTCAGTATACCGTTCCAATTAATTTTCAGTTGAATGATAATAAACCAAAACCCAAAAAAATTGATGAAACCGTTGTGGTTGGTTATAATAGAAATAGAAGTTATAATCTTGCAAATACGAACATCAATGATAGTATTTATTTTGAATGTGATGAGATGCCTGTTTTTGAAGGTGGAGAACTTGACGTTCGTAAATATATTGCCAATAATATAAAATACCCTGTTGAAGCTCAGAAATACGGCATACAAGGCAAAGTTTACATTAGCTTTGTCGTGGCGAAAGATGGCGCTGTAGAAAGGGTTAAGGTTGCACGGAGTGTAGATCCTTCACTCGACAATGAAGCAATACGGGTTGTTTCTTCCATGCCAAAATGGGAACCGGGGAAAGACAAAGGGGAGCCTGTAGATGTCGCCTTTACCATGCCTGTTAATTTTCAATTACAATAAATTTAATTTACCGCAAAGACGCTAAGGTGCAAAGGTTCCATCAATATTGTTTACTTTGCGCCTTAGCGTCTTAGCGGTTTAAAAAAGAAAACATGCAAAAAATTGTTCTGATCATTGCAATCCTAATAAGTTCGGCTTTAACTACATTGTTTGCTCAATCTAAAATTGAAAAACATTACTACAATGGGAGTTACAGCGAGGCGATTGAAGCTTTTGTTCAAAAAGAGAAAAACGGCAAGGCCGGCTTAAACGATTACAAAATTGCTGCACATTGCTACGGACAACTCTTCGATTATGAATCTGCCATAATGTGCTATGATATAGCTTTAGCGCTTGATTCTTCAGATATGCTTTCAAGGGAAGAGATGGCCGACTTTCAACAAAACCTGGGGCTTAAAAAGAATGCTTTTACAAATTATGAATTAATTCTGAAAGCCGATTCTCTGAATACCCGTGTTAAGGCCAAGCAGGCCGGGCTAATGATGGATTTCGACCGCTATTCCGAAGCAGAACAAATATATAGAGAATTGCACCTTTCCGATACAACAAATATCTTTTTTCTGCGCCGTTTTGCAATTTCGAAATATAAACAGAAAAAGTATCCTGAATTAATTAATTTGCTTGCAAATAAAGAGCAATTTTTTTCAAAAGACTTAGAGCTGCACATGATTATGGCAGATTGTTTTTACAAACAAAACAATAACCACGATGCAATAAGGCTCCTCAATATTATTCTCAGTGTCGATTCCCTTTACATTCCGGCACTTTCAAAGCTGGGATATATACATTTTTCGGCATATCGTAATTACGAAGATGCCATTGGTTATTACCGTACCCTGAACCGTGTGGAAAATTATTCCGACCCGTTTCATCTTAAAAACCTTGGAATTTGCGAATACTTTACCGGAAACCACGAATATGCAGCAACAATGCTCGATTCACTTTCAGACGAAATGAACGACGATGCCATAGTACCCTTCTATGCCGGACTCTCATACAAGAAAATGGGGGATACCGACAACACCCTTCGTTGCCTCGAACGTGCAGCTACGGTAGTAATACCCATGTATACTGCCGATGTATACCACCATCTGGGCAGGGCTTACGCGTCGAAACGCATGTTTGAAAAGGCCATTGATACCTATAAAAAGGTGCAGGAATACGATCCGAAAAATTACCAGGTATTGTTCGATATTGGTGTAACATACGAAGAGTGGAACCTGAACCGCACAGAGGCACTGGTTTATTATCAGGAGTTTGTGAATGCATGCACCAACCAGCGGTCGGCTGATTTGAAATATGCCCAAAACCGTATTGAAAAAATCAAAGAAGAACTTTTTTTTGAAGGAGAGTAGGAACCATTCACTGCTAAAGCGCTTAGGGTAAATTTTTTTCACTGCTATTAAGTTTAGGCGCAAAGTAGATTTTTTTAAATGCCATAATTTTTTTCAACTGTCTTCAATCGCCTTCATTTGCTTTCAATCGTCTTCAATTGCTTCCAATTGCTTTCAATCATTATCCAAAGCTTCCTGAAAAAAACTTATTTTAGCAGGCAAAATTTCAAATAAGATGAAAATAATAAACCGTTGTGAATGGGCAAATGGCTCTGATATCTATCAAAGATACCATGATGAAGAGTGGGGGGTACCTGTGTTCGACGATATTAAACTATTTGAATTCCTTGTGCTTGAGAGTGCACAGGCTGGTTTAAGCTGGATTACAATTCTAAAAAGAAGGGAAGCTTACCGCAAAGCTTTTGCCAGCTTTGATCCGGAAATTGTGGCAACCTTTGATGAAAAAAAAGTCTTAGAACTATTGGAAAATGAGGGAATTATTAGAAATAAAAAAAAGATAGAAGCAGCAATTAACAATGCAAAAGTTTTTCTGAAAGTACAAAAAGAATTTAGCAGCTTCAGTAATTACATATGGAAATTTACAAATGGAAAATCAATAATCAACCACTACAAGCAATTAAGTGAAATACCTGCAAAAACAAGACTTTCAGAAGAAATATCGAAAGATATGAAGAAACGTGGTTTTTCTTTTCTGGGTCCTGTAATCATTTACGCCCACATGCAGGCAACAGGAATGGTCAATGATCACATATTATCGTGTTTTCGTCACAGTGAATTGTGTGTTTAGCATAAAGTGATTTTTATTACTTTCAAAATTGGATAATTATTCTATTTTTATGGCTAAATCAAACATTTATTCACATAATTATTTTATATACTATGAAGGTTGGAAAATTGATATGTATAGCCTGTACTTTATTATTAACCAGCAGCTTTCTATCCGCTCAGGAAACTGATGATGATTTTGAAACAGGTTATGAATTTGTCGAAATAATAGAGATTCCCACAACACCAGTAAAAGATCAACATCGTTCGGGCACATGCTGGTCGTTTGCAACATTGTCGTTTCTGGAAACAGAAATGATCCGGATGGGAAAACCTGAGGTTGACCTTTCGGAAATGTTTGTTGTATGGCATTGTTATTCAGCTAAAGCCGATAAATACGTACGCATGCACGGAAATACTAATTTTGCAGCTGGTGGTGCATTTCACGATGTTATCTGGGCGCTTGATGAATTCGGGATGGTACCAGAGCAGGCCTACAACGGGCTTGTACTTGGAGAAGATAAGCCTGTGCATGGTGAAATGGACGTAGTATTAAAAGCCCATGTCGATGGTATTGTGAAAAACAAAAATAAAAAACTTAGCCCGGTTTGGCATCAGGCTTTTACCGACCTGCTTGATAACTACTTAGGTGTAATTCCTGAAACTTTTACTTACAGCGGCAAGGAATATACACCTGTTTCGTTCGCCGAAGATTTCATAGGTTTGAATCCTGATGATTACATCGAAATTGGTTCGTTTACCCATCATCCCTTTTATGAAAAATTCATCATTGAAATTCCCGACAACTGGATGTGGTCGGAAATTTACAACGTACCACTGAATGAACTGATGCAAATTTTTGACTACGCTCTGAAGAACGGCTATTCAATTGCATGGGGCGCCGATGTGAGCGATAAAGGATTTGCTACTAAAAAAAGGGGAGTGGCTGTGGTCCCGGATATTGATTATACCGAAATGACTGATGCCGAAATAGCGCGTTGGGAAAAACTTGATGAAAATGAGCAGGAAAAAGAACTTTATAAACTTAATGAACCCGGTAAAGAAAAGAACATTACCCAGGAAATGAGACAGATAGATTTCGACAACTATACTTCAACCGATGATCATGGAATGCACATAGTAGGCCTGGCTAAAGATCAAAATGGCGCTGAATATTATATAGTCAAAAATTCCTGGGGTTACTACAATGGTTTTGATGGTTATTTCTATGCCTCAAAACCTTATATTGCTTTAAGAACCATTGATATTATGGTACATAAAGATGCAGTTCCACCAAATATTGCTGAAAAGCTTGGCATACAATAGATATCACTGTTTTCCGAAATGTTAACAAATGGTATAAATTCAGCTTGTTTTTGCTGACTTTGCATTCTTTTATTTTCTTTGCAGCTTTTTAAATTCAGTTTTTTATGAAGCGTTGTGGTGTCATTTTTCTGGGGTTATCAATTCTTTTTGTTTTGAATTCCTGTACTGTAACAAACAAGCTGTTAAGTTCAGATGAAATATCTAATTCCAGGATTTATACAAGCCTTGAAAATGCTTTGGATAATCCTTCTGGGGTGTATGTGTTAAAACTTGAAAACGACAAATTACATGAGGTCCCTGAAAAAATTACATCATTAAAAAAGCTTCAGGTTTTGTATTTAGGCTATAATGAATTAGAAGAATTACCTGAATATTTGATACAACTGAAAAACCTTCAACAACTGTATGTCAGAAAAAACAATCTGAAAAAAATCCCTGATTTCATTGATCAATTTGAGCATCTCGAAGTTATTGATTTCTCGATGAACCAACTAACAACACTCAACGAGAATGTTTATAATTGCAGGAAATTGAAAGAACTTCTTTTAGCTGAGAATCAAATCAACGAACTTCCCGACAGTATATCAAAACTGTCCAATTTAGAAAAACTCGATTTGTTCTCGAATAAACTCGAAAGTCTACCTTCAGACGTTGGGTATCTTAAAAGTCTGAAAATAATTGATTTGGATTGGAACAAGCTTGAAAAAATTCCTGATTCTTTCTGTGAAATAATAACTTTAAATATTTTTAAAGCTGAAAAAAACAACTTATCTGAACTCCCGGAAAATTTTGGAAACCTTAAGATTCTGGCTGAAATTAAGATAAACGACAATCGGCTGGAAAAATTACCTGAAAATTTTGGCAACCTAAAAAGAATTGCACATTTAAACCTGATCAATAATCAGTTAGCAGAATTACCAAATTCAATAGGGGAGATGCATCTGTTAAAAACCATTAATGCATCAAATAATAAAATTGTACAACTAATTGATTTATCTAAGCTCAACCAATTATCAAGTTTGAATTTAAGCAACAATAGAATAAAAAAAATAAATGCTGATTTTTTGAATGCCAAAAAGTTAGATGAAATAAATTTAAGTATTAACAATATACAAAATTTTACAGGTAGATTTACAAATGAAAACTGCATTAAATCTATAGACTTGGAGATGAATAATTTGAAAAATATTCCAATTCAGTTTGAGATGTTGACAAAAGTAAAATATTTGAATTTAGCCCACAACCAGCTACACGAATTAAGCGGAACAATTAATAAAATGAAATCCCTTGAAAAGTTAAATATTTCAAATAATGCTATCGATCTTTTTGAAAAAGATATTTCAATGCATCCTTCACTCAAAATTATCGATTTGACCAATAATCAAGTAAAACTTATTCCTCTTGAATATTCAAGTATCAATAAACTCGAAAAAATAATTCTTGCCAATAATCCCTTATATTCCTGGCATAAGAAACAACTTAAAAATAAGTTTAAACCTGAGCAAATGGTTTTTTAAAATATCCAGTGAGAATTTCAAGCAAATATTATTCGCTGAGATTTTAATATTTTTTATTTTCCTTTACCTGAATATGTTTATTGAATTCTCAGAGAATTTAATAACTAGCATATCATATAAGAACCATTAGAAAATTGATGTTTTAAACTATTCAAATATAATATCAAAAGATAATTCTAATACGTCAGTCTTATAATTGATATTATGTTAATTATTATTTATTAAGAAAAAACCAGCAATCTCAATTACTGGTTTTTATCAAAGCTATTCTTTCTTTAATGATTTTATCTTTTCATTAATATTGTTATATTTTTCTGTCATATCTAAACGCAGATAGATTGTTCGTAACGATTCCATAATGTCAATTTGAGTTGAATCGATTGAATATGCTTTTTCAATATATGGCAACGATTTTTTGAAATATTCTTTTGCCTTTTCAATTTCAGCATCATATTTATCCGTTTCGTTTAGTGGAAGTTCTATTGCAGCATTTATGATTTCCACTCCCTGATTGAAATAAATAGCACTGAGATTAAATTGAGGTCTGAATTGTTCAGGATCGATCTCAATTGATTTTTTATATATTTCTATCGCTTCATCATACCTTCCCATCTGATCGAGTGCCTTACCTTTAACTGCATATAATGTGGCATTATCAGGTTTTCTTTCAATTGCCATGTCAATAAATTTTAATGCTTCTTCTGGTTTATTTTCAGTAAGGATATAATAATTTATTAATTCAACATTTAATATTTCATTATTTGGATGTTTTTCAAAGCCTTCTTTTAAAACGTTTAGCGATGCCAGTGTATCGCCCATAGCCTGGTAGGCATTATAAACTGAAAAATAACATGATTCACTGTTATAATTATATTTTATTGCCTCGTTGAAATATTTAATCGCTTTATTATAATTTTTTGCCTTAAATGCTGCTAATCCGGTATTAAATATTATAGCAGTATCAACACTTGCAACATCTGCATTACTTTGCATAATTGGCAAATTATTTATATCCAGATAAATTTCAAAGCATTTTACTGCTGTTTCGTATTCTTCTTTGTTATAACTGTTAATCGCATAATCAGACAGATCGGTTTGAAGCAATGTGAGATCGATCAATAAGCTTTTGCTCAGCTGTTGTTTTTCATCTAATTCAATAGCCCTTTTGTACGAATTATACGCTTCAAATAAAGGTTCATTAATTAATCCCTCAATATTTTTTCTATAAATATCCTGTAAAATTTGTCCTCTTACTTCCCAGGTTCTTGGCCAGGAAAGTGATCGCTCTGCTTTTGGATTAGTAGAATCTACTGCAATCTCAATGGTTTCGAAGGCCTTTTTAATTTCACCTGATTCTTTAAGACCTAATGCGCTGGTTACTTTTCCACGCTGGGCAAAAACAATTGTTGATAATACAACAAGAGATAGAAAAATTGAAAGATGTTTCATGTCAATTTAATTAGTTATTCATGATTAATAAAAAAAGAAGCTTCTCTTTAAAAGTGCTTCTTTTTTATTTGCAAACTTTAAGAAAAATCATCTGCAAACTAACAGATTATCATTTTCATTGTTCTTTTTACAAACAACTTAAAAGATACCCTACTATTTTTTTTCTTAAAATGTTATTTTTTTTATTCAAACAACTTCTTCTCAAATTTTTCTATTTATTCAGACTCTGTATCTTCTTATTAATTTCATCATATTTATCAGTCATTTTTAACCGATAATAGATTGTTTTTAACGATTCAAGGATTGCAATTTCAGTTGAATCAATTTCATAGGCTTTTTCAATATAAGGTAAAGATTGTTTAAAATGTTCCTTTGCTTTTTCAATTTCCGCATCATATTTATCTGTTTCACTAGGTGGTATTGAATTTGCTGCATTTACAACTTCAACACCCCTGTTGTAATAGATCACACTCAGGTTATAATATGGAGTAAATTGATCAGGATCAACTTCAATCGATTTTTTATACATTTCAATTGCGTCTTCAACCCTTCCCATTCTTTCGAGCATACCTCCTTTAGCAGTGTAAAAAGATGCATTTTCTGGTTTTTCGGCAATCGCAAAATCAATAAATTTAATAGCTTCTTCTGACCTGTTTTTACCAATATAAAAATTTATTAACTCAACAATGAGGATTTCATCGTTTGGATATTTTTCGAAGCCTTCTTTAAGGGTATTTATTGAAGCAAGAGTGTCGCCTTTAGCCTGGTGCGATTGAAATGTAAAGTGATAACATGACCCACCATTATAATCGTATTCAGCTGATTTCATAAAATATTTTATCGCATTGTCATAGTCTTCAGCTTTAAAGGCTGCTAAGCCTGCATTATATATTATTGCAGTATCAACTGCTTCAACACCTGCATTTTCTTTCATAATTGGCTGGTTGCTAATCGCAAGAAATAATTCAAAACACTTCAAGGAAGTAGCATAATTCCCGGCATTGTAACTCATTATGGCATAGTTAGAAAGATCGGTCTGCAGAAAAGTCAGGTCGATTACAAGACTTTTACTCAAACTACGTTTCTCATCAAGTTGGATTGCTTTGTCGTACGATTCATAAGCTTCAAACAATGGTTCATCAACCAAGCCTTTGACTTCTTTTTTGAAGATTTCCTGTAGAATCTGTCCTCTTACTTCCCATGTTCTTGGCCAGGTTAATGAGCGCTCGGCCCGGGTATTAGAAGTATCGACAGCCTCCTCGATGGCTTCAAAAGCCTTCTGAATATCTCCCGATTCTTTATAGCTTAAAGCACTGGTTACCTTTCCTCTCTGTGCAAAAACCATTGTACTTAAAAGAATCAGTGAAAGTAGTGTTACAAACTGTTTCATGTGATTAAATTTTTAATTTTTAAATGCATCTCAGGGAATCCGCTTCCAGATTTTTTTATTGGTGCGTAGTCCTTTACTTGCACATTTCATCGTTTATTAATTATTAATATATTTTTCAAATTTATAACAAATATAAAATTAACTGATTTATTGTCCATCAGTTTCAATATGATCTTCGTTATTTTCATTTTCCAGTTCATCCATCCCTTCTTCAAGGTCTTTATTTTTCCTGACGCGTGTAACCGATGCAATTGTTGAGTTTTCGCGTAGGTTAATAAGTTTAACACCCTGGGTTGCTCTACCCATTATTCTAACCGAACTTACAGCCAACCTGATTGTTATTCCATCTTCAGTGATGATCATCAGGTCGTCATCATCGGTAACACTTTTAATTGAAACCAGGCTGCCGGTTTTTTCAGTAATATTTATGGTTTTAACGCCCTTACCTCCCCTGTTTGTAATTCTGTAATCTTCAATACTGGAGCGTTTTCCAAATCCATTTTCTGAAACAACCATTACGTCTTCCGATTCATTTTCTACACATATCATGCCAACTACCTCATCGTTCTCCCCTAACGATATTCCTTTTACACCTGAAGCTGTCCTGCCCATGGCTCGCACATAGCTTTCAGGAAAACGGATTGCTTTACCTGACCTGACAGCAATCATTATTTCATGGTTTCCATTGGTAAGTTTTGCCTGTATCAACTGATCGTTTTCACGAATCGTAATGGCGTTCACACCGTTTTGGCGAGGTCGTGAATATGCCTCGAGAGATGTTTTTTTAATGATCCCGTTACGTGAACACATGATGATATAATTATTGTTGATATAATCTTCATCATCAAGTGTTTTTACATTGATAAAGGCCATTACCTTATCATCCTGTTCAATATTCAGCAGGTTTTGAATTGCCCTGCCTTTTGAAGTACGGGTTCCTTCGGGTATCTGATAAACTTTTAACCAAAAGCATTTGCCTTTCTCAGTAAAAAGCAGCAAAGTATTGTGCATTGTTGCTACAAACATAATTTCGAGGAAGTCTTCGTCACGGGTAGTGCCCCCTTTCGAACCAACCCCTCCCCTTCCCTGGGTTCTGAACTCGCTCAAAGGTGTACGCTTTATGTAACCAAGATGTGAAATGGTTATGAGCATATCTTCATCGGCATAAAAATCTTCAGGATTAAATTCTTCGGCATTTGGGACAATTTCGGTCCTTCTTCCTTCAGGATATGCAGCTTTTAGTTCAAGTAGTTCTTCCTTTATTATATCCATTCTCATTTGCTCACTATCAAGAATCTGTTTGAGGTTTTCAATCAGTTTTAGCAAATCGTTGTATTCTTCCCTCAATTTTTCCTGCTCAAGACCGGTGAGTTGACGCAATCGCATTTCAACAATTGCCCTTGCTTGAACCTCTGTTAGTTCAAACCGTTCGGATAAGCGTTCACGGGCTTCATCAGGATTGCTTGATGAGCGGATAATGCTGATTACCTCGTCGATGTTATCGCTTGCAATTATAAGCCCTTCCAGAATGTGTGCCCGCTTTTGGGCCTGTTCAAGTTCATATTGTGTCCTTCTGGTTACTACATCGTGCCTGTGGTCGACAAAATATTTTATTAATTGCTTCAGGTTTAATAGCCTTGGCCTGCCTTTTACAAGGGCAATGTTGTTTACACTGAATGCCGATTGTAATTGCGTGAATTTAAATAGTTTATTTAAAACAACATTCGAAATTTCGTCTTTTTTGATATCAATAACAATCCGCATACCTGAGCGGTCGGATTCGTCATTTACATTGGAAATACCTTCAATTTTCTTTTCGTTAACCAGATCGGCAATTTTTATGATCAATTCAGCCTTGTTGACCATATAGGGGATTTCGGTAACAATAATTTTTTCCCTACCGTTGGCTGTAGTCTCAATATGGGTTTTTCCCCTCATTACAATTCGACCCCTTCCGGTATTGTAAGCATCTTTTACTCCCTGATAGCCATATATAATTCCTCCTGTTGGGAAATCGGGGGCTTTGATTATTTTTACCAGTTCATCAATCTCAATTTCATTGTCATCAATAAAGGCTATTGTTGAGTCAATTGTATCGGCAAGGTTATGTGGCGGCATATTGGTTGCCATACCTACGGCAATTCCCGAAGTGCCGTTTACAAGCAGGTTGGGCAGCCTTGTAGGTAATACAGTTGGTTCTTTGAGTGTTTCATCGAAGTTGGGTTGAAAATCGACTGTGTTTTTATCGAGGTCAGAAAGGGTTTCTTCTGCAATTTTTGCAAGGCGGGCTTCGGTATACCTCATTGCAGCGGGGCTGTCGCCATCAACCGATCCAAAGTTACCCTGCCCGTCAATCAAGGGGTAACGTAAAGACCAAGTCTGAGCCATACGCACCATGGTCATATATACCGATGAATCGCCATGGGGGTGGTATTTACCCAATACCTCACCAACAATCCTGGCCGATTTTTTATAAGGTTTTGAAGAAGTAATCCCAAGCTCGCTCATACCAAACAAAACCCTGCGGTGAACAGGTTTTAAGCCATCCCGCACATCGGGCAGGGCTCTTGAGACAATTACCGACATCGAATAATCGATATATGCCGATTTCATTTGTTCTTCGATGTTGATTTTAAAAATCTTTTCGTTATCCAACATTTTATATGTTTTTTATTTCGCTAAAAAAGCCGTTAAAAATACAAAAATACCATTATATGGGGGCTTCTCATTCTTCTATTTCAATAAAAAATTAACATACCGCGGGTTTCTTTCAACAATATGCTATTTCAACGGTTTCTATAAAAATTGTTATTGAAAAAATAATGTATATTAGTGTCGTTTTTTTAATTGAAATCAAGTTTTTATTGAATTATGGATTCAAAGTTTTCACCCAAAATAAAGGATGTTTTGTCGTACAGCCGTGAAGAGGCTATACGGATGGGGAATGATTACATTGGGCTAGAACATATCTTTTTAGGTATATTGCGAGATGGCGAAGGTGTAGCTATCGACCTGCTCAATAATTTGGGAGTTGATCTTTACGAATTAAAACGTACCGTTGAAAATGAGATAAAAAAAGAACAACCCCTGTCGCCTTCCGCTTCAGTTCAATTACTGAAAGTAGCCGAAAAATCACTTAAGCTGGTATACCTTGAAGCACGCTCAATGGGTAGCAATACAATCAACACCGGCCATTTGCTCCTGGCAATTCTCAAGGATGACAAGGCGCTTATTTCACGCGTATTGAACGACTTCAACATAAGTTATTACATCATCAAATCACAACTCGAAGATTATAAAAGGAAGCAGATAGAATCGAAATCGGACATGCCCGGCGACCCTGATGATGACTCAGGAGATTTTTTCCAGAAACCTTCTTCTGGAAGTAACAGCCCTTCTGCGCCCACATCAGGAAAATCGGACACCCCTGTTCTCGACAATTTTGGCATCGACATTACCAAAGCTGCAGAAGAAGGAAGCCTCGATCCCATCGTAGGCCGTGATAAAGAAATTGAAAGGCTCGCACAAATTTTAAGCAGGCGTAAAAAAAACAACCCTATCCTGATTGGCGAACCTGGCGTTGGTAAATCGGCCATTGCAGAGGGCCTGGCAATAAGGATTGTTGAAAAGAAAGTATCACGCATTTTGTTTGACAAACGCGTAATATCGCTCGACCTTGCTTCAATAGTTGCCGGAACAAAATACCGCGGCCAGTTTGAAGAAAGAATGAAAGCCATATTGAATGAGCTGGCAAAAGTGAACAATGTTATTCTTTTCATCGATGAAATTCATACCATTGTCGGTGCAGGGGGAGCAACAGGTTCGCTCGATGCTGCAAATATGCTCAAACCTGCGCTTGCACGTGGCGATATTCAATGCATTGGTGCCACAACGCTTGATGAATACAGGCAAAACATTGAAAAAGACGGGGCGCTTGAAAGAAGGTTCCAGAAAGTTATGGTCGATCCTACCTCACCCGATGAAACAATTCAGATACTTAACAACATTAAGAGCCGCTACGAAGACCATCATAACGTTAATTATACACCTGAAGCCATTGCAGCATGTGTAAACCTCACTGCAAGATATATATCCGACAGACATTTGCCCGATAAGGCTATTGATGCCCTTGACGAAGCCGGTTCGAGGGTTCACATCGCCAACATCAATGTTCCGGAACGCATTATTAAACTAGAAGAAAAGATTGAACAAACCCGTGAAGAAAAAATACAGGCAGTAAAAAGCCAGAATTTTGAACTGGCTGCAAGTTTCCGCGACAAAGAAAAAAACCTGTTGCAACTTCTCGACCGGGAAAAAGAAGATTGGGAACGGGAATTGATTAATCACAGGGAAATTGTTACAGAAGACAAAGTAGCGGAAGTTGTGGCCATGATGTCGGGAATACCCGTTCAGCGTGTAGCCCAGGCCGAAAGTAAAAAGTTGCTTAATATGGGTGCCGACCTTAAAGGTACCGTTGTTGGCCAAGATGCTGCCATTGAAAAAATTGTTAAAGCGATACAACGAAACAGGGCCGGGCTTAAAGACCCCAACAAACCAATTGGTACATTTGTATTTTTGGGGCCAACAGGAGTTGGTAAAACCCAATTGGCAAAAGTGTTGGCAAGATATCTTTTCGACTCGACCGATGCGCTTATCAGAATTGACATGAGCGAATATATGGAAAAATTTGCTGTGTCGCGCCTGGTTGGAGCTCCCCCCGGATATGTTGGTTATGAAGAAGGCGGGCAATTGACTGAGAAAGTCAGGCGTAAACCTTATTCCGTGGTATTGCTCGATGAGATCGAAAAAGCCCATCCCGATGTTTATCATATCCTGTTACAGGTTATGGACGAAGGAAGGCTGACTGACAGCCTTGGAAGACGGGTTGATTTTAAAAATACAATTGTCATAATGACATCAAACATTGGTTCGAGACAATTGAACGAATTTGGCCGTGGCGTTGGTTTCTCCTCCCCTCCCGATGCTACTGACCCCGAACATTCTTCGTTCATTATTCAGAAAGCGCTTAAAAAAACTTTTGCGCCTGAATTTTTAAACCGTATCGACGATGTAATAATGTTTAACCCGTTAACACAACAGGATATCCATAAGATTATCGATATTGAGCTTAAAGAGCTGTATGACCGGGTTAAAAACCTGAACCTGAAATTAAAGATTTCGGCAACAGCAAAAGATTACATTGCCAGGAAAGGATTTGACCCGCAGTTTGGCGCAAGGCCCTTAAAACGGGCAATACAGAAACTACTCGAAGATGAAATGGCTGAAGCAATTTTAAAAAGTGAACCAAAAGAGGGCGATATAATTTCTATAGGCTTTGATTCAAAGAAAGAAAAGGTGAGGATAAAGATTTCTAATCTGTAACTTTTTTTCCTTTGTCAGGCATATACTGAATAATCAAAATTGAAACATCATCCTCAGGTGATTGATTGCCCCTGAATTCATCGATGCTGTTTTTAATTTTTACCCCTATATTCTGTGGTTGATCAAGCCATGATCCCATCAGATTGTATTTCAACACGTCAAGGGAGTATTTCATACCATTTTCATCAACCGAATCGGTTACCCCGTCGGAATAAATAAAAAGCTGATCTTTTGCGTTCAACTGGATGGTTGAATATTTATAGTTCCTGTTCTGGTATATCCCTAGAGGTATCCCGTGAATATCAGATAACTCTTCAATTCGTCCATCGGAATAAATTATCAAAGGCAAATTGTGAGCAGCATTGCAATAATTCAAAAGCCCTGTATTAATGTCGAGGATACCCAGGAAAAAAGTTACAAACATATCACTTATATTTTCCTCAATAAGCCTGTTGTTTAAATGTTCCATAATAAATGGCACTTCGCTTCCCGATTTTGAAATGTTGCGCAATAATGTATGTGTATAAATCATATACAACGAAGCCGGGATGCCTTTTCCTGCAACATCACCAATTGCCAGTAACAGATGATTGTCGTCAATGAAAAAATAATCAACCAGATCGCCGCCAATATCAAATGCAGGTTCACTAAGTGCATATAAATCAAATTCTTTTCGACCTGTTAGTTTTGGAGTTATTGTTGGCATTAAATTGCGTTGAAGTTTTTTGGCTAGTTTTAGGTCGTTCTCAAGCTTCGAGTTTTTTTGGTTAACTTTTTCCTGGTTTTTTTCAATTATCTCCAGTTGGTTATGCAGTTTTTCAAATTGCTTCCGCAGCAATATTGATTCATTACCTTTTATCGTTATTCCCTGGCCAACATTTACTGAAACATAATGAACCAAATTTCTGATTGACCGTGTTTGCCTTTTATTTGTAACCAGAATTTGTATAATGCCTAATAAAAATATGAAAACCAGCACTAATATTATCAAAAATAAAAATCCCTGACTCACAAGATCATAAGCACCGGGTTTTTGAAATATTCCTATATAGGCATTTAAGTCATCATTAAACGTGGCAAATAACAGAGGGCGCTTGTTATTGCTTGTAAGTTTATTTAAAAGAGAAATATTCAGATTTTCAGAAATGCTGTCGCCATCTACAATTTCAATTTCTGATAATTGGTAATCGGTAGAAAATAACAACTGTTGTTTGGCGCTATCGAACAATAAAGGCTGGCTATAATCAGCAACAAGTAAGTTTGAAATGGATTCTTTTAAAAAATCTTCATTTACAAAAAAAACTATTTGTTGTGAAGAATCTCGATGATATTGATATATGAGTTCAAATGGGTTAATAGAATCCAGTCCATTTTTCAACCAATTAAAACCAGCATTAAAGAAATCATCAGAATACAGGCCTTTGTTTTTATCAAAGCCATTATTATAAATTGGGTTTGAGACAACAACCATTGAATCAATTTCTTTAATAAATTTAACCGCAATATGATTTTCAAATTGCTGCAAATTTTCTTTAGTATTATTTGAGGTATATTCAGAAGACAACTCATCGGCATAATTTTCAACACTTTTACAAAAAGAAGAAACAGCTTTATCAATTACCAGGGTTTGTTCTTTAACAAACTTCATAGCTTGCTTCTTTAAATAAAAACCGGTAATTAAAAAAAATGAAATTAAGGTTAAAGCAAAAATTGTGGCAAAGTTGAATAAATGAAAAAAATTTAAACGGTATTTAATGCTGTTTTTTTTCATCTTTAAAATGTTTTGTTTAACCCTTAAGGTATTTTCAGGCAATTTACAAAAAGCCTTTGAATATACTTACCTGTTAAATGCCATGATTCAAATTACCCTTTGTTCTTACCTTGGTGGCGTTGTATCGAATTTGAAAGCAAAGCCGGAGAATGCCACAAAAAGAGCGAAAGGAAAACAAGAAAAAACGGTAGCCCAACATGCATTTCGAGTGTTGTATCACCAAAGTTTGAAATTCCAACAATAATGAGTAGCATAATAACAAAAATATTGTTGTACTGTTTCTTCCATTTGATGGAAAAGAAAATCAACAGGATAATTACGATAAAACCTGGTAGACCGAATTTTACCATATAGCTCAGATACTGGTTGTGCACTTTCGAGCGAAAACCTTCTTTTAACTGGGTATTTATTTGAACATAGGCCTTATCGAAAAATACAGGATAATTTCCAGTGCCTATGCCCCAAAAATTGTTTTTAATAATATGCCAGGCAGCTTTGCTGAACTCAATTCGTTGCGATAACGACTGATTGTTTGGATTGCCAGTATGGTAATACCTGTCGACCTCCCATATTGTTTGGTAAATACGCGGATAAATGGAATATTTCTTTTTCACAAAAATAATGTTCGAAATACCTGCCCTTACATTTTTGATGTCGGCATCGGTAAGGGCTGCAACCCCTGCCGAGTCTTTCCTTAAGCCTTTGCTGGTCATATAACGGATAAGGGTATCATAAATTGGGTATCCGGTGGCGTCCTTGTCATATATCTTTTCACAACTTCTTAAATTCCACTCCTTTTCGAGTTCTTTATTGCAGATATACCAATTTACATGATAACCGTTTTCAAGTTGGTTGTCATTCTCTTTAAAGGAATATTTGTTACCCGATAAAGTTGTTTTTGAAAAATCGGACTCATTATCTTTAACAATATAAAAATTGCAGGCAACCCATCCCACATAAAGTATCGGCAAAAAAACAAAGAATAAGAGCATTGGCCATTTGATGCGTTTTAAAAACTGGCTTCTTACTGTTCTGCTCATCCAAAACAGAAAATATATTCCTGCAAAATAAAGGCTTACCCCCCCTATCAATGATTTCTGAAATCCCAGAAAAACCAAAAGCCATAAACACCATAATGCGATAAGCCATTTATTAATTTTTCCCAAAACAGGAAATTTCAAAACAACTGATACAATTAGAATGAAAATTGAAAAAACAATCTGAAGCGAAAAAGCAATGTGTGAAACATATGAAGCATCCCTGACATCAGAAAGGTTAAAACTCTCTGAAAAAATTATTTTAATAGTTGTAATAACGGTTGCAGCTGTGACAAAAGACACAAATAGACATAACAAGTACCACACTTTTTTTTCATCAATTTTGGGTATAAAAGCAAAACCAGCAGGGATAAGAAACCAGAAAATATTTTTTTTCAATTCATAAAGCCCGGTTGAGATATCATTGCAGAAAATACATCCAAAAAGGTATATGAAAAATATGCCTGACAGTGCCCAAAAAGACTTATCGTTACGTATCAGGCTTACTTTGTCGTTGAAATTTCCGGTGAAAGCAACAAGTAGAAATAAAACGCCGGTAAAAATACTTAAACCCGACTCGGAAAAAGGAAGGCTGAAAAGCAGTACAGCTATGCTAAAGAATGGTAAATAATTGTTTACAAAGTGAATTATTTGCCCTTTCCTGTCCCTCATTTTGTTAGCCTATTAAAATATTATAAACGAATATCTAACCAAAATATTTTAAAAAATACCTTATCATTTGAAGAAATGAATCAATTTTCCTTGTACTTGAAATTCATTTTATCCATCCACCTACGGGTACCTTTATATATTGTTGAAAATGTTGCCACTTTCGACGCATTGGTTATGGCCTGTAAAAAAGAATTATTTTTGAGCATATACCAGCAGAAAGCACCATGCAATATATCACCTGCCCCAAGCGAATCGACTGCGATTACTTTGTCTATTCCAACTTCCCCCTCAGGGGTAAGTATATTATCTTCGCCTCGTGTTATGGCAACTTCTTTTACTCCCTGATCCAATATATAATCGAAGATTTTTTGATAGGTGTCACACCCCGGAGGATGAAAATTATCAGAACAAATTGCATAGTCGACAAAAGGCAATATATCAGGCAAATGGGGCTTCCAGCTACCTCCGTCAAAAACCACTTCAATACCTTTTGCCCTGGCTTGTTGCAAAATTGGCATGGCAATTTCAGGATAAAATCCATCGATAAACACAAAACCATATACATCAGGGTCAATTTCAGGGC
>JAFGEV010000056.1 GCA_016931385.1 Prolixibacteraceae bacterium
ATTGAAGTGTTGTTTAAAAACTTTACTGCCAAATCAACCTTGCTTTCAGTATATATTGAGAACACACTGGTTTATTCCGAAAAAATTGATGTTCCCCAATCAGATTACTACTACAAGAAAGACTTGAAACTTAATGCTGAAAAACCGGGTTTACAAACCGTTACTGCTTTGCTATCACCCCTTCCAAACGAATCGAATACGGCCAACAACCGGGCAAGCTTTTCGGTTGAAGTACATGAAAACAAATACGAGGTACTGATCCTTACCCAGTCACCACACCCCGATATTGGGGCAATTTCCGAAACACTGAAAAAGCAGGCCAACTTTAAAATTACAACAACAAATATATTGTCGTTTAATAGCAACCTGGCCGATTATGATTTGGTTGTTCTTAACCAACTGCCTTCGCCTGAAAATCAGGAAAACAAGCTTTTTCAGACGATAAAAGAAAACAAAGCCATTCCTGTACTGATCATTGCAGGCCCTCAAACTTCATTATCGGCTCTTAATAACCTCGATTTGGGCATTGCCCTCAAACCCACCTTACTCACCCAGGAAAGCAATGCTTATTTCAACAACAATTTTTCCCTTTTCAGTTTGCCACAAAATATACAGACAATATCAGAGGTTTATCCTCCACTTATTACCTGGTATACCGATTACAATTACTCTTCAGCCTATTCCGAACTGGCGTTTCAGAAAATAAACGGCATTGAGATGAATTACCCGCTTATGCTTACTGGAGAAATCGATAACCGGAAAACAGGAATAATTGCTGGTGAGGGAATCTGGCGATGGAGATTGTACGAATATCAAAACATGGGCAATCAAAACGTGTTCGATCAGCTTTTAGTTAACCTGTTCAATTATCTCTGCCTTAAAGAAGAAAGGGAACAATTTACGATCGACTACCGGCGCATTGCTTCTGAAACAATACCCTATAAAATAAAGGCCCAGGTATTTAACGAGATATACGAACCTGTGAACTCTGCTGAAGTAAAACTTACATTAATCGATTCATCAGGCTCTGAACTGAATTACATTTTCGATTCCGACAACATAGTATACAACCTTAATATGGGCTATATTAAACCCGGAAAGTATAGTTTTGAAGCTACTGCTTCACTTGGAGAAAAAGAGTTCTTAAAAAATGGTACTTTCAATATTCAGGAAGTCAACATTGAACAGAACAATTTAAAAGCCGATTTTTCACTCTTAAAAAGCCTTTCAGCAGAATCGGGTGGAAAGTTTTTTAATTTTGGCCAAAGCAGTATGCTAATTGATGAAATTTCTCAAAATAAAGGCATTAACATAAAAACACATATCGAAAAAAGAATTTCTGAAATAATTGATTGGAAATGGTATTTAATACTAACAGCAATCTTGCTCTCTTTGGAATGGTTTTTGAGAAAGTACTGGGGCAGTTATTAACCGATAAGAATTGATAAAGCAGGTTATTATTAATGGGGTTAAAATATAATTGAGTATGAAAAAATATTATTTGCTGATTATTTTGACCATTGTTTCGTTTGGAACCTTTGCCCAGTTAAAAAAATTCACTGTAGAGGTCCCGGTAAAACCAAAGATGAATATTTCTGATTCAATTCAGGGTTTCCTAATTATGAACAGGGCAATGACACCCGATTTTAACAATTTCGATGAAGACTCACTACAAATAGCTTTCTATAAACAAAACTTTAACGTCAACGCGGTTTTGCTCGACAGCATTGTTGCCGATACCACCATAAAAATACTTGGGGAAATGCTTTATGAATCGGGACGGTACGATATTGTTATTCCGGTTGAAAGGAATATATACCGCCTGCTACCCTATGGAGAAACCCCTGAACCACTTACCTGGAATTATGTCGAAACCCTTTGCAGCCAGTTTGGCACTGATGCACTTATCGTGCTCGAAAACATTGCCATGCGCACAGTAACAAGTTACCAAAGCCAGAAAGAATATTATGGGTATTCATACGAGAAAACTTATTTCGCTTCAATTGATTTTTACTACAGGGCACACTGGCGCATTTATGACCCGCTTAACAAGAAAATCATTGTTGATTATGTTACCAATAAAGACACTTTATATTGGGACAGCTACGAAGCCGATTTATTAACCTGCTTTGCAAACCTGCCCACAATAAAAGAAGCTTGCATCGAAACAGGCATTAAATCGGCCATCGATCTGAACGAAATTATTTCACCCAAATGGGAAACCGAAACCCGTTATTACTACGTTGTTAACGATGACTCCATCGACCTGTCGATAGAATATGCAGCCCAGGGAAAATGGGAAGCTGCCAGGGATAACTGGCAAAAATATATCGATGAAGGGAATAGTATTAAACGGAGCAAAACCATGTTCAACCTGGCCCTTGCCTTAGAAATGACAGGTGATTTGCCCGGAGCTGTAAAATGGCTTAGAAATTCGAATAAAATCTATTACCGCGATATTACCGGTAATTACCTTAAGCAACTTCTCGAACGCTATTCCAAACAAAACTGAAGTTATTCTTCCTTTTTTTTTAAATTTATCCCCTAAACCGTAAAGATGAAACATACAGGCCTTATTATCTTATTGAGTTTTTTAACTGCAGGTTGTTCCATTTTTAACACAACAAATCCATCAAATCCTGTTGTGTTACCCGATAATTCTAAAGTCATTTCAACCCTGAACGATATTACATCCAATATGCTTAACGCGGAATGGCTTTCAGGTTTCCTGATGAAAAACAATGAAAGGCCAGTGCTTATGCCACTTATATTTGGCAACAATACCGATGCTGATTTCGATACTGAAAGATTGCTGAAGCAACTTGAAGAATCATTAATATCTTCTGGGAAGGTAAGGGTAATAAAATCAACACCAACACAAAAAAAACTAACACCAAACGAAATTCTTTCGGGCATAAGTATCGATTTTGTGGTTACTGTCACCCTCGATAAAAACACACAGGCAGATAATACTTATATGCTGACAATCCTTTTATGGGGAAGGGGTTCGAATAATCCCGAGATCAAAATTCAAAAAATAATTCAATAAAACATATTCATGCAAAATTTTGAAAAAACTGAATACTACTTAAAATCGGTATGTTGCGGAACCGAGTTTAACGACGGGAACTGGGAATTGAACTGTCCGAAAAATATATCACCATCGCTGATCAGGACCGTATATACTCAGAAGCAACTTCGCATAAGGGATTTGCCGGGCTTGTATTGTTTTGCCGACTGGCTTCCAATTAACCGTATACTTGGGGGATCGGGTAAACCCATCACCTATAAAAGTGAAGGTTTAGCCAAAAAACTGGGATTAAAAAACTTATACATCAATTTTAACGGTTATTGGCCCGAAAAAGGGGCATTTGTCAAAACGGGTACATTCAAAGAATTCGAAGCTTACTCGGTATGCGCAAGGATAAACCCTACCCCCCACAAAACCCTGGTAGTGGCTTCAGCCGGAAATACAGCCAGGGCTTTTGCCCATGTTTGCTCCGAGAACAAAATCCCTTTACTGCTTTTTGTGCCTTACGATTATCTTGATACTTTGTGGTTCGAAAAACCTCTGAACCAATGTGTAAAAATTGTATCGATTGAAAGTGGTTCCGATTATTACGATGCAATTCATTTTTCGAATTACGCTATTGAAATGCCTGATTTTTATCCCGAAGGCGGAGCTAAAAACGTTGCCCGCCGCGATGGCATGGGGCTTTCGGTATTATCTGCTGTTACAACCATTGGAAAAATCCCCGATTATTATTTTCAGGCCATTGGAAGCGGAACTGGCGCAATTTCGGCCTGGGAAGCCAATTTGCGCTTTATTGAAGACGGAAGGTACGGGAACAACAAAATGAAACTGATGGTTTCACAGAATTATCCTTTTATACCTATTAAGGAAGCATGGGATGCTAAATCGCGCGATATGCTGCCCATGAACGAAGAGATTGCCCGAAAAAATGTGGAAGCCATTAATGCAAAGGTACTATCAAACCGAAAACCTCCTTATTCTTTAATTGGCGGTCTTTTCGATGCATTGAGCGACACAAACGGCGAAGTGCTTGCCGCTACCAACTATGAAGCCCAATCAGCAGCTGAACTTTTCGAAAAAACCGAGGGTATCGATATCGATATTGCTGCTTCAGTAGCCGTTGCCTCGCTTATCGATTCGGTGAAAAATCACAAAGTTGAAAAAAACGCTGTAATTATGCTTAACATCACGGGTGGGGGAATTGACAGGTACATGCAAACTCATGAACTGCATTACGCCCAGCCCCATCATGTTTTCAAATTGACAGACTCAAAGGAATTTGTAAAGGCAAAAATTTCGGAATTGTTCAAATAAAGAAAAAACGGATGTTCTTGGCTTTAATGTAACATGCCGAATAATTGTCGCGCATGAAGCGGCCTCTTCGTTCATTGCCGCTTTCCTTTACAAAGCCGGCAGAGGCAAAAAGTACATCGGTATTGGCAGAAGGTATTCCATGCGACTCGTTAAGAGGTTCGCGTAAAAACACTTTTCCTCCGGGACGGAGCAAACCGTACATTTCATCTATTAGCTCCTGGCGACTTGCTTCAGGTACGTCGTGCAGCACATAGTGCAAATTGATTGCATCAAATCCACGTGTTGAGAAATTCAGTTTTGTTAACTGGCCACGTACGAAAGTGGTGTTCGGATAATCTCGTAAATTTCTTTTAGCACGGGAAATATAACGTTTCGAGATGTCGACACAAGTTAATTGCCCCAGGTATAACCTGCGCGCGAGTAGTTCAGCCATCACCCCGATGCCCGATCCAAATTCAAGTATTTTATCGGTGGGTTTTACTGGCAAGCTATTCACATAGTCACTGTAAAAATAACGCCGGCTAATCGGGCGGAATGCCTGTTGCATGTAAAGGTTTATTGTACTGGGTTCGTAAGTGGTTGCTACCTGGTTCATATTTGTTGTTTTATTTTTTGTGCAATATCCATAATTCAAACTAATAAATCCACTTTTTATCGGGGAAAGTTATTTTTTTATCGACAAAATTCCATAATACCAATTGGCAGCTTGCACCATTTTCAACTAATAATTCAATATAAAACTGATGATCTGGAACTTGAGACGAATAGAATTCAGTAGTTCGAATATCAACTATCGAGCATCCCACCTTCGCCCCGAAATTTAGAGACTACGGCGGGCAAGCCAATCAAGCATCCAGTACCCAGTACCCAGTATCAAGCATCCAGTACCCAGTACCCTGTACCCAGCATCCAGCCTAAAACCAGCCAAAAATAAAGTTCATATACACCCCAAAGCTTGAAAAATCATTATCGTTCATATCTGGAATATTGTTGACATTGAATGTCCTGCGGTATTCTGCTCCAAGATTCATTTTGAAAAATCGTGTCAGGTTAAGTTCAACAGAAACAGTAGGAACTAAAACGAATACAGGATCGACAATATCACCTATTTTGCTATGACTCCCTTTTATACTTCCCCACCCGATTCGTGAACTGATCACCGGATGGATCATCATTTTCGGAAAGAGCTCATACCCCAGCCAGAATCCACCGTGGCCAAATTCGAAATTCCGCAGAGAGTTTTCATTTCCAATGCTGTAAGAGTTACTGACTCCTTCACCATATCCTCCCAGAAAAAAGTTATTAATGATAATTCCGCCACCACCACCTGTCAGAAACGCAAATTCACCGTTTATGGTCGAATAACTCATTGTTGGGCCGCCAAAACCGCTAATACGGTGAATCGTAATTGAATTCATCACGGTTTTTACTTCATTTTCATCATCAAACCCATCTAAATCCCATTTCTGTGCATGAAGCATAAGGGTTGGTAAAACCAATATTAAAAGGAAAGCAATTTTTTTCATATCGTTATTTTTTCAAAGTTTATTCGTTAACAGTTTCAAGAGACAAACTTAATGGAAAACCGTTGCAAAAAATGAATATTATTTTCCCAACCTGATGAAATAAAAAACATCATTGCTTGAATTTTTACTGTCGTAATAATACCCTTCTTCATCGAATGCTTTTAAATCGGCTGCCTTTTCAATTTGGTTTTTTATAATAAAGCGGGCCATCAATCCCCTGGCACGCTTGGCATAAACAGTAACCATTTTTCTTTCTTCTCCACGCTCCTCGTAAAACTGAGGTGCGATAACCTGGCAATTGATTTTTTGAAAATCTACCGCTTTTGAATATTCATTCGATGCCAGGTTTATGAGGCATCTTTCGCCCAGCGAATGTTTTATTGTTTCTTCCAGTGATTTTGTTATTTGCCCGGTCCAAATTTCATATAAATTCTTTTTGCCCGTAAAAGCCCGTTTTGTTCCCATTTCGAGTCTGTAGGCCTGTATCAGGTCTAGCGGCCTGAGTATACCGTATAAGCCCGATAAGATACGCAATACCTTTTGTGAATGAACGAACGCTTCCGTATTGAAATCATTTGCATTTAATCCCCTGTACGCTTCGCCGGTAAAGGAAAGAATAGCAGGTGATGAGTTCTCGGGTGTATGGCAGGGATTCCAGTTTTGAAAACGCCCGTAATTGAGCAAGGCCAGTTTTGGATTAACGTTCATAAGCCGGGCCAGTTCATCTGGTTTCATTTTTTTCAATACACCAACCAGCTTTTCAGAAACAGAAACGTATTCGGGCAGGGTATAATCCAACCCGGTGTGGTTCACGCGGTGCTCTGCTTTCATATCTTTTGCAGGAGATAAAATTGCCAGCATGATTTTAATTTTCCTCTAAAATACTACAAAAACACTTATTTGAAGAAAAGAATGCTTCGTTCCTGCGGAACTCTCTTGCCAATGGTATACCTAATCACCGGGTTTAAACCCGGCTTTACAAAATGAAATCGTTCCTAACGGAACTTGCTTATCAATTGCAAATACAATCATCAACAAAAGTTTACAGGTAAATAAATGTATTAGCTACCTGCTTCGCAATATGCTAACCACAAAGGCCGTAGGCCTGCACCATTTTGTAAGGCCGGCATTTATGCCGGTCACACAGTACTACAGGTACAATGAGAAAGGCCGTAGGCCTGGTGCATTTAAAATGCTGCTTCGACAGAACGTTGCATATTTAGGCTTTCCCATTTTCGAAAGTTACCACACCCATTTTCATTAAGATAGTAGCTGAAATAATACCTATTTTTTCTCCAGCAACACCACGTTCTCGACATGGTGCGTATGTGGAAACATATCGACCGGCTGTACTTTTGTTACAGTATATTTTTGATTGAGCAATTCAAGGTCACGGGCCTGTGTTGCAGGGTTGCAGCTCACATAAACGATGCGTTTAGGCGATGCATTTAAAATGGTTTCAACCACTTTTGCATCCATACCTGCCCGCGGCGGGTCAGTGATGATCACATCCGGATGGCCATGTTCGTTAAGGAAATCTTCATTCAGCACAGCTTTCATATCCCCGGCAAAAAACAGGGTGTTTTTTATACCGTTAATTTCCGAATTGATCCTGGCATCTTCAATGGCCTCGGGCACGTATTCAATGCCTACTACTTTTTTTGCCATACATGCCACAAAATTGGCGATGGTGCCGGTACCGGTGTACAAATCGTAAACCACCTCTTCCCCACCCAACCCTGCAAACTCACGGGCAATCTTGTACAATTCATATGCTTGTTCGGAATTAGTCTGGTAAAACGATTTCGGGCCAATCTTAAAACGTAAGCCCTCCATTTGTTCAAAAATGTGATCGGTTCCTTTGTGAACAATGATTTCCTGGTCGAGAATGGTATCGTTGCCTTTTTGGTTAATCACAAATATTAACGAGCTTATCTGTGGAAACTCATTTGAAAGCATGTCGAGCAACGCTTCCCGTTTTTCCTTTTTATCGCTGAAAAACGATACGATTACCATTACTTCACCTGTTGTTGAAGTTCTTATAATAATGTTGCGCAATAAGCCTTTTTGTTCTTTTATGTCGAAAAAATCAAGCTTGTTTTGCAAGGCATATTCCCTGATTGCATTTCGGATTTGGTTTGAAGGATCAGGCTGCAACCAACATTTCTTAATATCAACCACTTTGTCGAAGTAGCCCGGGACATGAAACCCGAGTGAATCAGATTGCTCAATATCACCACTTTCAAACTCTGCTCTTTCAAACCATCGTTTATTCGAAAAGGTAAATTCAAGTTTGTTCCTGTAAAAGGTTGGATTTTTTGCCCCAACTATCGGACTTATTTCGGGCAGTTCAATTTTTCCAATCCGTTGCAATTGGTCTGTTACTTGTTTCTGTTTGTAATACAATTGTTTTTCGTATGGCAGGTGTTGCCATTTACAGCCCCCACATACGCCAAAATGTTCGCAAAAAGGATTAATCCTTATTTCAGAATATTTTATGAAATTAACTATTCTGGCCTCATTATAGCGTTTTCTTTTCCTTACAACCTGAATATTAACCACATCACCGGGAATGGCCTGCGGGATAAAAACTACAAGGTCATTAACCCTGGCAACAGCTTTGCCTTCGGCACCGATGTCGATAATTTCAACATTCTCAAAAAATGGCTTATTTTTTCGGCTACGCCCCATCTTCAATTTTTAAATATTCGACAAAAATAAAAAACTGGATTGTTTCTGGATGCCCGATGTCATATATTATCTGTTTTCATTGTTCTCATTGTTCTCATTGTTTTTGTGAGGGATGATATTCAGATTGTTGTAAAGTTTATTAATGATAACGGGAAGCTGACAACAATGATAACATGACAACCTTTTCGTTCAGTAAATCATTGTGGCTTAAAAGAAAATCCTGATTCGTTAAATTTTTCCGTTCCATTCCAGCTTTTTGTCAATACGTTCGGTTAATATCAAATTATCGAGTAACCATTTAATAACCGTTTGTATGTTTTCTTCATTACCTTTTAATTTAAAAAACAATTCATGTTTCAGCATGGGCATTTTACCAAGTAATTCTTTGATATCGTTTGAAATCCGGTCGAATTCCATGTTGCTCATTCCAAGGCTGTTCATTTTTTCACAAACATCGCAACCACCGCATCGGGCCGAATGCTTATCTCCAAAATAAGCCAACAGGGTTGCACTCCGGCAGGTTGATGATTTCGTGGCATATTCGATAACAGCACCAACCTGTTCTTCATAGATTTTTTTACGCCCTGTGTAATTCTCTTTTGAAACTTTCAGTTTTGCTGATTCTAAGCGTTCGCGGGTATAAACAATAAAAGGGCAATCTTTTTGTGGGATGTAATGTATTATTTTATGTGAATCGAGATAATTAAGGTACTTGTATATAACTTCACGGGTAGTTTTGGCCCTTTTGGCAAGCAAATCTTCGTTTATGGCCGTGTAATCGGTAA
Organism: Prolixibacteraceae bacterium; assembly: GCA_016931385.1. Taxonomy (GTDB): domain Bacteria; phylum Bacteroidota; class Bacteroidia; order Bacteroidales; family Prolixibacteraceae; genus DAIMEA01. The sequence continues at coordinate 9,351 of JAFGEV010000056.1, forward strand.
ACATTCCGGTATACGAGCGCAACAACAGTTTAATAAACGAATCGAACTTTAAATTGGCCACCTGGAACTTGTAAAGGTCATCGCGGTTCACCCTGAAATGAATAATCGATGGGCGTTCAAGTTCATCGGTCAGTTCGAGGTAACCATCGCGTTCAAGAATTTTCAGAGCGCTATGCGTATGGGCAATTGAAAGTTGAAATTTCCTGGAAAAGCCCACCAGGTCGAAATCATAAGACAAACCCTGCCCGAAGCCAACGGCAATCTGAAAATAATTGCCAAGGGCATCGTACACCTTTTTTATGGTATCGGGTGGAGGGAATTTTTCGTTTATCCCCTTTTTCAACCTTACTGTATCGGTATTGTTGAATAGCAAAACGGCCATGGCTTTTTTACCATCGCGCCCTGCCCTGCCGGCTTCCTGAAAATATGCTTCCAGCGAATCGGGAGGGTCGGCATGAAGCACGAAACGGACATCGGGTTTATCGATGCCCATTCCAAAAGCATTCGTTGCAACAATGATCCGAATTTTCCCGCTTATCCATTCGTGTTGCCTGCGGTGTCTGCTTTCAGACGATAAACCTGCATGGTAATAGCCTGCTTTTATACCTTCCCGGTTTAGCGCTTCGGCAATTTCACGGGTTTTTTTCCTGCTACGGGTATACACAATCCCGCATCCGGTTGTTTTTTTAAGTGTTCGTAATAAATACCCAAGCTTATCCTCTTCAATGCGTACCTTATAAATGAGGTTTTCCCTCCGGAAGCTTTTTTTCAGAACATTTTCTTTAACAAAATGCAACTTTTCCTGAATATCGGTTACTACCTGGGGAGTGGCAGTTGCTGTAAGCGCAAGAATTTTCTTTTCCGGCAAAAGCTCCCTCAACTCGGCAATTCTCAGGTACGAGGGACGGAAATCGTAACCCCATTGTGAAATACAGTGTGCTTCGTCGACGGCTATCAGGTTAATTTTCATCTGCTTTAAACGTTCCCTGAATCGTTCGGAAGCGATTCTCTCGGGCGAAAGGTACAAAAACTTGAAGTCGCCCCAGGTGGCATTGTCAAGGGCAACATTCATTTCTTCCCGCGTCATGCCTGAATGAATTGCCAGAGCCTTAATCCCCCTCTTTTTAAGGTTTTCAACCTGGTCCTTCATCAGCGCGATTAACGGGGTAACAACCAGGCACATTCCTTCAACAGAAAGGGAATACACCTGAAATGTGACCGATTTTCCACCGCCGGTTGGCATTAACGCAAGGGTATCGTTACCTTCGGCCACCGAACGTATGATCTCTTCCTGTAGTGGCCTGAATGATGAAAACCCCCAGTACCTGGACAATATGTTCTTATAAACGCTCAATTGAATAAGGATAAATGAGCAATCACAGATTATTTTTTCGTTTCATTTTGTAAAAATAAGCTTATGCCTGAAAATATATGAATTATCAGCTTAACATTTTTTAATACACCAGAAAGGGTATGGTGATTTATTCGGGTAGCAAAAACATTTTCATTTACCGATTTTTTTTAGCTTTGCACACAAATTCGTTAAAACTTGCAGCCATGGCGTTTTTAAAAGATAAAATATTATCCGAAGGATTAACCTTTGATGATGTTTTGCTCATTCCGGCATATTCCGAAGTACTTCCCCGTGAAGTAAATTTATCTTCACCATTTACCCGCTCAATCATTCTTAAAACCCCCATTGTATCAGCAGCAATGGATACAGTTACCGAATCGAAGCTGGCCATTGCCATAGCAAGGGAAGGTGGCATTGGGGTCATCCACAAAAACATGACCATTGAAGAGCAGGCCAAACAGGTTACCACTGTAAAACGGGCTGAAAACGGTATGATTTATGACCCTATTACTGTAAAAAGGGAAAAAACTGTAGCCGATGTGCTCAACATGATGCAAACCTACAAAATAGGTGGCATTCCTGTGATTGATGATGAAGGTCACCTGGTAGGCATTGTAACGAACCGTGACCTTCGCTTTGAAAAAAGGCTCGATAAGCCCATAAGCGAGGTCATGACCAGCAAAAACCTTGTAACAACCAACGAATCGACTGACCTTGAAAAAGCTGCCGATATCCTGCAGGAAAACAAAATTGAGAAACTGCCGGTTGTCGATAAGAACAACAAGCTTATAGGGCTTGTAACTTACAAAGACATCACAAAAGCAAAAGATAAACCAAACGCTTGTAAAGATCAAAAAGGCAGGCTAAGGGTAGCAGCAGCAGTAGGCATCAGCGGCGACAGCATCGACCGTATCGACGAGCTTGTAAAGGCCGATATTGATGCCATTGTTATCGACACTGCCCATGGCCATTCAAAATACGTGCTTGAAACCCTTCGGAAAGCAAAAGCCAAATACCCTGAAAAAGATTTTGTTGTAGGCAACATTGCAACTGCCCAGGCTGCAACCGACCTTGTTCTTGCTGGCGCCGATGCAGTAAAAGTGGGCATAGGACCAGGCTCAATATGCACAACCCGTGTAATTGCAGGCGTCGGCGTACCACAATTATCGGCAATATATAACGTGGCCAAAGCAATAAAAGATGCCAGAATCCCTGTTATTGCCGATGGAGGGCTAAGATATTCCGGCGATATAGTAAAAGCATTGGCAGCAGGCGCCAGTTCGGTAATGGCAGGAGGTTTGTTCGCAGGAGTTGAAGAATCGCCTGGGGAAACCATATTGTTCCAGGGCCGCAAATTTAAATCGTACCGGGGAATGGGATCTATCGAGGCCATGCAATCGGGCTCTAAAGACCGTTATTTCCAGGATATGGAAGATGACATAAAAAAACTTGTTCCTGAAGGAATTGCTGCAAGGGTACCCTATAAGGGAACACTCTATGAAGTATTGTTTCAGATAACCGGAGGGCTCAGGGCCGGGATGGGTTATTGCGGAGCTATTAATATTGAAGCATTGCACCATGCCAAATTTGTAAAAATTACGCCTTCGGGAATGATCGAAAGTCACCCTCACGATGTATCAATAACACGTGAAGCCCCAAATTACAGTAGCCGGCAATAATACATGACTTTTTTCGTTGTGCTTTTTATGGATAAAATTTATTGATTCGACTTTCAGGCATGTTAGCCGATTATTGTGAAGCTAGGACTTTTAATTCATTTGAGATAAAGAATTTAAAAACTTATAGAAAAAATTAAAATGATGAAACAGGTTATTACAATCAAATGTTTGCTGCTATTAATTATCCTCTCAATTTCAGTTTCTGCAAAAAACAACAACATTATTGTAACCATCGATGGACGAAAGATAACTAAAGACGAGTATGAAAAGATATACCAGAAAAACAATACAAACTTAAACGATGAAAGCGATGTAAAAACGCCAGAAGAATACATGGAAATGTTCATCGATTTTAAACTTAAGGTTATTGAAGCCGAAAACCGTGGCCTCGACACAACAAAAGCATTTCTCGATGAATTTAATGGCTACCGCGATGAACTTGCAAAAGGATACCTTACTGACAGGGAGGTAAACGATTCAATTGTAAAAGAAATATACAACCGTACGGTTAATTATATAAAAGCAAGTCATATTCTTCTCACCTTGGATTCCAATGCTTCACCAGAAGACACCCTGATGGCATATAACAAAATGATTGATATCAGAAACAAAATCTTAAATAATGAAATGACTTTTGAAGAAGCGGCAGTTGAGTATTCCAACGATCCTTCGGCTGCTGAAAATAAAGGCGACTTAGGCTATTTCTCGGCATTCAAAATGATTTCAGAATTTGAAGATGGTTGTTACAATACCCCGGTAGGAGAGATAAGTATGCCTGTAAGGACAAATTTGGGTTACCACCTGATTAAAATTGTTGACAAACAATACTCCAAAGGTGAAGTTAAGGTCGCCCACATTATGAAAAGGTTTGCAATAACCGATTCGGTCACTCACGAAGAGGACATGAGGCTTAAAGCCGAAATTGACAGCCTCTATCTGGAACTTGAAAACGGTGCGGATTTCGGAACTCTGGCCAGGGAAAACTCTGATGACAGAGCATCTGGAAATCATGACGGCGTAATGAAGTTCATCAATCTGGGATTTTTTGCTCCGGAATTTACTAATGCCGCTTTTGAACTTAAAAACGACGGAGACTATTCCAAACCTGTACGTACACGTTTTGGCTGGCACATAGTAAAAAGGCTCGAATACAGGCCTCCTAAAACTTTCGATGAAGTTAAAGCAGATATTAAATCTAAGGTTAAAGCAAATCCCAGACGGACTATTCAGGGTAAAAAAAGTTTCATCGCTAAATTGAAAAAAGATTATGGCTTTATCGATTATCCTGAACACTTTAACCAGTTCACCAAAATCATAAGCGAAACAATGCCTGACACACTTAAATATGAAATACCCGAAAATGCTGCAAAAATAACTTTGTTTGAATTTGCCGGTAAAAGTTATTCTGGCAAAGACTTTATCGATTATCTTATCCCAATTGGGAAAGTTCTTACCCGGCTTATGCCAGTTGGACACAACGACTTTATTGAAAAAACCATTATCGATTACGAAGACCAAAGACTGGAAATTAAATACCCCGAATTTAAAAGTCTGCTTGATGAATACCACGACGGAATACTTTTGTTTACTGTGATGGAAAGCGATGTATGGAATGTTGCCATGCAGGATACAACAGGGCTGCTTGAGTTTTACGAAAAAAACAAAGGCAAATATGTTTTTGGGGAACATTTCGACGGTTTGTACATTCATTGCTTCAATACCGAAACCCGGAAAAAAGCCGACTCTCTTTTAGCTGCAGGGATAACCGACCCTGATCAATTAACCGATTTATTAAATGCGAACGGCGAAAGGAACGTGATGATTACCAAAAGCCGCTGGGAAAAAGGTGCAAGCCGTAACATGGACTATCTGGTTTGGAAAGAAGAAAAACCAAAAAACATAAACGATGATTTGTATTTCGTTTGGGGAGAAATAAAAAACACAGGTGTGAAAACACTTGATGAAGCTCGCGGACTATACATCTCCGATTACCAGGAAGTAATTGAAGATGAATGGCTCAAACACCTCAGGCAGAAATATGAAGTCATAGTAAACAAAAAATTACTTCGAAAAGTAAAAAGCCTGAAATAGCGCTTAATATTTGAAATGAAGAAAATATCGGGATATTTTTTAATTGCTCTTGCTGTTTTTTGGTCCTGTGGCAAAAACAAACAAGTGCCCACCGATCCGGTGGTTGCCAGCGTGCTGGATAAAAACCTCTATCATTCCGAGTTACTGGAAGAAATTCCAGTTACTTTGTCGGGCAACGATAGTGTAAAGTTTGCTGATGAATATATTAACAAATGGATTAAGCAAAACCTGCTGGTAGCCGAAGCTGAAAAAAACCTTTCTTCCGACCACTTAAAAATTGACAGGGAAATTGAAAAATACCGCCAGGAACTGATCATATTTAATTACAAAAACAAACGCTTTGCTGAAATCATTAACAGGGAAATATCAGAAGATGAAATCCGCAATTTTTACAATGCCAATATCGATAAATATATTCTCAACGAGCCTATCGTTCAGGTCAGCTATATCATTTTTCCTGCTGAACTTACAATCCCCGATAAGATCAGAAGAATGCTGGAGGGCAATCATAATAACAACATAGAAGAAATTGAGGATTATATTTTCAGGTTTGCAAAAAAATACGACAACTTCGATAATAATTGGATTTATCTGAACAAATTGTTGCAACAGACCGATTTTTACCTTGAGGATACCGGAAAATACCTTAAACGGAATAAGATTATTGAGTTTAATAAAAATAACGAACACCATTTAATTATTATCAACAATTATTTCCTTGCAGGCGATACTGCCCCTATCGAGTTTGTTGCCCCTCAGATAAAGGGTTCGATCATTAATCATGAAAAATTAGATTTTTTAAGAGAAATTAAGGATAGTTTATACTACGATGCCCTAAAATACGATAAATTTAGGGTCTATAATTAATAACTGCATGACCATGAAATACAACAAATTTCTTGTTGCCATTTTAATACTGATTATATTCCCGATAATTTTAAAATCACAGGATAAAGTCATTGACCAGATTATTGCCCAAATTGGCAGCAACATCATCCTAAAATCAGATATTGAAGCCATTTACCTTCAAAACCAGGCACAGGGAGTCACTTCCGATGGTGATATGAAATGTGACATACTCGAAAATTTATTAATCGAAAAATTATTGGTTGCCGAGGCTGAACTTGACACCCTCATTATTGTTACCGATAATCAGATTAATCAGCAACTCGATATGCGCATACAGTATTTTGTGCAACACCTGGGTTCGGAAAAAGCCGTTGAAGAATATTTTAATAAGCCGATTGTACAGCTCAAATCGGAATTAAAAGATGTGATTCAAAATGAGTTACTCAGCAGCCAGATGCGTAACAAAATTATCGAAAACGTTATGGCAACCCCTTCTGAAGTAAGGTTTTATTATAAAAACCTCGATGAAGATGAAAAAATGACCATCAATACGCAGTACGAATATGCGCAGATTTCGCTTACCCCGAAAGTTAGCGAAGAAGAAGAAAACAGGATAAAGGAAAAATTGCGCGACATAAAAAAACGGGTTGAAGAAGGTGAAAACTTTACAAAGTTTGCCGTTCTTTACTCCGAGGGACCAACTTATAAAGATGGCGGAGATTTAGGTTATTTTGGCAAAGCAACAATGGATCCTGCATTCTCGGCGGCTGCGTTCAGCCTTCGCCCCGGTCAGGTTTCAAATGTTGTAAAAAGCGAGCTTGGTTTTCATATTATTCAGATGGTCGACCGGAAAGGTGAAAAAATAAGGTGCCGGCATATTCTAATGAAACCCAAAATTGATCTCGAGACAAAAGAAAAACAACTTAAGCTGCTCGACAGTATTGCAAATGTAATCAGAAAGGGAGACATGGGCTTTGAAGAAGCCGCTTTCAGGTATTCAACCGATAAAAACTCAAGGAGCAACGGGGGGCGGGTAATAAACCCCATGACCATGTCATCGAAATTTGAAGCCGAAATGCTTCCGCCTGCTGTTTCAAAAGTATTGACCACACTTGAAATAAACGAAATTTCTAAGCCCTTTTCTTCAACTGATGAACAAGGACGTGAAAGTTTCCTTATTGTTCAGCTTATCAATAAAACCGATAAACACCTGGCAAACCTTTCCGAGGACTATCAGCTAATCAATGAAATCTATCTTGAAAAAAAGAAAGAAGAAACCATTCAGGAGTGGATTTCGAAACAACAATCAAAAACTTATATCAGGATTGACGATACCTATTTAAACTGCGATTTCAAATTTAAAAACTGGATAAAATAGGTTATTTTTGGCATAATTTTACTGACTTCAGTATTTATACAAGTTTCAGAACCATCTGTTCATTACATTTAAATTAGATAAAGATATTGACATGAAATACAAAAGTGACTCGGAGGCTATTGACTTTTTATGCGGGAAAAACGAAGAACTGCTTAACGAAATCAGGAAAGTGATTTATGGACAGGATGAGATTATCAAACAAGTTTTGATTTCAATTTTCAGCCAGGGGCACTGCCTGCTAATAGGTGTTCCAGGCCTGGCTAAAACCCTTTTAGTGAATACTATATCGCAGGTTCTAGGCTTAGATTACAAACGCATTCAGTTTACACCCGACCTGATGCCCTCCGACATAATCGGAACAGAAATCCTCGACCATAATAAGGAATTTAAATTTATTAAGGGGCCTATTTTTGCCAACATCATCCTGGCTGACGAAATAAACCGTACGCCTCCTAAAACACAGTCGGCACTGCTCGAAGCTATGCAGGAAAAATCGGTTACCTCGGCCGGACGGCATTTTGTTCTTGACAAACCTTTTTTTGTTCTGGCTACACAGAACCCAATTGAACAGGAAGGCACTTATCCCCTTCCGGAAGCCCAGCTCGACCGTTTTATGTTTTCACTTTGGCTCGACTACCCCGAATACAACGATGAGTTAACCATTGTAAAAAATACTACATCGGCTTTCGAAACCGAGTTGAAAACCATAATTTCAAAAGAAGAAATTTTGGGTCTCCAGGGCATAATTCACAAAATACCGGTGAACGACAATGTGCTGAAATATGCTGTAACACTGGCATCGAAAACACGGCCCAACACGAAACTTGCTCCAACGGTTACGAACAATTACCTGAAATGGGGAGCTGGCCCCAGGGCCTCGCAATACCTCATACTGGGAGCTAAAACCCACGCCGCCCTTAACGGGAAGTATTCTCCCGATATTGAAAATGTTAACGCTGTGGCAGTGCCAATTTTAAGGCACAGGATTATCAAAAATTACAAAGCCGAGGCTGAAAACATTTCAGTAGATGAAATCATTAACCAGTTGATGAAATCGTGAACCTTTTTCCAACATGGAAATTAATATGCATAAACATGCAAGAAGCATTCTCAGTGTAATTACTTTTGTTACAACAATATTGCTGATTCTTTCATGTCCTTTTGCATTTTCCCAATCAAAAACAAAAAAAACAATATCAATCGACAATGCTGATTCGTTATTGTACAACGAAGCAATTATTAAAAATGCACAACGTCTTTTGGGGAATGTAAAAATGACCCATAAGGAAATCGTGGTTTTTTGTGACAGCGCATGGTCATATTCCTCTTCGAATACAGTTGATGCTTTTGGTAACGTGCATATTATCAAAAATGACACCTTACATATGTGGGCCCGCTATATCCATTATAACGGCGACAAAGGAATGGCAAAGGCCCGTAATAAGGTTAAACTGAAAGACCCCGGTTTAACACTCACAACCGACTCACTTGACTTCGACATGAAAGAAGAAATCGGATACTACAACTTCGGAGGTACAATTGTTGACAGTACAAATACACTTACAAGTATTGTCGGTCGCTATTATTCTAAAGAAAAAGAATTATTTTTTAAAGACAGTGTCCGCCTTGTCAATGATGATTATGTCATGACGTCTGATACCATGCGATATAATACTGAAACAGAAATTGTACACATACTTGGCCCTACACACATTATTGGCGACAGCACATACCTTTATTCTGAAAACGGATGGTTCGACACCAAAAACAATCTCTCGGAATTGCTTAAAAATTCAACAGTGCGCAGGGGCGATACCCAGTTGGAAGCCGATTATATTTTTTATGACGACAATACCGGCGACGGTACTGCAAAAGGAGATGTGATCATCAATGATTTTGCAAACAAAATTATAATCACCGGGAACAATACCTCTTATAACGATTTTTCGAAGTACGCCCAGGTAACCGATTCGGCTGTTTTTATACAGTGTTTCGAAAGTGATTCACTTTTTCTACATGCCGACACGCTTCAAACAAAACCCGACACGGTTGGCGTAAACCAGAAAATATTCACAACATTTTATAATGTAAGGTATTACAAAAACGATATGCAGGGCATCTGCGATTCATTAATTTATTACACGAACGATTCAATCACCCAACTTTATAACGAACCCGTGCTCTGGTCGGAAAATAACCAAATGAGCGCCGATTTCATTGAAGTTGTCACTAATTCAGAACCGACCAATTATATTTATCTCAAAAACAATTCATTTATTGTTCAGGAGGTTGACACTTCAAAGTACAATCAAATCAAAGGCAAAAACATGGTAGGCCATATCATTGATAACGATTTGAAAAAAATCGATGTTAACGGAAACGGGCAATCAATATACTACCCTGTTGATGAAGAAGATTACATTGGGGTTAACAGGGCCGAAAGCAGCAATATTGTCCTTTACCTTAAAGAGAATAAAATTCATCACATCAGTTTCATCAAATCGCCAACCGGTGTAATGAAACCGCTATTGGAACAGGCAAGCCCTGAAACCCGGCTTGAAGGTTTTAAATGGCGGAATAATGAGCGACCCATAAGTAAATATGATATCTTCAGGGACAAAAACGGGACACCTGTCCCTCAATTGCTTCCAAAATCGGAAATCAGGCAAACACTTCCCGTTGTTAAAGGACTACGTGAGAAAACGTTGAGTGGGCCTGATATACCAATAAAACCTGAATAACAAAAAAGCCCCGGAACAATCCAGGGCAATTATCTGTTTTTAATATTTTCTGCAAAAATATATTCTAGGCCCCACTGTTCATCGAAATGATAAATTCTTCGTTGGTTTCAGTTTTTACGATCCTGTCGCGAAGGAATTCCATTGCTTCAACCGAATTCATATCAGAGAGGTAATTGCGGAGTATCCATATTTTATCGAGCATTGCTTTATGTATAAGCAGGTCTTCGCGGCGTGTACTCGAAAGGTTAACATCAACAGCCGGGAAAACACGTTTGTTCGATAGCTTACGGTCGAGCTGCAACTCCATGTTGCCGGTTCCTTTAAATTCTTCAAAAATTACATCGTCCATTTTAGATCCGGTATCGGTAAGGGCCGTCGCCAAAATGGTAAGCGATCCGCCTTGCTCAATGTTTCGGGCAGCTCCAAAGAAACGTTTTGGCTTGTGAAGCGCGTTGGCATCAACACCTCCCGAAAGCACCTTGCCCGATGCCGGTTGTACTGTATTGTATGCCCTGGCAAGCCTGGTTATCGAATCGAGAAGAATAACAACATCGTGCCCGCATTCTGTTAGTCTTTTTGCCTTTTCAAGAACAATGTTGGCAATTTTTACATGGCGGTCGGCAGGCTCGTCAAATGTCGATGAAATAACTTCGGCATTTACACTCCGTGCCATATCGGTTACTTCTTCAGGGCGTTCATCAATAAGCAATACAATCATGTAAACTTCAGGATGATTCGCTGATATCGCATTTGCAATTTCTTTAAGTAAAACGGTTTTACCTGTTTTTGGTTGCGCCACAATCAAACCACGCTGGCCTTTTCCTATGGGTGCAAACATATCGACAATACGGGCGGAAATAGAACTTACCCCTCGCCCTGTAAGGTTAAATTTTTCTTCGGGAAACAATGGGGTAAGATGGTCAAACGGAACCCTGTCGCGCACATAGTCAGGATTCCTGCCATTTATTTCCAGTACTTTTATTAACGGGAAATATTTTTCACCTTCTTTTGGTGGGCGAATTGTTCCTTTAACGGTATCGCCGGTAGTTAGTCCAAATAATTTAATTTGTGATTGGGAAACGTAAATATCATCGGGTGAATTCAGGTAATTATAATCCGACGAACGCAGAAATCCGTATCCATCCTGCATAATTTCAAGCACACCGGTATTGGTGATTAAGCCTTCAAAATCGAAAATGGTTTTTTCCGGTTGCTGGTTTTTTTTGTTGAAGTGATTGCGTTGTTGACCGTTGTTGTTTTCAATTGCCCGATCGGTTTTATCCCGATCAGTTTTATCATGATGTTGCTGTGGGGGGTAGTTTTGTTTTCTGTTTTCGCTTTTTTCCTGAATAGGTTTGTCTGGGCCTTTTTCAATCTTTGGTTTTTTATCAAATGGTTTTTCTTTATTATGCTGATTTTTTGATTGATCAACAAAAGGCATGTTTTGCAACGAAGGGTCTTTTTTAATTACTGGTTTTTGAACCTCCTTTTTATCCGGCATTGTTTCTGAATCATGCCCGCCATTATCTACAATGTTATCATCTGCCCCTTCCTCCTGTTCATCATTTTCAGGCTTAAAAACCGGAATTTCAACTTTCTGGGCTTTATCATCTCCTGATCGAACAACGCGTGTTCTTTTACGCTTCATTTTTTGTTCGTTCTTAGCTTCCTTCTTTGCCTCTTTTTGATTGTTGGAACCTTTTGATGAGACGACAGGTTTGTTTTGTTTTAACTTGCCTTCGGCTGCCAGTATGGCTTGAACATCGAGGATTTTATAAACCAATTCTTCTTTTTTATATTTCTCAACCCGCTTAATTTGCAGGCTTTTAGCAATGTCGCGTAAATCGGACACCAGTTTTTTATTTAACTCTAGAATATCGTACATAGTAATTTAAATTAAACACCAGCATAAATTTCTGGCATTGAAACGATAAGTTTGATTATTATAATTATTGGAAATTGATTGTCTGATCGAAAAAAATAATAAATGAAATTACATTGCAATTATACACCAATATGAATTAATAAGCAAAAAAGAAGAACTTTTTTTTATGCTTTTCATCCAATTCATAAAATGAATGTTACCAAATTTTCAGTAATAAATGCTTACTTTAATAATTGGTTGTACCACAAAACAATTTCTTTAACTTTGTCAGTTTTTAAACAAATAATAATTTCTTATGCATATTTCGACAAATAAAATGGTTACACTGAGGTACACGCTCAGGTCAGATAACATGGGAGGCGACATTATTGAACAAACCACTGAAGAATCACCTTTAAAATTTGTTTTTGGTTTAGGAATGATGCTTCCTGCTTTTGAAACTAACCTTGCAGGGCTGAAGCAGGGCGATGATTTTGAAATGACCCTTAAAGCCGGTGAAGCTTATGGCGAGGTTGATGAAACTTCGATTGTAGATCTTCCAAAAAATATTTTTTTAGTAGATGGTTTTTTTGACGAAGAAAGGTTCAGGCCCGGCATACAGGTTCCAATGCAGACTTCATCGGGACAGCGCATGAATGGTATTGTTCTGGAAGTTAATGAGAACGAAATCAGAATGGATTTTAACCATCCACTGGCCGGTATCGACTTACACTTTTCAGGTAATATCATTGAGGTAAGGGAAGCAACCAAAGAAGAGCTTTCTCCTGCCGGTTGCGAAGGGTGCAGCTCAGGAGACTGCGGTTCTCACGATGCACATGACGAGGGCTGCTGCTCGGGTGGCTGTAACTGCTAATAATTAATTATGAATACCTTTGGCACAATTTTCAGGCTCACTTCCTTTGGTGAATCGCACGGAGCTGGCATTGGGGGCATAATTGATGGCTGCCCGGCAGGCCTCAGAATCGACATTGAAAAAGTACAGCTCGATTTGAACAGGCGCAAACCCGGCCAGTCGAGAATTACTACCCAACGCGACGAATCGGATACCGTCGAATTTCTATCGGGTATTTTTGAGGAAAAGACAACAGGAACACCCATCGGGTTCTTAGTCAGGAATAAAGATCACAAATCATCAGACTATAATAACCTGAAAGATGTTTTTCGCCCATCACACGCCGACTATTCATACAACCAGAAATATGGTATTCGTGACCATCGCGGGGGAGGACGTTCATCTGCACGCGAAACAATTGCTCGTGTTGTGGGCGGAGCAATTGCCAAACAACTGCTTGAACAAATGGGTATAACCATCAATGCCTATGTGAACAGTGTCGGTACAATTTCTGTCGAAAAATCCTATCAGGAACTTGATTTAACCAAAACCGAAGATAACATTGTACGCTGCCCCGACCAGGAGACTGCTGAAAAAATGATTGCCTTGATTGAAGAAGCAGGCAGTAACCACGACACCCTGGGCGGTACAATAACTTGCGTGGTAAAAGGCGTACCTCCCGGATGGGGATCGCCGGTTTTCAATAAACTGCATGCCGACCTGGGTTTTGCCATGCTGGGCATCAATGCCGTGAAGGGATTTGAATACGGCTCGGGTTTTGAAGGCACTAAAATGTACGGCTCGGAACACAACGATATTTTTATTAACAAAGGAGGTGACGTTTCAACTCTTACAAACCATTCAGGCGGCATTCAGGGAGGAATTTCAAACGGACAGGACATCTATTTCAAGGTAGCCTTTAAGCCTATAGCAACCCTCTTGAAAGAACAAAAAACAGTTGATAAAGCCTTGAACGAAACAACGATTAATCCCAAAGGGCGTCACGATCCGTGTGTTTTACCGCGTGCAGTACCCATTGTTGAGGCAATGGCAGCACTGGTTCTGGCCGATCACTACTTGCAGGATAAAACTTCCAGACTATAATATTAACCGGAGTTATCCGAATATTAAAAACCCCTGATGTTTCCATTTTGCAAATATCTCTATATTTTTGATTTATATTTAAAAATATAAATCAACATGGCCAAATTTACCAGTTCATTACCCGACTCACTGCTCAATTCACTTAACTCAAAGGCAAAACAATTAAATATCCCAAAGAATAAAATTATTGAAAAAGCCCTAAAAATATATTTGGATCAACTAAACCGTGCAGAATATATTCAGGCGTATAAAAAAGTATCTCACGATATCTCAATAATCGATATTGCAGAGGAAGGTATGGAAGATTACCTCAAACAAATTAAAGATTGAAACAAGAATAATATAAGACACACCAGTATTTCCCCACTAACATTTATCATTTCAAGCCCCGTAAATATGGCGTAATTTTAATATCCTAAACCAGGATAAAATGACCAAAAACATATTTCATTACGGGGAAGATGAGCTCAATGCCGGACTGGCGCTTGATATTTGCCACAACCGGATTGAAGGAATAATCACTCCATCAGCACGTGAAAAAATACGAAAAAGCCGCTATGCTGTTGAAAGCATTGTCAAAAGTCAAAAGATTGTATATGGCATCAACACAGGCTTTGGCCCGCTTTGCACTACCATGATAAATGAACATGATACAAAAAAGCTTCAGTATAATTTATTAATGAGCCATAGTGTAGGTGTTGGCGAACCTGTCAGCCCCGAAATTTCAAAGCTCATGATGATACTGAAAGTTCATTCGCTGGCTAAAGGTTTCTCAGGTATATCAATTGATACTATTGAAAGGATAATATGGCACATTAATCACGATGTTATCCCGGTTGTACCATGCCAGGGCTCTGTTGGCGCCTCGGGCGACCTTGCCCCTCTTGCACATCTTTTTTTACCGCTTATCGGAATGGGAAAGGTTTATTTTAAAGGTGAAGAACTACCTGCATCTGACGTTCTTGATATTTTTAACCTGAAACCTGTTGAGCTTGGCCCAAAAGAAGGGCTTGCCCTCATCAACGGTACCCAGTTTATGCTGGCCCATGCTGTTCTGATACTCGAAAGGTTTCAGAATTGTTTAGACCATGCAGACATCATATCAGCAATGAACCTCGAAGCCATGATGGGTTCAGTAAAAAGTTTCGACGAAGGGTTGAATGGATTACGACCTTACCCGGGAAACCAATATGTTGCAAGCCGGATGCGAACATTGTTAAAAGATTCTGAAATCGTAAAATCACATGAAAACTGTCACCGTGTGCAGGACCCTTACTCGCTGAGATGCATTCCGCAGGTACATGGCGCATCACGCGATGCATGGCTCCATCTGAAAGAAATGGCGAAAATTGAAATGAATTCAGTAACCGACAATCCCGTAATTTTTGATGAAGAAAAAACCATTTCCGGCGGGAACTTTCACGGGCAGCCAATCGCACTTCCTATGGATTATGTAGCATTGGCAACCGCCGAAACAGGCAATATTTCCGACCGCCGTATATACTTATCTCTAACTGAAACAATACCCGGCCTGCCCAAGCTTCTGATGAGAAAGACCGGTTTGAATTCAGGTTTTATGATCCTTCAATATACCAGCGCTGCATTGGTAAGTGAAAATAAATCGCTCTGTTTCCCAGCCAGCGCCGACAGTATTCCTACTTCACTCGGACAGGAAGACCATGTTAGCATGGGATCAATCAGCGGGCGTAAAGCCTTACAAATTGTCGGAAACCTTGAAAAAATTCTGGCAATTGAACTCTTAACCGCTTCACAGGGTTTTGAATACAGGAAACCACTAAAATCAGGAATACTTGTTGATAAATGCCATAATTTCATTCGTTCTAAAATTGATTTTGCCGATAACGATCGTCTGTTTTCTCCTGATATTGAAGAAGCCCTCAATATCATACAGTCGAAGGAAATGATTAAATTAATTAACCACTATGCATCTGAACAAGGCATTAACTTTAAAAATGAAAGCCATGAAGTATTCGGAATTTATTGAAAAATATGCTGCCCATCCCCACTATAAATCACCAGTAGGGAACCAACTTCATGCAAAATCGTGGCAAACAGAAGCCCCATTGCGAATGCTGCTCAACAACCTCGACCACGAAGTTGCTGAAGATCCTGCAAACCTTATTGTTTACGGAGGAACCGGACAGGCAGCACGAAATGAACAAGCGCTCAAAAAAATTATAAAAATGCTTCTCGAACTTGACGAGGACCAAAGCCTGCTAGTCCAGTCGGGCAAACCTGTTGGCATAGTGCGTTCACACCCTCAGGCGCCAAGGGTATTAATTGCCAACAGCAACCTCGTACCTGCCTGGGCAACCTGGGA
>JAFGEV010000383.1 GCA_016931385.1 Prolixibacteraceae bacterium
AAAATAATATTACATAAATATCCCCAAAAATAAGCCTTCTGTTTAAAACCGGCATTTAAATAAAAATATATTAACAATTTCTTCGTTTTCGAAATTTTTCTATTTTTGTTTCTGGCTAGATAATTATCAGGATAAATGAACGAAGAAGTTGATATCGTATTAGAGATGACCCGTGACAATATGCAGGCTGCTATTGATCATCTCGACAAGGAACTTGTTCATATCAGGGCAGGGAAAGCAACGCCCCGAATGCTTGATAGTGTGATGGTTGAGTATTACGGTGCCATGACTCCGCTTAACCAGGTTTCAAGCATCTCCACACCCGATGCAAAGACAATTGCAATACAACCCTGGGAAAAACAAATGATTGCTGTAATAGAAAAAGCAATATTAAATGCAAATTTAGGGTTCAATCCTGATAATAATGGAGAAATAATACGTATTTTTATACCGCCTTTAACCGAAGAAAGAAGAAAAACCCTTGTAAGAGAGGTGAACAAAGAAGGTGAAGCGGCAAAGGTAAGTGTTCGAAGTTCAAGAAAGGAAGCCAACGATCAGCTTAAAAAAATGTTGAAAGACGGGCTTTCGGAGGACGAAGAAAAAATTGCGGTTGAAATTGTTCAGAAATATACCGACGAGTTTACAAAAAAAGTTGACGAGTTGGTTGAAAAGAAGAACAGCGAAATAATGACAATTTAATTTATCTTACGATAAAGTTTGTGTTTTCATGGCTATTTAATAAGAGCGACCTTTTGGTTGCTCTTATTTTTTTATATCGGAAGTACCAGGTTAATTATAAATTAGGGATCACTTCAATATTTGGGTTGATAGATATTTAACACTTATCTGAAAAAATAAATTATTAAAGCCACTAATTCACAAATGAAAATGCATCATTTTGCAGCGATTTCTTTTCCGCAAATTACACAAATATTAATATTCCTGAATTTGTGACAATCAGATAAAGTTAGCTCTTCATTTTTTACCTTTTGTGTTGCGAGAAAAAAGAAAACATGTATCTACCACAATTTTGAACTGATAGTGACTAAGCCCTTCACTATTACGCTTTCAAATTGAAAGTGTTCAACAATTCAAGTCTGATTTTGACAGCCACTTTATTCTTGAAACAAGTAAGCTTACGTTGAATGTTTTTTAATCATATTTATTGAGGCATGAAGGCTTTTCTGCCTACTCAAAAAAAACACCTGTTGTTTCCAAATCTCCATCTACCCAAAGCGACAAAAAATATAGCCCGCCTTTATCAGAAAATAAACGTTCAAGATTAAAGCTGTGTTTCCCACTGTTAAGCATCATTTCATTTCCTTCGAAAAGCTGTTTACCGTTTGAAGAAAAGAGCTTAAATTTTATCAAAAAAGCATTGCCACGGTTTGGCAAAACAAATTCTACCATTGAAACTTCTGAAACCGGATTTGGAACTACTTTTAATCCATACTTTGTATTACAGGTTGATTTAAAAGCAATATTTTCAACCCCTGTCCGGAATTTCTTGTAAAATGAAATTGTTGAAACATTTACGCCAAAATCGTTGTGTGCTGTAATTTCGCAAAACAGCGTATCGCTGTACATAACATTGCCAAAGTTTACAACTGCCTGGGTATCGGCTCTGGAATATCCTTCTTCAAAAATTACATTATTCAGGTGTGTTATTTTTAAATGATAACCCATAGCCCCTGTTGCATGTGCCCATGTAAAAGTGTTTTCGGGTTCAACCAGGGTGTCGCCATCCAGTGGTTCAATAATAGAAAAGCCATCGGGTACATTTTCCCCGGTTCTAAAAGTGGTTTTAGTGCCATACGATTGTATTGTGTCGATAACAGCCCAGGCCGAAAGCATGTATTCCTTTCCGGGCAATAGCTCGTTTTCCATTTCAGCATGGAGGCAGAAAAAGCCGGTGTCGGCTATAAACTCATTCGAGTAAATGTCCCCATTGGTTTCTGTATCGGTAATTATTACTGAATACGAAGTTGCATTTATCAGTGGTTCAATTTCTATGCAGGGGAGAAACCCGATCCCTGTATCATTCTGCATTGGTGAAATAACCTTCGGCATGCGGTTTATCCTGAAAGGATATTCAGAAAAAGTTGTAGCAGTAATTGTACGAATATCGGCTCCTGCTTCAAGAAAAAGGAAGAAAAGGTCGCCATAGTATTCAGGAATTTTCCAGTTTAATGAGCCTTTTGATGCAATTCCGGGTTTATGGCTTTTCTTTTTCAGTTCGGTTAAAATATTTTTGTTAGCATCGCACAAACTAACCCGCACAAAACCAATTTCACCTTCAGTTACCCAGGTTACATTGTACAGAGAGTCGACGACCATTTGTTCGCCTTCAACCCCAAAAGGGTCAACCGGGTTGGTGCCGGGTGTGAGCAGGCTGATTGAGGGCTGGCCAAGAAACATGAAATGTTCCGAATTACAACGATAAACCTCCGTATCGTCCGAAAAGGTTTCCATTCCCAGCAACTCAACCGTTATTGTGGCTGAAAAGGTTGGGGGCACTTCGCCATCGGGCATCCATTCATACATGTTATTCCCTGGCGAAGTTGTGGCATTGTCTGAAACGATATGCTCAAAATTGTTTTCAGTATCGGAGTATGTAATTTTAACCCGATCACCAATTCCTTCATGTAACCAGCTTATAAGGTTCACCCT
>JAFGEV010000384.1 GCA_016931385.1 Prolixibacteraceae bacterium
CACGACCGACTTCTACCGCTGGAAAGTTGAGTATTCACAAGAAGAAATCTCAAAACTCATTGCACGGAAATCGGGAATTGATTTTGGGAACATCATAGACCTTGTTCCCCTGGAGAGGGGATCATCGGGACGAATTATCCGGTTAAAAGTAATCGGAACAAAACGGGAAATGATTGTCGGCAAAGAGCTCGAAATCAGGAAATGGCTGTCGGATAGCCACCTGTACAGCTCGGCTTTTATTGTTGAGAAAGAAGGTACAACTCAAAATAATTTGCCTGAAAAGTTCATCCTTAACGGTGCGGGCTGGGGACATGGCGTGGGCATGTGCCAGATTGGCGCCGCGGTTATGAGCAGAGAAGGATATTCAGTAAAGCAAATATTGAAACACTACTATAGAAATACAATTATTAAAAAAGCATACTGATATTTTCAATTTCTTCACAATTTATTAAATATCCCAACTTATTAATCCTTGACACATCGGACAGAGAAGCCACTATCACGATCGTCATAGTAGCTATTCACTCCTGAACCGTTATAGCCCAGTTCTCTGAACAACGCAGAAGAACTTTCAGTCTCCGTCTCCGGAGCACACCACCAGTGTTCATTATGACCTATGCCTGTGAAGTATCCAAAGTAGTGTCGGTAACCTGCCGGAAGGGCACTAAAGCCACTGCTATTGTTACCCGACAAATCTCTGCCAATATCACCAAGAATCAAATCACCAGGATCAACCCAGTATGATTTTGCTGCCAATGCTTTTCCGATATCATCCCCACTTCCTTCATAACCAAAACCATTTTCTGTCAGATAATTCTCCAATTCTTTCCATTCATCATCAGCAGGTAAATGCCATCCACCAGGGCAGACCTCCATTGCTGCCTTCCAGTCGTACAATACTCCATAAATATTGTAATTGTCAGTGGCTTTGGCAGCACTTACGCTGCTTCCTTCATAACCGTACACATAGTAATCGGGATCGGTAGAAGATTCTTCTTTAGGTGGGCTTACAGCAGGCAGGTAAGCAAGGTTTTCAGCCATCCAGGTTTGGGAACCAATGGTAACAGTTTTATAGGTATGACCATCGCGGGAGTCAGTAAAGGAGCCGTAGGTAATATCGCTGGAACCTGAATCGCTGGTTTGAAAACTAACAGTATCGCCTGAACATGTCCCTTCGCTGCTGGTAGCAAAAGCCCTGTAAAAATATTTAGTGTCTGCTTCTAAACCCGAAATGGTTTTGCTGTAAGTACCAATAGTGGCGTTAACGGTTTCCACATTATCGCCTGCATCGGGTGCCTGATTTGTTTTGCTCCAGTAGAAACCACATTCGGTTATGTCTGATCCACCATTGGAGGTAATATTCCCGTTTAAGGTGGCAGAGTTACTTGTAATTTCAGTTACATTAAGCGTTATTACCTGTGGAGTATTAGCAGTTGAAATAATAGTTACCCAAATCTCATCTTCGCTTTCTAATCCATTGTTGTCAATGGCTTTGGCTTTTATTGTGTGCTGCCCTGATACAACATTGTTTGTACTCCAGTCAAAATTAAACGGTGAATTACCTATCGAACCAATTTCAACATTATCAACAAAATATTTCACTTCTAATATTTCGGAAAACAGATTAAAAGCATCAACTGAGATTGTAACCGTTGCATTCTGCTCAATTTCTTCCCC
This sequence comes from Prolixibacteraceae bacterium, assembly GCA_016931385.1. Classification (GTDB taxonomy): domain Bacteria; phylum Bacteroidota; class Bacteroidia; order Bacteroidales; family Prolixibacteraceae; genus DAIMEA01. The sequence goes on from JAFGEV010000384.1 coordinate 1,678, forward strand.
CTCCTTTGGGCTGGTAATTGTGCATGAGGGAGACAGTTGAAAAATATCACAGCCAAACATCATTAATAATAATGAACAAATAATGAAACGCTTAAGTGCTATTCTCATTTTCTTAAGTTTTGATTTAAGTTTTAAATATAGCTCTTATGAGTTTTTTGATGAAGCAATTGATTAACTATTTTAAAAACCGGCTAAATAGTTATAATGATGCAGCAATAGAGTAATATTTTATTAGCCTATTAACCAGTTGAAAAAGATACATCGAGTTTACTCAATTGGAAAAAAGCTAAAAGGAGAATTAAAGCTTCGCAAGTTTTGCCCAATTGTCCCGTAAAGTTACCGTGCGATTAAATACCGGTTTTTCCTCCGTTGAATCCTTATCAACAACAAAATACCCCAGGCGTTCAAACTGAAAGTGGTCGAGTGGTTTTGCACCTTTCACAAAGGGTTCGATATAACATACAGGTTTAACCTGCAAGGAATCAGGGTTCAGATGTTCCCTGAAGTCTTTGTCCTTATCACCCGATGGGTCTTCAACGTTAAACAATCTGTCGTAAAGCCTAACTTCGGCCTCGATATTCTCAGTTGCTGAAACCCAATGCAACGTGGCTTTCACTTTACGCCCATCGGGTGAATTGCCCCCGCGTGAAGCAGGATCGTAAGTGCAATGTAATTCAACAATTTCACCGTTTTCATCCTTCACAACATCGGTACATTTAACGAAATATGCATAACGAAGCCTTACTTCAGTACCCGGCGATAACCTGAAAAACTTACGGGGCGGGTCTTCCATGAAATCTTCCCGTTCGATGAATATCTCACGGGTGAATGGCACTTCACGTGTTCCCATGCCTTCATCCTCGGGATTGTTCACGGCTTCCATCATTTCTGTTTCACCTTCGGGATAATTTGTGATGATGACTTTAAGCGGATCGATTACGCCCATCACACGCTGTGCAGTTTTGTTCAGGTCTTCACGTACGGCATGTTCCAAAAGGGCCACATCAACAATTCCCTCGGTTTTGGTAATCCCCACTTTCTCGACAAGGTTACGGATTGAAGCCGGGGTAACACCTCTTCGGCGAAGGCCCGAAAGTGTGGGCATACGCGGGTCGTCCCAGCCGCTTACCAATTTCTCTTCAACAAGCTGCAATAATTTGCGTTTGCTCATCATGGTATAGGTCAGGTTCAACCTCGAAAACTCTATTTGCCTTGGACGGTAATCACAATCGGCAAGCTGGTCGATAAACCATTCATACAAGGGGCGGTGTATTTCAAATTCAAGGGTACATAACGAGTGGGTAATTCCTTCGAAATAATCGCACTGGCCATGGGCAAAATCGTACATGGGATAAATGCACCATTTGTTGCCCGTGCGGTGATGCTCGGCATGAATTATACGGTACATCAACGGGTCGCGCAAGTGCATGTTGGGTGATGCCATGTCGATTTTTGCACGTAATACCATTGCACCGTTAGGAAACTCCCCTGCTTTCATCCTTGAGAACAAGTCGAGGTTTTCATCAACCGGCCGGTTGCGATGTGGGCTTTCAGTACCGGGACGCGTTGGCGTTCCCCTCTGTTGGCTGATAATATCAGCAGGCTGCTCATCAATATAAGCTTTCCCTTCTTTAATCAGTTGTACGGCAAACTCATATAATTTATCGAAAAAGTCGGAAGCATAATACAGGCGGTCTTCCCAGTCGAATCCCAACCAACGGATATCCTCCTGTATAGAATCAACATATTCCTGATCTTCTTTCGAAGGGTTTGTATCATCGAAGCGAAGGTTGCATTTACCACCGAATTTATCAGCTGTACCAAAATCGAGACATATTGCCTTTGCATGGCCTATATGAAGATAACCATTTGGTTCGGGTGGAAATCGGGTATGTATCCTGCCATTGTTTTTCTTTTCAAGAAGGTCGTTTTCAACGATCTCGTGAATAAAATTCCGGGTTTTAACCGTATTTTTTTTATCTTCTGAATGATCAGCCATAACCAATATAATTATTTTCAGCAAAGTTAAACGAATTGTTGAAGAAGCGATAGTTGGCTATAAAAAATGCATTTGGCATATTCAATAATTCACATTTAACTTAAATTGGTTTGCCTGACAAACGATTATGATTAATTTCGCATTGCTTACTTTTTTGCTATGGGTTTAATTGAAATTGAAGGAATGGAGTTTTATGCCTATCACGGGCATTTTAAACAGGAGCAGGTTGTTGGTAATAAATTTTTACTGAATATAAGCATTGAAACCAATTGTAGCACTGCCGGTAAAACCGATAACCTTCACGATGCTTTGGACTACCAAAAGGTTTACAACCTCATCAAAGAAGAAATGGAGGTTAAATCGTACCTTCTTGAACACATATGTAAGCGAATTCTTGACCGGCTTTACAGTGAATTTGACACTATTCAGAAAGCAACCGTAAAAGTATCGAAAATTAATCCGCCTATGGGCGGGCAAATAAAACGTGTAAGTATAACCATGAGCCGTTAAAAGGGGCTGAGAGCTGAGGGCGAAGGGCGAAGGGCGAAGGGCAAAGGGCTGAGGGCTGAGGGCGAAGGGCAAAGAGCTGAGGGCAAAGGGCTGAAGGAAAAGCCAATCATATTTTAAAACACCTCGCCATGATTTCACGATTCGTTTATATCTGATCCATAATTGGAATTTGGGATTTGGGATTTGGGATTTTGGAATTTTGAATTTTGGTATTTGGATTTTGGTATTTGGGATTTATAATTTTTTAATATCTTTGCACGCGCAATAAAACGGTACTTTTCCCGACCAAATCGGGAGGATAGCCCGGCAACAAAAAAACAATAAACAGGGTACCTTGGCCGAGTGGCTAGGCACCGGTCTGCAAAACCGGTTACGGCGGTTCGAGTCCGCCAGGTACCTCAACTTCAGGTCGGACATTCTTGTCCGGCTTTTTTTATTGTAAAATTTTCAGATGATTAAGTACGGCGGTTCACCCCGAAGCCTCGGGGTGCCAGGCACCTTCGGTAAGTCGGATTTTCTTGTCCGGCTCATCTATTTAACAAACTTCTTGATACACAAATGTAAAATTTATCCTGAAGGGATATAAACGAAAAAGCATAGGGTGTAACCCTGTGTAAGGCGGGAAAAAGGATAATGAAGGCTATAGGTCTGACACTTTAATTACATAACATCCTTTCAGGATTATTATTGTGGATTCTAGTCACATAGGGTTACACCCTATGCTTTTACCTGTCAGGGCTTTGCACTTTTTCTTTGGTTAAATATGATGGGAAATAAGTCTGAAAAAGTAATCACCTAGGCATACTACAAAATTAAGCGAGGTGAAATGGATTTCTTAGTTTTTGATGCAGCGGACAGAATATCCTGAAGCGATTGCGCCATTTTTTTATATTTGCATATCCAAAACACGGAACGAATTAATGAGAAATACCTTCACAGCAATAATTACAGGCCTTTTAATATTGTTCACCTTTTCAATTTATGCCCAGATTCCTGAAGGCTATTACGATATAACTGAAGGATTATCAGGTGAACAACTTAAAACAACCCTTCACAATATCATCAGGAACCATACAGAATATCCTTACACTTCATCATCAACCGACACCTGGGATATCCTAAAAGAAACAGACAGGGACACTATAAATCCTGATAACGTTATACTTATTTATTCAGGCTGGTCGGTTAATGCTGCACAGGAATACAACAATGGCAATGGTTGGAACAGGGAGCATATATGGGCAAAAAGCCATGGTGATTTTGAAACAACGGGTGGTGCAGGTACCGATATTCATCACTTACGACCATCGGATATTTCAGTGAACCTTGCCAGAGATAATAAGGATTATGACAATGGCGGGACTCTGTATATTGATAACGACGGCCCAACTGAATGTTATACAGATGCAGATTCATGGGAGCCTCGTGATGCTGTTAAAGGTGATGTAGCAAGGATGCTATTCTATATGGCCGTTCGATATGAAGGAGATGGTAGTGAACCGGATCTTGAATTGGTTGATGCTGTTAATACGGATATGCTTAACGAGCCGGGAAAGGGATATTTTGGCAAGTTGTCAGTCCTACTTCAATGGAACGAAGAAGACCCTGTCGATTCTTTCGAAATAAGAAGAAACGATGTCATATACTCCTATCAGCATAACAGAAATCCTTTTATTGACCATCCTGAATTTGTAACCCAGATATGGGACAGCGAGACAGGTGCTGGTGAATTTACAAATCAAAATAATATTAAAATATATCCCAACCCTGCTAAATCTGAAATCAATTTTAGTTTAAAAAAAGGGGAATCAGGCTTACTTACAATTTTCAATGCCAATGGTGAAATTATAATAAAAAGCGAAATTGCCGGTGAATTCAGTTTATCGACTGACCACTTTTGTTCAGGTTTCTATTTCATCAACTTCATAAATTCAAAGGGTAGTATTTTTAATGCAAAGCAAATTGTTGTGAAATAAAGCTTTAGCTTGGCCTTATAACCTTCTTCTTTAAATAACCTGTAAATAAAGAAGGGCAGGTGAAAACACACCCGCCCTTAAAATCTAAAGAAACTCAATAAACAGAAAACTAACTGTTTTTAAAATGCTTCGTACTGTTTAAGCGCTCCTCCGCTCAGGTCAACTTGCCTTTGGGGCAGAGGTTGAAACTCATTTTTACCTTTTATAAACTCCCTGTTGCCGAAGTCGCTGTACGTAGGTTTATTCAATAATTCATATGCTTTGTTCCAACGAACCAGGTCAAAGAAACGCTGGCCTTCGCCTGCAAATTCCAAACGGCGTTCGTGAATAATATCATCGATCGAGACAGAAGATAATGCGGCCGGTTGTCCGGAATCTCCGCAATTTCTGGCACGTTCACGTACTTTATTTACATATTCCAGCGCCTTTGCACTATTTCCGCCCATTAAAGCTGCTTCAGCTGCCATAAGGTAAACATCGGCATACCTGATGAGTTTAATGTTTGCAGGAGCTGTATTCCAGTCTTTTTTAACATCAGCATATTCTGCAGCCGATGATTCCCATTTGCGTTGATATGTTTTAGTTACACTGTTGCTATATGAAATCGGGTAACGTAAACCACCTTTTATTTCAATCCATTCGTCGCCGCTTCCTTCAAATGCCATGGTGGTCCTTAATCGGGCATCTCCATCATCGTAGGCTGCTTTCAAAGCTGGACCAGGCAATCCCAATCCCCAATATGTAGTAGAAGTACTGACCCCCTTATCATTAATATAATAACGGGCACATGACCAGTTTGAAAGAGCATGGCCGCGTGCTTCTTCATAACCAAGGCCTTCCTGGATGTATGTTATTTCAAAAACAGTTTCAGGGCTATAGTCGCCTTCGGATGTAAAAATATAACGGAAGCCGTTTGTTTCCGGGCCTCTCCATGTTTCATATTTTTCACCGTCGATGCCAACCAGACCGTATTTTCCGGAATTGATAACCTTTTCAGCATATTCCAGTGCATCGCTCCAACGTTCGTTAAGGTTTGCAAAGCGTGGGTCTGAACCACCGTAATACTTTGCATACGATGATTCGTACAAATACAAACGCGCCAATAAAGCCTGAGCAGCGCCTTTAGTAGCCCTGCCTTCTTCTCCGTTCCAGCCGCCACGTTCAGGCAAAACTTCAATGGCTTCTTTGCAATCTTTTTCGATAAGGTTGTAAATATCCCTCAGAGGTGTACGCCCCATCTGATATTCTGTAGGGCCTAAAACATGATCAACCATAGGTACTTCACCAAAAGTAATGGTCAGGTAAAAATGATTAAGCGCACGCAGGAACTTGGCTTCAGCAATTCGCTTATTCAATAGGGCAACATCAGCATCCGGATCAGTTTCTGCAATTGAAGGTAATTTCTCAATTGCAATATTGCAAAAATTAATGGCCCTGTACATTGTACCATATACATTGTCACAAAATCCTTTTGTAGGATCTGTTTTCAGGTAATTAATTTCCTCAATGTCGGCAACTTCGTTAACAAAATCACCACCTGCTTCAAAATCGTCCCCTGCAATATCACCAAAACACATTAACAGGTCACGGTCCCAAGAGGCAACGTTGTTAAACTGCGAGTAACAGGCAATTATTGCCTGGTCGGCATGAGCCATGGTTTTATAGAAAGCTCCTTCGTTTTCGGCAGCGATCGGTGTCAGCTCCAGAAAATCTTCACTGCAACTGTTCGATAATGAACCTGCAAACAGTAAGATTACATATAGAAATATTTTGTTTTTCATACTTTCTTTTATTTAAAATTCTACGCTTCAGATTAATTATCAAAATGAAATATTTACTCCAAAATAGAACATTCGGGTTAATGGATATACCCCAAGATCAACCCCTGATTCAAGAATTGTCGACGAATTATCACCTGCAGCAATTCCTGCAACTTCCGGATCGAGTCCTGAGTAATTTGTTAACGTAAACAGGTTTTTTGCACCTCCGTAAACTCTAAGTTTTTCAATTCCCACAACCGAAGTAATCGAATTCGGTAAAGTATAACCAATAACCAGGTTTTTCAACCTCAGATATGAACCATCCTCGATAAAGAAATCGGTAAGCTTGTTGTAGTTTTCAGAGTTATTCCTGGGTATATCGGTATCAAGATTTTGTTTTACTACCAGCATTGAATCACCTGTGTCGCCAATCCAGGCGTAAATATCTTTCTCTATGTACCGGTTGGCAAAGTCTTTAGCACGGTTGCCATATCCCTGATGGTAATAGGTATACTGTTTGATCCCGTTCATTATTTTATTGCCATATGTGCCATTAAAAAATGCCGAAAGATCGAATCCTTTGTATTCAAGATTAATGTTTAAACCATATACAAGTATTGGCAGCGGGCTTCCAAGGTTTACTTTATCAGCATCGCTGATTGTACCGTCACCGTTAACGTCCTTTATACGAATATCACCAGGAACCGACTTAAACTGTGCATACTGAATCGTTCCGTCTTCCAATTCCCTGTAGGGCTGGTTTGTAATGATCGTCCAGCGCCCGTCAACAATGGTCGGATCGGTTTCACGGAAAAGCCCTTCGGTTTGAAAACCATAAAACTGAGCAACCGGTTGTCCGATACAGGTAAGGTTTGTTGGGTTAACTACGTGCACTCCACCTCGCAACAATGAATCTTCGGCCAGGCTAATCACTTCGTTACGCACTCCTGAGAAGTTCAGATCGATCGATCCTCTGAGTTCACCTTCGCTTTTGCGGCCAGTAATGGTAATTTCATACCCCATGTTTCTAATGCTTCCTACGTTAACTTCGGGAAAACTTCCGTTAAACGTTCCTGCAATGCGTGGTACTTCCTGAAGCATAAGCATACCTTCGTTTACTTTATCAAATACATCGGCTGTGATCGACAACCTGTTATCGAACATCGAAAGATCGAGCCCGAGGTTTGACATGTTAACCGATTCCCAGTGGATTTCAGGATTGGAAATCTGGAAAGGGCCTGTCCCGACCTGAGTGGTCACATTGTCGACAGAATATCTGAATTTTGGTGATGATTCAACCTGTGACAAAAATGGGAAACCTGTACGGGCATTTGCCCCAGTTTGCCCGTAACCAAAACGCAGTTTACCAAAACTGATGAAATTCACGTTCTGCATAAATTCTTCTTCGGTAAATTTCCAGCCTACTGAGAATGAAGGGAATGTACCCCAACGGAAGCGTGGGCCGAAACTACTTGAACCATCACGGCGAACATTAACGGTTAACAGGTATTTACCAAGATAATCGTAATTGATCCTTCCAAAATAGGCTTCAAGCGCCCAATGGTCACCATCGCCATAAATATTTTGAATATCGTCGCTGCTATTGGTCGATTTTTTGAAATACAACATCCATGGATCAGAACTTGACATATCGAGACGCGTACCGCTTATGTATTCGTTATACCAGTAACTAGCCTCATGCCCTACCATTAACGAAAGATTGTGTTTACCTGCAATTGTCGTCTGGTAATTAATTAAATTCTGCACAGTATAAGAATAACTGCGGTCCATCCTCATGTAGAGTTCATCTTTCGGATTGTTGTCAGTAGGAGATGCATAATACATGCCGGTATATTGCCTTACGTTAGCAAATCCAAGTTTACCGGTTACCCGATTTACTATATCAAGCCCCTTTAAAATGTTTATTTTGAGCCCGAAATTGCCCTCAAAGTGATTTTGAGTGTTTGTTTTGTCAACTACATCAAGTTTAACTGATGGGTGAACGGTACTGAAATCTGAAATGGTCCATTGCCCGTTTTCATCATATTCAGGGATACTGGGATCCATCTGGAGGGTTGAGTTAATCGGATTCCAGTAATAGTGGTGCCATTTCCACTCGTCAAAACCTTCACCAACGGTATTTACAAACGATAATTTCTGATCGAATGTAATTCGCTTTGAGAGTTTCTGTTCGGCGTTTAGCCTCATTGTTAAACGGCTATAATTTGTATTACGGATAATCCCTTCCTGATCGCTGTAACTGGCGCTGAACAGAATGTTTGAATTTTCATTTCCACCTGAAACTGAAATGTCGTAATTCTCTACCAGCGCAGGTTTGAAAATAAATTCCTGCCAGTCGTAAGTTGGCAAAGTATCGGGTTGCGTGTTCAATGCTTCATTCCATGTTTTTTTCCTTGAGTTTTCCCAGTTAATTTCTTCGTTAACAGCCATCCACTCCTGAGAAGTCATCATTTCGATCATGTTTGTGGCACTTTCAATCCCACGGTAAGCATTAAACGAGGTTCTGATTTTACCTGCTTTTCCATTTTTGGTAGTAACCAGGATTACACCGTTACCACCGGTTGCACCGTATATTGCAGCAGATGAAGCATCTTTCAGCACTTCAATCGATTCGATATCACTTGGGTTTAAAAGGTTCAGGTCGCCCTGTACCCCGTCAATGATAATCAAAGGTTCGGTTCCGTTGATTGAACTGATACCACGAATCTGAATGCTAACGCCTTCTCCCGGGCGCCCCGATTTGTTTGTGATATTCACACCGGCAGCTTGTCCCTGGAGCGCCTGCTCAAGGTTTGGCAATGGCAGGTTGGTAAGTTTTTCGCTGCTCACCGATGAAACAGCGCCCGTAAGGTCACTCTTCTTCTGAACACCGTAACCGGTTACAACCACCTCGTCGAGCCCGTATACGTCTTCTTCGAGAGCAATATTAATTACCGAATTGTCGCCTACAGTGACTTGCTGATCACGATACCCGACAAAACTGAAAACCAAAACATCTTTGGGAGATGCCATGATTGTGTATTTACCGTCAAGGTCGGTTACAGCGCCAACCGAAGTACCTTTTACCACAATAGTCAAAGCCGGAAGCGGCTCGCTGGTATCGGAATCGGTAACCTGCCCGGTGATCAATTTTTTGTTTCCCTGCATACTGTTGCCTGCAATTGCCTGTTGGGCCTGAAACGACAGTAGCACAACAGCAAGTAACAACAACATGCAATTTCCAAAAAAGGAAATTAATGAACGTTTTTCTTTCATAGATTTAGGTTTTTGATTAAAAAAGTTAAACAGTTATGTAATCTCAAAATTTCGTTCGCACTTCAAAAGTGCCTTTTGCTTCTTTTTACTTGAAATGCATTTTCACCTTTGAATTGATTTCTCAAAACTATATGTTTTGAAATGAAGGGCTATTCACTATTTGAGCATCAACTTTCATTTGTGAAGCAAAAGAAAAACTGTATGTCAAGATTAAAAGGCTAAAGTGAAATAATTGAAACCAATAATGATATATTCTGAAGCATCTTCTAATGAAAATATAGATAAGGCAGACTGAACAGTGAAATTATATTCACAAATTTTCTTTTCACTATGTCAGGAATATTTGTTCCCTAAAAATAGTATTTAAATATTGTACCGGTGTTGAAAATTGAATTAAAGGCCTGCAATGGTTTAAAAAGTTTGTCAAGTTTGCAACACAATTGCAATCATTTTTTTTCGAAAGTGCCTTTTATCTCAAGAACAATTTCGTTGATGTTAAACCCTTCGATCTTTTTATTTTTGAAGTAATCCTTGAGAAGCGAGTCTAATTCCTCGTCTGAATAATCCTTAATTGTATCGCAATTTTCACAATATAAATGATGGTGGCTCTTCATAATTCCATCATAACGCATAACGTCCCTGTCGGTTGTAACTTTCTTAACCAGGCCGTGCTTTATTAATGTTTCAAGAACCTTATATACTGTACCTGAGGCAATATTCGGATTTTTTTGCCTGATATATTCAATAATTTTTTCGGCTGTGGGGTGATTCCCCATCGAGTAAATTGCATCAAGAATTGCCATTCGCTGAGGGGTAACTTTCAATCCCTTTTCCGAAAGTCTGATCCTGATCTCTTTAATTGAATACTTCATATTCTAAAAGTTTCAAAAATCTAAAATAACAAATTGAAAATAATTGATTGTAAAAGTTAAGGCAGAAGAATGAACAATATAAGTTATAAGATGAAAATGGGTGTCCTGCTTTAAACCTCCCTGGCTGAATTTCAGAACAAATTATAGTGCACTATGGAAGTTACTATTCTTAGGACACCCTTTTTATAAGCTTATTTATAATTCAAAACGGTCAATGTTCATCACTTTGTCCCAGGCTGCGATAAAATCGTGTACAAATTTTTCATGTGCATCGGCACTGCCGTATACCTCGGCCAAAGCCCGCAGTTCGGAATTTGAGCCAAAAACAAGGTCAACCCTTGTAGCTGTCCATTTGATTTTTCCTGTTTTGCGGTCGCGCCCGTCAAAGCACTCTTTTGTTTCCGAATTTGGCATCCATGCAACACCCATGTCCAGAAGGTTAACAAAGAAATCGTTGGTTAAAATGCCCGGCCTTTGGGTGAACACGCCATGCTGCGAACCATCGAAATTTGTACCCAGCACACGCATTCCGCCAACCAACACGGTCATTTCAGGTGCAGTTAACGTAAGCAACTGTGCTTTATCCACTAACAAATCTTCTGCCGGCAAGGCATATTTCCTTTTGAGGTAATTCCGGAATCCATCGGCAACAGGTTCCAAAACATTAAATGATTCAATATCGGTTTGCTCCTGCGAAGCATCCATCCGCCCGGGTGTAAATGGAACGGCAACCTTAAGCCCGGCATCATTTGCGGCTTTTTCAACTCCGGCACAACCGGCCAAAACTATCAGGTCGGCCATTGATACTTTTTTATCGCCTGACTGGTTGCTGTTAAACTCCTCCTGAATCTTTTCCAACGTTTTCAAAACCTTGCTCAACAATTTTGGATTGTTCAGCTCCCAATCTTTTTGAGGGGCAAGACGAATACGGGCGCCATTGGCTCCCCCTCGTTTATCGGAGCCGCGGAATGTTGAAGCCGAAGCCCATGCTGTTGAAACCATTTGCGAAACGGTTAACCCCGATTTCAGGATTTTTGATTTTAATCCGGCAACATCTTTTTCATCAATCAAAGCATGGGTTACAGCAGGGATCGGGTCTTGCCAGATTAAATCTTCCGAAGGAACTTCCGGGCCTAGATAAAGGGTTTTGGGACCCATATCGCGGTGAGTTAGTTTGAACCATGCACGTGCAAAGGCATCGGCAAATTCAAGCGGACGTTCATAAAAACGGCGTGATATTTTTTCATATTCCGGATCGAAACGCAACGAAAGGTCGGTTGTAAGCATTGTTGGCCGGTGCTTTTTTGAAGGGTCATGTGCATCGGGCATTTCTTCGCCTGCATTTTTTGCCACCCACTGATGGGCTCCTGCCGGGCTTTTTGTCAGTTCCCACTCGTACTCAAACAGGTTTTTAAAGAAGTAATAACTCCACTTATTAGGCGTTTGGGTCCATATTACTTCAATACCGCTGGTAATGGTATCGCCACCTTTGCCTGTGCCAAAACTACTTTTCCATCCCAATCCCATTTCTTCAATCGAAGCAGCCTCGGGTTCGGGTCCAACATGTGCAACATCGCCTGCCCCATGGCATTTCCCAAAAGTATGCCCACCGGCAATCAGTGCAACTGTTTCTTCATCGTTCATGGCCATGCGGGCGAAGGTTTCTCGAATATCTTTTGCAGCAGTAACCGGATCAGGATTGCCACCCGGCCCTTCGGGATTGACATAAATAAGGCCCATCTGAATGGCAGCAAGCGGATTGTCATCCATTTTTTCCAGATCAAGGTCTCTGTGATCATTATCTAACCATTTGGTTTCCGAACCCCAAAAAACATCTTCCTCGGGTTCCCACACATCTTCACGCCCACCGGCAAAACCAAAGGTTTTAAAGCCCATCGATTCCAGAGCTACATTTCCTGCAAGGATCATCAGGTCGGCCCATGATATTTTTTTGCCATATTTCTGCTTGATTGGCCAAAGCAACCTGCGGGCTTTATCGAGGTTTGCATTGTCGGGCCAGCTGTTCAATGGTGCAAAACGTTGTTGCCCGGTTCCAGCGCCGCCACGTCCATCACCGGTTCGGTAGGTCCCTGCACTATGCCATGCCATACGGATAAAAAACGGACCGTAATGGCCAAAGTCGGCAGGCCACCAGTCCTGAGAATCGGTCATTAAGGCATGAAGGTCATTCTTCAGCGCTTTGTAATCAAGGCTCAAAAATTCTTTTTTATAGTCAAAATCCTTATCCATCGGGTTCGACAGGGATGAATTCTGTCTAAGAATATTCAATTTTAATTGATTGGGCCACCAATCGCGGTTTCTTGTCCCGCCACCTCCAAAAGAATGCCTGCCAGTAGCTCCGGTTACCGGGCATTTGCTGACTTTTTTGTTTTGTTTTTCCATAATTTCTAGTATTTATTCTTTTAATTTTTAACTCCTTACATAGACTATTTTGATAATTCACTAGCTGAGAATTATTCGCTTTTAGAATTAAATCAATTTACAAAAAAATTAATCAAATATCAACCCGAATGAGAATGGTAAAGAAAAAATGCTATTGAAAAACAAAAAGGGGTGGCAATAAATATAGCTTTTGGTTGAAGTCCTTTTTTTTAAATAATCGTGCTAATTCAATTTCATTATTTTTAATAAACTAGAAATTTAGTAGTATAATTTAATTCTTCATTATTCAAAGTAAAAAAATATAAGCCGCTTTTAAGCTTACTAACCTCTAAAAAACTGTTGTTGATATTTTTACGTGAATAAACAATCCTGCCTGATAGATTAATAATTTGAACCCTGGAATTTATGTGAGGTTCATCAATATAAACAAACACTTCACCCGAAGATGGATTTGGATAGATAGTTGCCGGGGCAGTATGTTCCTGATTCGCTTCAATACCAACTGGATCATCACTGGTAAACACATCAAGTTCGGAAAAATTGAAGCTGCCACTGCTTTGGTATCCCTCAACAACAAATGAAACTTCATACATTTTTCCCATTTCCATCCCAAGCGACTCCCATTTGTCAAAATGCTCCGAAATACTTATTGTACCGCTGTTTCTTACATTCCTGCGAATACTGAAATATTGCTGAAATGTAGTGGTACCTTGAATTGATGGCTGATTGACCCTGGTATTCACATAAATATCGTAAATGCTCCCGTTTACTTCAATTGTCCCTTTCTTTGTTGCACCTGCAGCCATTGAGGGTATCCAGTTGCGCCAGTTTTCAATGATATAAAATTCTTTGAGTGGATCAACAGTCCATCCATATATCGACAAATAAGAGTTACCTGATGCCGAAGATGGTTTGTAATCGCAATTATATTTTGCATAGAAAGTCCCAATTTCCTGGTGTTCTTTTGTCTGGTTATAACCAAGGCCACGCCGTGCCAGATAATTCAGAATACCCGACCATTCGCCGCTAAACAGGGCGCCGCTGCCCAGGGTCATACAGGCTGTCCCCTGCCCGTTCTGGTTCCACAATTCGTAACGGAAGCCATCTACTTCACCAGCATACCTTGAAGTACCTGAGTTAGTGCAATATGTCTGTGAACTCGATTTTTTCAAACCCAGAACAAAAAACATAAATGCTAAACATGTTATCAGCCCTGCTTTAGAAAAATTATTCATATTCATAAATTGAGGTAAAATTATATTGTTCTTTAAATACTTTTATACACATATCAGCCTCCACTACTACAGGAAGAAAGCCTGCCCCTGTATGCCGTAAGGTCAGAAATGAGGCTTTACGGAATAAAGTTATATTTTTTAAAATCTTCATCCATCAGTCCTATCAACTTAACAAGGTTTATTTCTCTTCGCTTTCGGAGTTTATTTGCAGTTATAATTTTTTTGAGTTGCTGTTTATTTTCAGGAAAATATTTAAGTACTGAACGAGTATTCCCCCTTATCTCAACAATTTTGTCTCCAACTTGAATAAAATAAAACTTCTTTGGATACACCTTGCTTTTCGAATTGAGGTCGTTCGAATCGATCACGTCGGCCAGGTGTTTCACATAAAGCGAGATGTTACCCTCGTGCAATATCTCGATCAGGTCGTTTTTAATCAATTTGAAACTAATAGGGGCGCCTGAGTATTTCTTAAAATTACGCAGTCTGTCCCCGGGCTTGTTTTTCATGGTAAACGAGCTGAGCGTTTTTTTATCGATTGAAAACACACGCAACAATCCTTCGTTATAAAAAACAAGTTGGTTTTCAATGATATTCAATCTTAGTTTAATGTCATAAGCGATCTCGCCATTTACAAGTGTAATGTCGCCAAGTTGCCAGTCATCATTCAGGTAAGGCGACCCTTCGAGCCCCAGAGGAAAATGGTATATCGTTCCATATAGCCTGGTTTTTTCCTGCTTCAGCCCTTTTCCATTTTCTGCAAGGC
>JAFGEV010000057.1 GCA_016931385.1 Prolixibacteraceae bacterium
AATTGCGTGTAATCGGTACGCAAACCAGTCGATAAAGTACGGGGGCCATCTTCTTCGTGTAGAGTATTACATAAACGAAGTACCCGATTACTGGTGGGAAAATGTTTATCGAAACTGAATTCGTACTTCAGGTAAACCGCCAAAAGCAACAATGCGCTCAAACCAATGGCCAACCCCGGAATACTGATATAAACCAGTAGCGGATTCCTTTTTAACATCCTGAAAGCATATTTTATATTCTTCATGTCTTTAAATTTCAATTCATATTTAAGTGCCTCTATCCCGACGTTACAGTCGGGATCTTCGCCTATTCATACCGTAGTGCCTCAACCGGGTTTCGGGTAGCTGCTTTCCACGACTGAAACGAAACCGTTAGCAATGCAATTCCTAACGCCAGCAAACCGGCCAAAGCAAAAATCCACCAGCTTAATTCGGTTTTGTAAGCAAAACTTTCGAGCCATTTATTCATGGCGTACCAGGCAATGGGTGTGGCAATAATGATTGCAATTAAGGTCCATTTTACAAAGTCGCTATTAAGCATGATCATCACTTCGGAGATGGTTGCGCCGTTTACTTTTCTGATTCCGATTTCCTTGGTTTTGTTTTTTACAACCAGTGCTGTTCTGGCAATTCCTCCTATGATGGTAAGGAAAATGGCAATTACACAAAAGAAGCTTATAAACTTGATTAATAGTTCGTGCTGCTTATGTTTCTGATTGAATAAATCGCCAATAGTCCAATATTCCAATGGATAATCCTGAATAATTTCATTCCAACTACTTTGTAAATAGGCTATAGCCTGAGTGTTGAGTTGTTGATTGGTTTTTACCAGCAAATTTGATCCCTGATTGTTATAAGCAATCATTGCCGGAGGGATTTGAGCTTCTAAGCCCTGCCAATGAAAATTTTCAACAACGCCAATTACTTCGTTTTTTGATCCTGGCAATATGCTGCCAACTGGATCTTTTAGTTCGAGGAATTTTACCATGGCTTCGTTTATCAGGCATCTGTTTTTATTTTGTGATTCAGCTTCATGAAAATTTCTTCCTTCGACAAGTTGAATGTCGAGTATGTCGATATACGATTCATCGCCCTGAAAAAACAATGGTGAGTATTCTTGCTTCTTTCCATTCTTTTCGTATTGGTACAAAACCATTGCGCCTTCGCGTACAGGTGATGCACTGCATAATGCGGCTTGTTCAATAGCCGGACTCTCACGTAGTTTTTCCAGGAGTAGTTGCGATTTATTCCTTTCGATAGGAGGTAAACGCATTTCAATAATATTTCGGTTTAGCCCAATGTCTTTTTGGTGGATGTATTTAATTTGTTTGATAATCGCTAATGAGCATACAATTAATGAAACCGAAACTGCAAACTGAAAAGTGCTGATAAATGGAATTTGATAGCTTGGTTTGCGAACCATACTTCTGTTTAAGAATTTTTTAATTCTTGAGTAAACAATAGGAATGCTAATTAAACCAATAGCCAACGATACCAGTAATATGGAAGCAATTGCCTTCCATTTAATAAAATCTGACATTACCAGCGTTGATTCGTTAAATGAGTTGAATATTGGCAAAAACAGCTTTAAACCGGCAGTGCTTAGCAATAGTGCAATTGAAATCAGGACTGAAAACTCATAGACTAATTTCAAGTTGATATCTGCAAACGATCCCCCAATAATTCTGCGAATGCCAAGTTCGCCGGAACGCTCTTGTATTTGAGTTATAAATAGGTTGATGTAGTTGAAAAAGGCAACAAATAATATCAGTGCAGCTATGATAAGAAAAATGACCACTTTGCTTTTAACCTCTTTTGTTAGGTGTATTTCAGTAAGTGGTTGAAGATATAGTTTTGCAGTTGTGTCTTTGATTCCGAAAAAGGGAATTTCATTTTTGGCTTGCTGCAATTTGTTTTCCAATTCCTGTGCATTACTATTTGGTTTTAGCATTAAATAAGCTTTACAGCCGCGCATTTCTTTGCCATCGATCGAGGTGAGCATATCGAAACTTTGGTGCGACGCATTTTTGGGTTTTTGTAATACTCCCGAAACGGTGAATGTTTTTTCGTCATTACGAAATTTCACTTTTATAGCTTGCCCAATCGGATTATCGTTACCAAAAAATTTAAGTGCTGTTTCTTCCGAAAGTACAATGCTCGATTTGTCATTAAGGGCTTGCTTCGCATTTCCATATTTAAACGGGTAAGAAAACATCTCGAAGAATGATGATTGGGTTTGATATATCTCCAAACCTTTGTAAAAGGTGTTGTTATTAACTTCCAGCTTTTCATATCCGTTTCTATTCCATTGGCAATAGTTTTCAACCTCAGGAAAATTATTTTTAATGTATTCGGGTGCCGAAAACGTTATATAATCGAATATGTGCCCTTCACTCCACGGATCATCTGATTGCAATCGGTAAATCCTGTTTTTATTGAAATGAAAGGCATCAACTGAATATTCATGAATTACATATCCTCCAATTAAAAAGATTGCTGTAAATGCAATAAACAGACTAAGCAGAATTGTTATATAGCTCGCTTTATCTTTTTTGAAATTCCTTAATATGATCTTCATTTTTTTAATTGTTCATTTGTTTTTACTTGATGCCTCACCCTAGCGACCTTTTAGGTCGTTTTCCCTCTCCTTGAGGTGAGGGCGGGGAGAGGTGTAACTATTCATACCTCAATGCCTCTACCGGATTCCGTGTAGCCGCCCTCCAACTTTGCCAGCTAACTGTTATAAGCGCAATCCCCAACGCCAGTAAACCAGCTAATGCAAAAATCCACCAACTAAGTGTGGTTTTATAGGCAAAATTTTCGAGCCATTTGTACATGGCATAATATGCTACAGGGGTGGCTATGATAAACGAAATCACTACCCATTTTACAAAGTCTTTATTAAGCATTGCCAGTATTTCAACAATACGTGCTCCATTCACTTTACGCACGCCAATTTCTTTTTG
>JAFGEV010000385.1 GCA_016931385.1 Prolixibacteraceae bacterium
ATATGGGTTGAATCGGAACCCGGCAAGGGATCGGTGTTCTTCTTTTCCCTGCCGGTTGAAATAGAAGTAGCAGTAAAGTAGATTCTGTGTGGAGCCAACCCGTTTTTTTTCAATCAGGAAAACTGTTATTAAAGAAAGGGAGCCCGGCAATGCCAGGCTCCCTCCTAATTTATCTGTTCATTTTAAAATCCCTAATAAACTGAGACTTTAACCGATTGACGGTTGGTAGCTGAGATAACCTCTACTATCCATAAACCTTTTGTCATTCCGAAATTAATGTCCGAATCAGCTTCCAGCGACTTCTGCAAAATGCCCGAAATACTGTAAACATTGATTCTGGTATCATCATGTATATTCGATACAAAAATTCTGTGATCAACTGCGTAAATATGAATTAACGAAGAGGACTCGTGCTCAAACAGTGCTGTTTCAACATCACCATCCATAAGGGCCGGGATGGGATCCCAGCCATCGGTTCCACGGGTAAAATTAAACGTGGTGATTGCGGTGCCATCGGTCAGGGTTGGTACTGACAAAACCGTTGACCAGTTAGCTCTGCTGCCCAAATTATTTTCGCCCGACTCCTCAATGGTTCCGTATTCGTACATCTTATTGGATTCCCCACCCAGGGTATTAAGCCACCCAATTGGATTAATAAGCGACTTACCTACAAAACCAGTGTAATCCGAAGTTTTTACCAGGGTATTGTAAAAAACGACTTCGCTGGTGGTGGCTTGCCACGGCCTGCCAAAATAACCTGGTTTGGAGGTCAGCAACGAAGCCGTTTCATTGCCAGGACTTGCTGAACCAATAGTACATTCGTACATCAGATAGCCCCGGCCACTGCTCTGTTGTGCTGCCGTTATATAAGAAACATCGGAACTGTTATCGCTGGTATTCATTAACAAATCAGATTGATAGAACACGGCAGTCATGCCACCAAATAAATAATCGGTGCTGCCCATCATGGTGCCCTTGTAAACTACTACACGGGTATTGCTGCCGCCGAAGAATGAATCCTGACGACCTACAACCCGGCATTTATTCAGGATGACCTTGTCGGTGTTATTGGTAATAGCAATAGCAGCAGCCCTTTCCACAAAGCTTTTATCCTGTACCGCCGTATTGCCATAATCAACCGGCCGCAGGCCTTTGCTGCCCGTTGTCCACATTACCACCACATCTTCCGATTCTTTTTGAGAGATGTATTGATTAAACGAATTTTCGAAAATGATGTGATCGGCTTCAAACCCTGGTGCACTTACCACAACAGTGGCATTCCAATAGGAGCCGTTGGTAGTTCCTGCACCCACATTATCGTACGAGGGATAACCATTTTCTTTGTTCACCCTTAAAACATCGGCATTCCATTTTTGGTCGCTCCCCATACTGTAGTAGTTGTAACCATGGCCATAGTACGAAGTAATCCGCACTGCTTCAGCATCAATACCCACACCGCTGTTCTGTAAACCTATTGAGGGTGTGGCAGAGGCATTTTTTAACATCACTTCCGGCACATCAATCACCAGCATCTCCTCATAATTTCCCGGATCAATAAGGATGGTAACGCGCTGTCCATTCGCTCTTACCATTTCACGTACCGCCGATAAGGCATCATTAATGGTTGTATAGGTTTTGTCGGGCCCCACATAAATAACAGGCTGGTAATCCACAACCGCCGCAACCTCTATTTGGGTAAGATAGGTTGTGGCAGACCCCGATCCTATGGTGAGGGTGACGTAACCAGCCGTACTACCCGAATAGATATATTCAATGGACTCAATCACACTGGTACTGCCACTGGAAGTAGTAATGGCCTCGCCCCCTTCAATTGTAAAATCAGCAGAATAATAATACGAGATCCGGATTTTATGGCCGGGGTTAACCGGTACCTGAACGGTTGCTCCAGGTTTGGCGACCAAATGACCTTTACTGATTTCGTTGCTGATAGTTCCGGTAAATAAAAGACCCTTGTAAGCCGGTGTAGCGGCTGAAATCACCTGATCATCGAACGACCAGTTGGTAACAGGCCTGAATTCAAGGTTTTTCGACACCTCTGCCCCATCCACATAAAGGTTTGAGGTTAATTCCAATTCAACAGGATAAGCATCCAAACCGCTATCGTCAACCACATAAACGCCATCACGCAAACTGACTTCGTTGTAGGATTCAAAACTGTACTGATACCCCTCCTCATACAAGTTTGTGAAAACCAGTCCCAAATCAGCCTCTTGTTCAGTACTCAATCCGGAGGTTGTAATTGAAACATGATGACGCACTTTTTCGGAAAATTCAAGGTCAGCTGTTTGATCAGCGTTTCCGATGGTCAGGGTGTTCACTGGAAGGTAATAATCATTGACACCCTGTGCCAAAATGGTATATTCCACCCCGGGCTCCAGCTGAACCGAATAGGTTGACAATACTGCATCCACCTCCGGCTCCGGGTGATAAATGGTTGATGCTGCCTCATCGGCCGCATAAACCAGCTGCAAATTACTTATAGCGGTACCCAATCCCGAAATAGCTCCACTTACAGTATAAAGTTCAACCTTGGCAATGGTCACATCGTGCGAAATAGTAGTTTCGATTACTTCCAGCGAGGTGGCATTCCTGATTATGTAGCCATTGGCTCCGGTTAGCGCAAGACTATAGGAATAGCCGGCGGGCAGGGTTACAGAATAAGTTCCGTCGGTAACAAAAGAAGTCCATGTTTTACCGGCTTCATTTTCGAAAACAATCTGGTATCCATCGGGAATTCCTGCAGCCTGAGTAACATCCACTAATCCTGTTAGTGTTACATAGGTAGCATCTTTCCGGTATATCCGATAATAACTTGGTTTTCCAAGGTTGTCGAACACATGATAGGTGCCGGCCGATTTAGCAACAAAGTTCAGTTCCGTAAGATTACTGGTAATGGGAATCTCATCTGTTTGAGCAACGGGATCGGCAACATTCTGAAATACAAGATTACCGCCTGCATCTGTTTTTGCAATGATGGTAACCTCATCGTCCTCGCTCAGGGTTAAGCTCAGGTACCGGCCCGTAGCAGCGGTCGAATTTACATATATGCGCCCCGTGTAACCTGAAACACTGGCAATATTTTCATCATAGCGGGTCAGGCTGGTATTGGTGGTTCTTAAACGATCATTTCCTCCACCCACAAAGCTCAGGGTTCCGGCACTAAAGCCCGGAAGCACATTACCATTACTCCCGACAACAATCGTTTCATCGTACCAGGTATTGATAACATCTTCATTCAGTTTATTATTGTATTGTTCTGTGTTCAATTGCTCTGCACCAAAATCCCAAACATCAGTTTTTCCATCCGAAGGGATAATTTCAGCGGCGTTCTCAATCGTTATGCCATGTATATAAACCTCTGCATTGGGAAACCCTGCGCTTTTCAGGGTGGCCGTAATTACCCCGGCAGGTCCGGTGTAATTGAAACTATTGGTGCCACACGAACCACTTCCAATATTATGGGCATCTGTTGATCCCAATACGGTTCCACTCTCATCGGTAAACTCAAAAACAGCATCGGTGGCACTCCCATACTGACAGGTTCCTAAGGTGAAGGTGGCATTGCCGGCCACGATAATATCCATTGAGTTACCCGGAAACAATACCGCTCCGTGGGAAGAATCGTGATAGCCAAACTGAAGCGCCTGAGTGCTTGTATTGCTGTTTAAAGTAAGAATACCATCGGTTGATACAAAAGTAACATATCGAAGGGCTGAATAACTTGTTTGTGGCAGTACACTACCATCAGCAAAATTGTAAATATAGGTTTTGCCGGGCTCGGCCTGAGCTACCACGCTGTTATCGGCCACCTCCACGATGTAGGTTTTGGGATTGGTGGCAGCATCCGAAAATACCAGTTCCATCCGGTCTCCATCGATATTAACCGACTCTATATCTCCACTACAAACCGGAGTATACGAACTTAACGAATTGCCCGCCAGATCAATGCGAACAGATGCCTTTTCGGTAGTGGCACTGATTACGGTGCCATCACTGACAGTTATCGTTGGATTATCAGAAGAAGTAGCCCCTGCCGTATAGTTTACGTCAGTGTTATTAATGCTGACGGTGCCGCTTTTTTGAACCCAGCTTTCAAGGCTAACATCATAAGGAACCGGAATAACCTCTATAACAGGAATGTATGTTGTTCCGGTAAAATCCAACACCACAGCCCCTTCAGTACCAACGTACAAAAAGTCAATGGTTGCCCCACCTTCATGATAACAGGAGGCTGTTTGAGAAGCCTGCGATACCTGATCAAAACTGCCGGTTGCACTCGACACAGAGATGGTTCCATTTGAATACTGGCAACCGCCAACCTTAATAAAGGAATTACCGGCTACCTGGAGGGTAATTTTATTGCCGGTTTTTAAAACAGATCCATGTATAGCACCGTTGTATCCGTAGGCATTAGAGGAACCCGGTTCTACCTTAAACAATCCAGCCTCAATAACATAGTTTCCATTGAGGGTGGTTTCATTGGGAATAATGCTTCCATCCCTCAGATCGAACCTGTAAACAATGTTTTCTTCTGCCAAAGCTGCCTCGCCTCCCAACTGAGCAGGAATCACCTCTATCAATGGGAGGTAAAGATCATTGCCCGAGCCGGCGGTGGTTTTAAAGGTTAAATTGGCTTCGTTGCCGCCATAAACAAAATCATAATAATCAACCAAATCGGCCTCCACTTTAGTCGACTGAGTTCCAAGATCTCCATCGGCCACGGCCGAACCAACCATATTCAATCCTGAATACTTCGAACCTAAAAACCTCACCGTACTGCTGCCTGACACAGTAAGAGTGATTACTCCGTCGACTTTCATATTTAAGCCATAGTTCGTCGAATGGTAGCTGTAACTCCCTGCCAGTGTCAGCTTTTCATCGGAACTCTGACCATCTGTAACAATAGTTCCATCCCTGAAATCATATGCATAACTTCCGGGTAATTGTCCGTTTACCCAAACCAAACCGGATAAAAAGAGTAAAACAAAAAGGTAGATTTTTTTAATCATAGGAATTATTTTGGGTTATTATTTGTCACAATACCCTTCACTTTGAAAGAGATATTGCTTTTTAGTAAAATTATTACGAACACCCCTTTTATTATCGGTAATATTTGCCAAATGGTTTGAAGTATATGCTTTGGCAACCCCTGAAGGAAAAAAATCCCCCCAACCGGAGTTGTAAACCAAAACATTCATTACCTTACACTTATATTTATTCAGCCTTTTTAATTATTGCTTAACTGATAAAATACCACTATTATTCAGACAGTTTCACCCCCCCAACAACAGTACCTAATTTTTAAATTTGATACGTATCACCATTTGTCAGATGTGCTTTAAGACTAAAACGATTTTGGTACTGCTGAGCTTTCTTTTCATGAAACCGGTAGTAAAAGCAGATTTCGATCATCTGTTTGAGCATTTATCTACCAAAGAGGGATTGTCGCATGGCAGTATTTCAGCCATGATACAAGACAGGCGCGGATTCATGTGGTTTGCAACATGGGACGGACTCAACCGCTATGACGGCCATACCTTTAAAACCTTTAAGCCCAATACCGGTAGTAGCAAACTGTCGGCTTCAAACCGCATTGAATCCATCCGGGAAGATTCCTTCGGCAATATTTGGATAATAACCTTCGATAGCCGGGCCTTCAGGCTTAACCGTCTCACCTGGGAATTTAATCACGTCCCCGGCGTCTTTATGGAAAAAGACACTGCGCGCATTACGGGCATCTACCCGTTGAAGTCGGGCGACGTTTGGGTAACCACCCGGAATACAGGAGTTTACCGGATAATCACGGATTCAACAACCAACACTTATACTCTATCCCACTATCACGCTCAATCAACCGTTCCAATAGTCGGTAACCATATTCTGTTTTTTAAGGAAGATGGTCACAAGAACATTTGGATCAACACCACGCAAGGCCTTACCTGCCTTGAAGCAGATACTGTAAATCGGAATTACAGGCACCGAAGTTTTGATCCCGGAGGAGAGGCACTGATTAGCCAACAAAGGCTGACAACCTTTTTTGAAACTAACAATTATCAATACTTTGGCACCCAAAAAGGTTCTCTGTTGATATTTTACCATCAAACCGGAACCTTTTTTGAACTGGACATACGCAATGAAGCCCCAATAACCAATATTTCAGGGAACAACAATGGAACTCTGTATCTGGGAACCAATGGCAATGGAATCTTCGAATACAATGAAACTTATGGAAAGATTACCAAACATTACAATCACCCTCAAATACAAACGGTATTGAAAACCTATCCCGATTCGAATGGACTTCTGTGGATTGAATCATCGATTGCCGGCATATCCAAAATAAACCTGAAAAATGGACATTTTCGTCACTATGAGCAACTACTGGATGTGAATCCCGATGTTCGAAAAGGTTCGCAATGTGGCATTATGGAAGATGAAAACCAGGTGGTTTGGCTAACCCTTAAAGGCGGCGGATTTGGTTTTTTCAATCCACAAACCGACGATGTGGAGTACTTTTATAATAAGCCCGGGGATCCGGAAAGTAAGTTGTCGAATTTTGTGAATTGCTTTTATAAAGACCCGAATGGTGTTTTATGGCTGAGCACCTACTTTAAGGGACTGGAAAAAATCACCTTTATCAAAAACAAGTTCAGATTTTTCCAACCTAACCCGGATGTTCCGTTATCGGTAGCCAATGAAATCAGATCACTCATGCAAGATTCCCGGGGTCATTTATGGGTAGCCACTAAAAAACAGGAATTATATATTCTGAATAAGAATTTTGATACTCTCAAAAAAATTGAAAATCTGAATGGATCGAAGATTGGCCCCGTTTATGCCATTACTGAAGACCAGCATGGGAATATTTGGTTGGGTACCAAGGGCAACGGGCTTTTCCGGCTAACTCCTGCAAGTCATTTAGAGTTTTCGGTTAAACACTATTTGCACGATCCCCAAAACCCCTATTCCTTGTCGAATAACAATATTTACTCGCTGCTGAGAGGAAAACCCGGACAACTTTGGATTGGCACCTACGGCGGAGGCCTCAATCTATTGGTTCAGGATCAGTTTATTCATGGTGGCAATCAATTCAAAAATTACCCAAAGCAAAAAGCCCTGAAAATCAGACACATTTCGGCCGATACAGAAGGAAACCTATGGATTGGAACTACAGATGGTTTACTTTGGATGCCAAATTCAAATCAACCATTTGATCAACTCCAATTTGAGTTGTACAACAAAGAATCCGAGAACTGTTCCGGGTTAATGAGCAATGATATTTTTTGGGTTTACCCCGATCACAAAAAAAAACTGTGGGTGGCTTCGCTGGGAGGAGGACTGTCAAGAATCATAATGCCCTTTGATAAAAATAAGCTTGAATTCCTTACCATTACCCGAAAGGATGGACTGCCTAGCGATGTTATATTTACCATAACCAACGACCGGCAGGGGAACCTGTGGATGTCTACCGAAAATGGAATTGCCTTATACAACCCGGATAAGAATCTGTTCAGACATTTCAATCAATATGATGGCATCAAAAACACCTTCTTCTCAGAATCGGCCATCGTAAAATGTGCCGATGGAGAACTTTGTTTTGGGTCGTACAATGGCATTTACGCCCTGAACCCCGAAATCCTTAAAGAAGAGCAAAAAAAAGTACCCCTGGTTTTTACACAATTCCAGCTTTTTGGGAAAGAGGTTGAACCCGGCGAAAAGTCTGTTCTGAATCACGCAATGTCGGAAACTGAATCTCTTACGCTCCAGTACAATCAGAATGCTTTCTCCATTGTATGGTCGGCCCTTGATTTCAGTATTCAGGATAAAATCACTTACGCCTGTAAGCTTGAAGGCTTCGACAACGACTGGATTATAACAGGCAACCGTAATCAGACCGATTACACCCGGCTCCCACCGGGGGAATACCGGTTCTGGGTAAAATGCACAAATCCTGAGCTGCTGGCCCTAAACCAACCCATAGCCCTTGATATATTCATTCGGCCACCCTATTGGAAGACAGGGTATGCTTACGCTATTTATATTGTGATAGCGCTTGGACTTCTGGAGTTAGCGCGGCGCATTTTTACCACCATCATCAAGCTACGTCATAAAGCCGTTCTGGAAGGGAAACTTGCCAACCTTAAAATCGATTTCTTCACCAAAATTTCTCATGAGTTGCGCACACCTTTGACCTTAATCATTGGTCCGGTTCAGGAACTTAAAAAAGAAAAAATCAGCCAAAAAGCGGCCATCCTCACTGAACTCATTGATCAAAACGCAACACGACTGCTACACCTTGTGAACCAATTGCTTGATTTCAGAAAGATTCAACAGGATCATCCAAAACTCAATCTTGCGAATGTTAATATTAATGTGTTTTTAAAAGATATTTGTCAAAGCTTTGAGGATTTGGCCAGGCGAAAAAACATTGATTTCAGCCTGAACTGTCCATCGCACCAGATTGTAGCAACCATCGACCGCGAAAAAATGGAAAGTGTAGTTTTAAACCTGCTATCCAACGCATTCAAATTTACACCTGACAGAAAAACCATTGAAGTATCTCTTACCGAAATTCCGGAAAAGAATGAGGTTAATATAGAGGTTAAAGATACAGGGGTTGGCATTCCCCCTGACCAGATAGCTTCTTTATTCAAACTTTTTGCCAGTCATTCACCCGATACAACGGATACCATTCCCGGTACTGGCATCGGATTGGCACTGGCCAAAGAACTGGTGAACCTGCACGAGGGTGAATTATCTTATTGGCCCAATCCAAAAGGTGGAGCCATCTTTAGTATCAGGTTAAAACACAGAATGCCCTCGATTCCATTGCCATCCATAAAAGCAGAGGCTGTCATTCCTGACCATCCGGCATCACCGGAAAAAGGCGATATTACCCATCTCACTAAAACAAAACCACAAATTTTACTGGTAGAAGACAATCCTGATTTGAGGATTTTTGTCAGATTGCAGTTAGAAAGTGATTACCTGATAGAGGAAGCCTCGAACGGACTGGAAGCCCTCAAAAAGATTGAAGTTTCACAACCCGACATCATTATTTCTGATATTATGATGCCCCGGATGAATGGCATTCAAATGCTCGACAGGATAAAAAACAACTTCGACACCAGCCACATCCCTGTTGTTTTACTCTCGGCCAAATCGTCGGTCGAAAGCAAAATTGAGGGGCTAAAATATGGTGCCGATGCCTATTTGACCAAACCCTTTAATAAAGAGCAACTGAGTGCTCAGCTGGAAAATCTTCTTAATCAACGAATTGTTCTCCGACAAAAATATTCCAGCCAATCCACCTTTAAAACATCTTTAGCTGTTATACACATAACTGGAAAAGACACAGCCTTTCTGGAAAGGGTACGTCAGATAATTGAAGAAAACCTAACCAACCCGAAATTCAAGACCGAAGATTTATACAGGAAAACAGGCCTGGGAAGAACCAAATTTTCAGAAAAGATCAAAGGATTAACTGGTTTATCACCCATCGACTTTGTTATCGAGTACCGGCTCAATAAAGCCATGAATCTGTTGCAATCCGGATCGCTCAACGTAACCGAAACATGCTATACTACAGGATTTTCCGACGCTGGATACTTTAGTAAATGCTTTAAGGAGCGATTTGGAGTTAATCCTTCGCGAATAAAAAACCTCCAGGCCGGGAAAAGTAATGATGCCTGAAAAGGGAAAAAGAGTCAGGCAAAAGAAACAAAGGCAAAAAAGTGAAGCATAGTCCACAAATGTTAAGTCAAAACCTCTGTCCATTTGAACCTATCTCAATAAACATCCAACATTTATTGATTAATATAACATTAGGAAAATCTCTCTTGATAAAAAAGAGCAATCATTAATTCTCTGAGAACTCGTTGATTTTTTCCCAGACTAAAGCCGAAAGAACCGAAGTGGTAGGTTGTTCAGTATAGCGGGATAAAACAAAAGACGTTGCTAAGTTTTTTGCCCAATATAAGAAGGCCCACAAAAATTTCTTTCAAAATTCCTTTTTGAAAAGAAAAAGCCCCATCTTTGCATCTCCTTATCAGAGAAATCCGCCACCAAATCTGCGTTTAC
>JAFGEV010000386.1 GCA_016931385.1 Prolixibacteraceae bacterium
ATGTTCATGTTCATGTTCATGTTCATGTGTGTGCATATGAGCCAGTTTTCCATGAAAATGGATATGTCCATGTTGTCTCTTGCTTTTTAGCCTCCAAACAGCCAAAATCAAATAACCCACACCAAATGCCAGGAAAGCCCATGCAGCCCAATCTCCGCGAACCGATTCCAGCACTTCAAGTTTGCGCAGGCCAATACCCAGGGCAATACCAATGGATCCAATTAAAACAGAACTTCCTACATGTCCTATCCCACAAAAAACGGTAATACTAACAGTTCGGAAAGTTGACCAGTTGCGGGCTTTCGACATCACAATAAATGGTAAGTAATGATCAGGCCCGAATAGGGTATGTAAAAAGCCAATTGAAGCAGCAGTAAGTGTTAGTATCCAGATTTCATTTCCCATAGTTGAATTTTTAATGTTTGAAAATATTCCTTAAGTGAAAAACACATATCACATGTACCTTGAAATATTTCCAATTCTTAACAACAACGGTTCAAATATGGGTAATTAATCCGTTTCAGACAAGAAAGGCTGCCAGAACTGCTGCCTACTTAACCCTTATAATATAAGTTGTGGTATCGCATGCCATCAATTCATTCCACGATTGGCTATAGTCGAACATGACCGTATCAAGGCCTTCGCTTATGCCCTTAAATGTCCATGTTTCTTTTCCTCCAGCCCCTATGCCGGTGCCAGCAGTATAGGTTCTGCCAACTGTATCAACAATCGACACTGTCGTTTCATTGATCCATTGCCACATGTAGCCTGTAGTGTGGTTTGCGTCAAATTCAATTTCAAATTCTTCACCAACGGCAATTTCATAATCGGCCTGGATTTCGGCATAAGGGTCGGCTTTATCACAAGCAACAGCAAAGATTATTACGAAAAGCAGGGAGATGATACTATTTACTGAAAATATTTTTTTCATGAAATTTAGCTTATTGATTTAAGTTTATAAAGATAACACTAATTATTTAAGATGAGCATAAAATATATTATTTGGCTTTGCATTCATCCTCAGCCTTAACCTTAACCTTAACCTTAACCTTAACCTCATCCTTACTGTATGTTCAAAAATCACCATTAATGTATCATAAAATACATTGTTAAAACAATTTTTTTTTTAAAAACAAAAGCTTCGATATTTATAAAATTGAAAAAATGTTAATATTTGTAAAATCAGAAATAGGAATATTTCCTATATTGCGGCCTATAGAATCTAACTGCTTATGAAAACTGTGAAAAAAAATCTCACAAGAAGCTTTCTTGTGCTTTTTTTACTTTTCTTATTTTTTAGTTGTACCAACAATAAAGAAAGGTTTGAAGATCCACCATGGTTAGGTGGATCAAGTATTGAAACACTTGAGGATGAGGGAAACTATACCATTTTCCTCGAGCTAATGGAAAAGGCCAAATACACCGAGCCTATTTCCAAGCAACTATTTACCCTGTTTGTTCCCAACGATGAAGCTTTTCAAAAGTATTTCGCTGAGAGGGGGATTTCAGGGGTTGATGCAATGTCGGAAGATGAAGCTGTGCAGCTTTTTACACTACATGTTTTGCGCAATCCGCGATCATCCTTCCAGTTGATTTATGAATTTGCCTGGAACGAACTTCAGGGGCCTGAAGGGGAATATGCCAGTTTGTTTTTCAGGAAGCAAACAAACAGCCACACGTTCCCGTATATTGAAATACCCCGATACCACAGGCAATACAAGGGTAAAGAACGTTGGCTCACTTACAGCGACAAACTGCTTCCATTGTTTTCTGTCGATTATTTCGAGGATTTTTTTGGAGCTGTAGATGGATCAGATTATACATTCATGTACCGAGACAGCGAGTGGGGTGGCAACATTAACTGGCATAACGCAATGGTTACCGATGCCGAAGTGAGGACTTCGAGCGGGTTCATTTATTATATTGACCGGGTTGTACCCCCGACTCCCAACCTCGAAGAATACCTTTTTAAGAATCAGGACAAGTACGGCCTGTTTTACGATCTGGCACAGCGTTTTGCAAACTATACAAGCGCTGGTATTGATGAGTTTAAAAGGCAGTTGTGGGAAAAATCGTACGATATGATTTCGAACTTTGCTGAAGAACAAGGACCAAGTCCATCCGACGATCCTAACGTTCCAACAAGAATGAAGGATTTGTTTACCATGTTTGTACCAACTGACGCTGTACTTCAAAAATATCTCGATGAAAAAGTATTGAAATATTACTCATCAATAGACAGTGTTCCGCAAATTACGTTATACTATATATTACAAACACACATTTCTCTTTCATTGGCTCTGAAGTCAAAAGCCCAACGCAGCTTTTTCAACGCTTTTGGGGACTTTATGCCAATCGATCCAGAACAAATCAGCGATGCGTATATGTGTAGTAACGGACTTCTTTACGAAATGAAAGAAGTACTTGAACCAAACGTATTTTCATGTGTACCGGGCAGGTTATATATGGATAAAAACTACTCTACATTTCTTCATTCAATCAGCAGTAGTAATCTTATTGGAGAACTTACAAATCCCGATATAGACGTTACCCTGTTTGCTCCCAATAACGATGAAATGGAAGAATACGGGATAAGGTACAACGAAACAGGTGACCTTATACAAAAGAGAGGTACTGACGGTATTTGGGCACAAATAAAAGAAGATGAGCTTAAAACGCTCGTTCAGGATCATATTTATTATGGTGTATTGTCTGATTTTAGCGGTGAAGGATTCATCGAAATGAGCTCGAAGAACTACGTATACTATAACAATAATGCCCTTAAGGCTGGTGAAAATGTTCAGCTTGGCGATGAAGCAATAATTACCGGATTTGAACCCAATGAACGAAATGGTATGCTTATTATGATCCAGAAGCCCATTAAATCGAAATGGGTGATGGGGCAGCAAATCATGAATGATCCCGATATGTCGGAGTTTGCTAATTTAATGATTCAAGTCGGAATGCTTGATCCAAATTATGTCGATCAGGTAACTAAAGATACAATTCCAAACTTGAGTTTCCTTAATGAAAACGATTATTGGACTGCATTCATTCCCGACAACGATGCTGTTGCCGATGCAATATCTGAAGGATATATTCCTGAATATGATCCTGAAAATCTTGATCCGCTAAAACAGGTTCTTCAATACCATTTTATCAGAAAAGCAACAATTTTCGACGATGGTAAAAAATCAGGTGAATTCTCATCGAACCGTATTGAAGAGCTTACTCCCCTTGGTATTGTCTATTCTAAACTCAACATTGCGAATAGTAACCATAACCTGGTTGTTACCGATATTTCTGGTCAGGAGATAAAAGTTGACCATGCCAATGCCAATAATTTGGTTCAAAAAGGCGTGGTACATAAAATTACGTCCTTTTTAAAATTTTAAAATTAGAAATCTTGCAATCGAATACGAATATGAGACGAATAATTCTTCTGACAGGATTACTGATCGGAATGATCATTTCCGGTTCTGTTTATGCCCAGCAATCGGTCATAATTAAAGGACACGTTACAGACAAGATAACCCTCGAAGATCTGGCTTTTGTTAATGTTGTTGAAATTGACAAGAACGGACGAAATGTAACTGGTACAGTAACCGATATTAACGGAAACTATGTGCTAAAAGTCAGGGATCTGAATAACTCTGTACAGATATCTTTTATTGGATACGAAAAGTATATTTTTTCAATAGGAAAAGAAACAACATACGATGTAGCCCTCGAACCTGCCTCGACCAGCCTTGGTGAAATTACCATTGAAGCTGAACGACTAGGTAACGATGGGTACACAAAGGTACGTGACCGGGCAACTGCAGTTACCAGTATGGAGTTCAAAGAAATGAAGGCCGAAATGTCGACAACTGTTGAAGAAATGTTGCAGGGGCGCCTTGGTAATGTCGATATTACTCAGGTATCGGGAGACCCCGGGGCCGGATTGAATATCCGTATCAGGGGGACTTCAACCCTTAATGCCCGTAACAACCCGCTTATCGTCATCAATGGTATCCCTTACGATGCCGAGTTTGACGAAAACTTTGATTTTGGCGCTGCCGATGTCGAAAAATTTGGTAACCTGATTGACGTTTCACCTGAAGATATAGAATCAATTGAGGTATTGAAAGATGCTGCTTCAACCGCTGTATGGGGTTCAAAAGCTTCAAATGGCGTTTTAATGATAAGAACAAAACGAGGCATTAAATCGAAACCAATCTTTGAATATACCGTAAAAAGCACAATTGGCTGGGAACCTGAACCAATACCAATGCTTGACGGTGCAGGATATGCAAGGCTCATTACTGAGGCTCATTATAACGATAGCCGAAACGAGTTTTATAGCGATGAAATTGCTTTTGATCCCGAATGGGAACACTACAATAATTATTCTCAAAACACCAATTGGGTGAAGGAAATCACCCGTACGGCGTTGACAATGCAGCACGACTTTTCTGTTCGTGGTGGTGGTGAAAAATCGAGATATAACATGTCGGTTGGCTTTTTCGACGAAGAAGGTACTACCATTGGGAACAGGCTGCAAAAGTTAAATCTGCGAAGCTCGCTCGACTATACTCTATCGACAAAGCTACAGTTCACCACCGACATCATGTACACACGTTACGATCAGGATGCTACTTATGATGTAGAAGATCAGGAATTTGGAAGAAAGTTATTGAGGTCCGTTGCCTATAAGAAAATGCCCAACCTGTCGATTTTCGACCGCGACAGCCTGAATAACTTTACAGGTGAATATTTTACTCCTTCATCGACTTTGCAGGGCACTGCACGTGAAGTTTATAACCCAGTGGCTTTTGCTAACCTTGGCGAACACAAACGAATTAAAGATAATGCACGTGCATTATTCAGCCTGAGGTACATAATCGCAGAAGGGTTAACTTTAAACTCAACAGTAACCCTTGACATCTTCGATATGAAAATTGATAAATTCCTGCCTTTCAAAGCAATCGGATACAATTATGGAGATGATATTACCAATCGTGCTGTAAATGAGTTTTCAAAAAAGAGTTCGATTTATACATTTAATAAGCTGGTTTATCAACCTCAACTTGGCAAGGATCATGAACTGAGCATGATGGCCCAGTTCGACACAGAAGAAACCATAAACCGATGGTTTAAAACCGAAACCAGCCAGAGTGCTTCACCTTATATAAACCAGCCGGTTGGCGACAAGCACCTGGTCTACTTTGGAGCTAGTTACACAAAATTTCGTTCAATGGGGCTTTTTGCAACTACTTCGTATAAGTTTAAAGACAAATACATAATGATGTTAGGCGCCAAGTACGAGGGTAATTCAAGGTTTAGTTCAGACAGCCGTTGGGGTTTATTCCCGACCATTTCAGCTGCCTGGAGGATTTCGGAAGAACCTTTCCTGAAGTTTGTCGATTTTATAGATGATCTTAAAATCAGGGGAAGCTGGGGGCAAAGTGGCAACTCGCCTACCGACAACTACCTTTATTTTAATACCTATACAGCAGGTTCCGATATCTCTTATATCGATATGCAGGGCGTTAAACCAGGTGGCATTGAATTGACCAGTCTCAAGTGGGAAACCATTGACCAATTCAACCTGGGCTTTTCGTTTTTCGGTTTAGACGACCGGATGAACATTGAATTTGATATATACAAAAAGAAAACCCTCGATCTTTACCTGAAGAATTCAGGAATTCCAAACAGCACCGGTTTTGGAAGTATACACCTGAACGATGGTGAAATGGAAAACCGTGGAATCGAGTTTATGATCGACTATACTATAGTAAGAACGAAAGATTTCGAGTTCAATTTCAATTTCAACATTTCACGTAACGAGAACATTGTGATTAGGTTGCCTGAGAACTACAGCCTTGAATACGGAGAAATGACTAATAACGGAACATACAGAATTACTGTCGAACCGGGAAAACCCATGGGAGGTTTCTCAGGATACCGATATGATGGCGTATACAAAGATGATGAAGACGCCATTGTGCGTGATAAAAATGGACAGCCTGTTTATAATATCAACGCAGAAAGTCCTATGAGAATGATTATGGGAGGTACCAGTGGGTATGTTTTTGAAGGTGGAGATGCTAAATACCGGGACATCAACTATGATGGAAAAATTGATGACCTTGATGTAGAATTTCTGGGCGATTTAAATCCTGATTTTATGGGAGGTACAAACTTTCGGATAAAATATAAGAACCTCACATTTAATACTTTCTTTTATTTCAAAGTTGGTCAGGAAATCATAAATCAAACCCGTATCGACACCGAAAATATGTACACATACGATAATCAGAGTACAGCAACGAACTGGCGTTGGCGCAGGGCTGGCGATGAAACGAATATGCCAAGGGCGCTTTACAACAAAGGTTTTAACTGGCTCGGATCTGACAGGTTTGTTGAAGATGGTTCGTACCTCAGGTTAAAAACGATTTCTCTTAGCTACAATTTCGAGAAGAACTTCTGCAATAAACTTAAGATTAAAGGTTTGAGGTTATATGCTACAGCTTATAACTTATATACATGGACAAATTACTCTGGACAAGATCCGGACGTGGCTCCTCCTTCGAAACCCGATGATTTGCCAAAAGATAGAAGCCGTACTCCGCCTAGCCAGCGTATAATGTTTGGATTAAACGTTACATTCTAACGAATAAAACTTTGAAAAAATGAAACGATTAAAAAGGAAAATATATCTCGTAATTGTTATGCTGGTTCTTATTACACCGGCTTGTAACGATTACCTGACCATAGAACCCGAGAATGAACTGATTAAAGATAAGTTCTGGACAAAGGGTGAAGATGTACAAAGTGCACTGGCTGCAACATACGACGCATTCAGGGATGCCTCACTCGAATCGTTTATATGGGGAGAGTTAAGGGCCGATATATGTAAATTTGGAACTCAGTTTCCGGAATATAGGGAAATTGCAGGCAGTAACATCCGGCCTTCGAATAAAAAAATTGACTGGTCGAAATACTATGAAGCTATAAACCTTGCAAATACCTTAATGTATTTCGATGACGATGTGCTTAATGTTGACGAATCGTTTACAGAAGAAATTATGAACGCATTTGAGGCTGAAGCCTTGTTTATCCGTTCGCTGTCTTACTTCTATCTGATTCGTATCTGGAAGGAAGTACCGCTTGTATTAGAGCCCTCAATCTCTGATGAAGGTGACCTTTTTCTCCCAAAAACATCTGAAAAGGAGGTTATTAAACAAATCATAAGTGATCTGCTTCTTGCAAAAGACATGGCATATACTGATGAATTTGCCGATATCCCGGCATACTACAAAGGAAGGGCAAACAAGTATTCCATTATGGCTCTACTGGCTGATGTTTATTTGTGGGACGAACAATATCAAAACTCTATTAATTACTGCGATTCAATAATAAAAACCGGAAAATTCGGATTGGAATCAAATTCAACCTGGTTCAGTTTATATAATCCCGGAAACTCGATGACCGAGAGTATTTTTGAAATTCAGTTCGACGACAATTATGATAAGCAGGAGAATCCGATATACACAACCCTTATTCCTGTATCAGGTTCAGTACAGTTAACTTTCAATACCAACCAGATGAATTTGTTATTTAACAAAGATGACATCCGATTGTGTGGAACGAACAAACCTCACTGGAAGTACCTGGGAGTTGACAGTGATACCAAGGTTAAAAGAACAGCGAGCCAACGCGACGCTAACTTCATATATTATCGTTATGCCGATATTTTGCTGATAAAAGCTGATGCTCTGGTTGAGACAGGCAAATTTATTGAAGCAAACGATCTTTT
Source organism: Prolixibacteraceae bacterium (assembly GCA_016931385.1). Lineage (GTDB taxonomy): Bacteria > Bacteroidota > Bacteroidia > Bacteroidales > Prolixibacteraceae > DAIMEA01. The sequence goes on from JAFGEV010000386.1 coordinate 7,802, forward strand.
AAGAAAAACAATTGAACGCGCAGGCCTTACACATATTGATGTTGTTTCAAAACGCGAGCTGCAAAAAGCTGTTCGCGACGAAAAAGCGCGTGAATTTGTCGCTGAAGGGAAACGTTGGTTCCATATGTTATGTGCTGGAAAGCGTGATAAATTTGCCGATAAACAGATCATTATTGAAATGATTCTTTCTGGCGCCGATGTAAAACAGGCAGCTGTATTAAAAACAAAGGTATACGATACCATGAGTTACTACCTGCCAATACCTGAACATGAGTTACTGTATAATCAGAATTTGTTACAGAACCCATTTTATGACCGATAAAAAGTACAAGCTATGAATATACCAGTTAAAAATAGTAGTAGAATTTTTGGGAAACTATTTCTCTTGTTATCTATTCTTGCTCTTTTTTCAACATGCAAAGAAGAACCTGAATATTGGGAAAAAAAGCCTGAAGACATGGTTATTACTGATTATATTATCAGCAAACCAGAAAAATATTCCGAATTTGCAAAAATGCTTGAAAATACGGGTATTGGTAGTTTGTTAAGCATTCGAGGCCCATTTACCTTGTTTTTGCCTACAAACGAAGCTCTTGATAAATATTGTGAATCGAAAAGTGTAAACTCTGTTTCTGATCTCGATTCCATTTTTCAACGTAATTTGATTTATAATCACCTTATTCCGGCTGAAATAAGCACTGGTGATATCGGGCAGGGTTCAATTCGGATTGAAAATGCTTTAGGGGATAAGATCGCTTCCGATTTTTTAAATTGGTCGGACATTATCCTGAATAAAGAGTCAAAAATAACCGACAGGGATATCTATACTGCCAATGGTTATGTACATGAAATTGATAAGGTAATAGAGCCCTTAACCCAAAGTGTTTATGACGTGGTTTCTTCTTTGCCGGGTTATTCAATTTTTTCAGAAGGTCTTGAACTTACAAACCTTAGCGACACGCTTGATGTTATCGAATTCCCTTTTGGTCAGAAAATTGCCAGGGCGCATTTCACGCTTTTAGCTGTTCCGGACACGTTATACAATCGATATGGAATTAATTCAGTTAACGACCTGATTAATGTTTATACCGATGATCCGGCTGGAATTACTGACCTTGAGAACGGTTTCTACAGGTACATGGAATACCATTGTTTAAGTGGGGCATATTATTTCTCTGATTTTGAAACCCAGTTATATCCAATTTTGTCATCCGATAATAATTTATCGGTTACTATCGATAAAGATTTCATGATAAACTTTAATTCGTTGACAGAGGAATATACCGGATTTTTCTTTGAGTTATCAAATTTCCCTGCAAAAAATGGTGCGGTCCACACAGTTAACAAACTTTTGGAAGTAACAACACCAGAACCTAAAGTAATTACATTCGAGCCAACATCTTATATCGATATTAGAGAAGGCGACTATTATGGTAAGTATTACATGAAATGGTATGATGGGCAAAATACCTTCGAAAAAATAAAATGGGAAGGCGATTACCTGCAATACTATTTTAAAGATCACGATACCGGGACACTATTGAACGATGATTGTCTGACTATGATCGGATACTGGTGGATTGAAATAACCACTCCAAAAATTATGAAAGGAAAATGGAAAGTTTCAGGCAATGTTTGGGGTGGTCAGAATGATTATGCCATTTACGTTGATGGGGTTAAATATGGTGTGTCGTTAAAAACCGATGCTGGAGCTCCCGATATGGGTACCTATGAATGGGATAAAACCGAAGAGCACAAAATAAAACTTGTGGCTATTACCTGGGGGTCGTTGTTCTGGGATACAGTAACATTTACACCTGTCAATTAAAAGATTCACTAAAAAAAATCAAATACTTGAAGGAAATGATAAAAAAGATACCATATAGTACTCTGATAATATGTGCTCTGTTTGTTCTATGTCTGAGCATTCAAAAAGGGTATGCTCAAGAGGCGGGGACTACGGTTACCGGTAAAGTACTTGAATCGGGGTCTGCGAAACCCCTGCAACAGGTAATTGTCTCTGTTACATCAACAGGGGTTATGTCGGAAACCAATGAACAGGGGGAATTCACAATACCTGTTAAAGACCTCCAGTCGGAGTTGATTTTTGATCTCCCGGGTTATAACAAACGTAAAGTATTCCTGCTTGGAAGAAAATCGATAGTTGTATCCATGGTCGCATCCGAATTTAACTCGTTCGATAATTTATACAGCCATCCTTTGGGCGAAGATGCTTTGAAAGATGCTGTTCAGTCGGTAGCGAGTGTTACTTCTGTCGAAATCAATTATTCAAGTTCTACATCTTATGATCAGGCCCTCAAGGGGAAAATTGCCGGATTAAATGTTGTGGAACATTCAGGTATGCCCGGGCATAAAACCCTGCTAAATCTGAGGGGATTTTCTTCGATTTACGGGAAAAGTAACCCATTGCTCTTTATCGATGGCATGATTCACGAATACGGATATGCAACAAACAGCCTGATGGAAGGATATGCCATAAATCCGATGGATATTGTCGACATAGAGGATATTGCCAACCTAACAGTTATTAAAGACGGAGGCTCTTATTTAGGCGCAGCCGGCTCAAGCGGAGTGATATTTGTTAATACCGAGCAAAAAAGTGATGCAAGTACTTCGATCAATATTTCGGGATATGCCGGAATTGCATTAATGCCGAAAAAACTTGACGTTTTAGATGCCTCTGAATACAGGAATTACCTGAATCAAAGGTTAACAGAAGAGGGCGCAACAGCTGATCAGATTAATGAAAATCTTCCATGGTTGAATGGTGGCGAAGGTTCTGCCGATTATTACAAATACAATAATTCAACCAATTGGCAGGATGAAATCTTTAAACCAGGAGCACTTCAAAAATATCATATCTTCCTGAAGGGGGGTGACGATATTGCAACCTACAATATCTCGGCAGGTTATATGAACCATGAAGGCTTGTACGATGAATCGGCATACTCACGTTTCAACCTTCGTATTAATGGGATGATCAACATTACTGATAAATTTTCGATTACACCCAATGCGAAGCTATCGCTGGCCGACAGCTACCTGCCTAACCAGGGATTCAGTATTTATAAGAACCCCTTAATTTCATCTCTTCTTAAAACTCCGATTACAACACCTTATGCAAGAGATGAAGCAACTGGTGAGCAATTAACATATTTCGACGATGTTGGTTTTGCCAATATCAGTAATCCTTCAGCGATAGTGAAAAACGCTACAGGTACAAGCCGCAACTACCATTTTTTGAGTTCTATAAAGGCAATGTACAAATTCAGCGAAAACTTTTATATCGCGAACCTTATTGGAATTAACTTCAATAATGCACGGGAAAACATTTTTATTCCCGATAATGGTATTGTTGATGTAGGAGTTTTAGTGATTGATACTTATGATGGATCACTTTTCGGAAAGGCGGCCAATAGTCCTGGTGATTTAATTAATGAATTCAGGTCGACACAAAACAATGCCATTATTTCATATACAAATCAAACCGACAACGGTCACATTTTTGACCTTAAAGGAGGTATGAGGTACATGGCAAATAGTTATAAATATAATATTGGTTTAGACCTGAACACTCCTTCCGACGATTTTAAAAGTTTAGGTCAAGGATCAACTAATAAATTTCTTGCCACTTCTGCCGGCGACAACCGTGAATTAATCTGGGTATCATATTATGGAAATTTCTCATATAATTTCAGAAATAAATATTACCTGAATGCAAATATTTCGTATGACGGTAATTCTTCAGTTAATTCAAAAAACCGATATAACTATTATCCTTCGGTTGGTGCAGCATGGCGTGTTTCTTCCGAAAGTTTTCTTTCTTCAGCAAGTTGGCTCGACGACTTGAAGCTACGCGCTTCGTGGTCGCAAACGGGGAACATGTATAGCAGTGTGTATGATTTTTCGAAATTGTATTATACTGAAGACCGGATGGAACAAATAGGAGTTCCTGTTCGTGAAATTATTCCGAATGAGAACCTTGAACTTGAAAAGAAAAACACGTTGAATGCCGGACTCGATATTTCACTTTTCAAACAAGCAACAGGTATTCATATCGACTATTACATGGCTAACGTTAATAACCTGGTTATAGAACAGAGGTTGCCTTCAACGTTTGGATACAATACTTATTTCAATAATGGAGGGGTATTGGATATATCGGGATTGGAAATATCGGTTGACCAGAAAGTTGTTGTTGGTTCATTTTCTTGGTTTATTAATGCGAATCTGACCCAACAGTTCTCAAAAATATCAGCTCTCGATTTTATTTACGATAATTCAAAATTCCTCGTAACTCCGGTTGAAGGTGCAGAATACATTACATCGGTTGGCAATTCGCCTAATGCTTTCTATGGCTACAAGGTTGAAGGCATTTTCCAGAATGACGGTGATGCATCGAAAGTTATTGGTCCCAAAGGTTTGGCAATGAAAGCCGGTGATGTAAAATTCTGGGACAGCGATGGTAATAACATAATTAATGAAGCGGATAAAACAATAATTGGCGATCCAAATCCCGATTTCTTTGGAGGATTGTACACTGCGTTACGATACAAGAATATCGAGTTGTCAGCTTCGCTAAGCTACAGTGTTGGAAACGATGTGTTTAATTATGTGCGTTATAAAGCAGAGTCGATGGATGGCTGGTCAAATCAATTGTCAACAGTACTTGATCGCTGGACACCAAACAATGCAAGCTCAGTAATGCCACGCGGCGCTTTTAGCGATCCTACAGGTAATGCAGTTTTTTCAGACAGATGGATTGAAGATGGGTCGTATCTCAAACTGAATCAGTTAACATTTACATATAATCTGCCTCAAAACAGTTTATACAAAGGGATTGCCATTTATGTTACGGCAACGAACATATTCACGTTAACCGAATATTCTGGATTCGATCCTGAATCGATGTACATGAATAATCCGTTCTACATGGGTATCGATTATGGACAAATGCCACAGGCCCGTTCAATTATTCTTGGTTTAAAACTTGACTTGTAATTTGAAAAAAATGAAGAAAATGAACACGAAAATAAATACAATTATCTGTGCGGCTTTAACGATTCTGATTTTAGCCTTTATCACTTCGTGCAGTGACGATTTTTTCGATCAGCAGGCAGGAAACCGTATTGAACCCGATAAGCATTATCAATCGATTACCGATGTCGAAGTGTCGCTTTATGGTGCAATTATTCCATTACAGAGCATAATGCCAAATCTGATTATGTTAGACGGGCTTCGTTCCGATTTAATGGATGTTACACCAAATTCAAGTTCATACTTAAAAGAGATTAACGACCATAATATGTCAGTTGATAATCCATACATAAACTGTTCAGATTTCTATAAGTCAATTGTTAATCTGAATGAAGTAATGGTAAACCTTCCCATTGTTTATGAGAATGACCCGAAATTTGATGATTATTATATGAAATATGTTACCGGTAGTATTATCGGTATGCGGGCATGGATATACCTTACCTTATCGAGATTATACGGTGAAGTGTTATGGATTGATAGAAACCTTACTACACTTGAAGAAGCTCAGGGGATGAAGTATATGTCAAAAAGTGTTTTGATCGATACTTTGATAAATCAGTTGCAACCTTACATTCACACCGATGAATTGCTGGGAGAATTAAAAATTCCATATTATGTGAACAATAAAGCAATGCTTGGCGAACTCTATCTTGAAAAGAATGATTATCAGAATGCAGTGCTTTATTTGAAAATGGCTTGTGAAAATTCTGAAAGCACTTCTCTTTTTAAAATTGACAGGACTTTTTACAGGGAATCGTGGATGAATATTTTCATTTCATCTGCGAACGATGCAACAGAAGTTTTCTCGGTTATGCCCTATAATTTAACTGAAAAACAGGCTAATCCATTACGCCTATGGATGGAAAATGAATATGTGGTTAAACCTACTTCATACATTGTAAATGCCTATAACTCACAGGTTGGCTTACGCGATTTTCCGGGTGATGAAAACCGTGGTATTGGAATTACTATTGATACGCTTAGGGGAACTAGCGAATTATACATAAAAAAATATTCGCTTGATGATGGCGATGCTTTTTACAGTTCAGACATCATCATTTCGAGGGCGGCGGGTGTACATTTAATGCTTGCTGAGGCTTTGAATAGAATTGGTGAACACAACCTGGCGTTAATTTTATTAAACAATGGAATAAACGGTGAAAAAACAAAACCGGCAGGATGGTCCAACTGGTCTTCCAATTATGGTGTTAGAGGCAGGGCCTATGTAACACCTCGTGAGATACCTGAAGGTTTAACCGAAGCACAGATTACTGAAAGAATCGAAGATTACATCATCGATGAGGGAGTCTTGGAGCTTGCTTATGAAGGTCACCGTTGGTTCGATCTGATGCGCATTGCAGAGCGTCGTGGCTGGAATGGTTATCTTGCCGAAAAAGTTGCAGCTAAATTTTCCGATGCATCAAAGGCCAATACTATTCGTGATAAACTAAGGGATAGAAAGAATTGGTATTTACCAATGGAAAAGTAAAATATAAAAAAGAGGTTGTCTTAAAGGCAGCCTTTTTTTTGTTATTTACTTGTGCTAAAGTTTTCTGTACCATTGAATCATAGGAATTGGAAACGGTACAAATTCGTTATCGAAATAAAAGCCGGTAAACCCAAACTGAAAAGCCTTGTCGGTATCAACCTGCCAGCGAATACCCGGCATGATAATGGCAAGATTGGGGCTTTGTTCAGTAATTTTTCTTTCGGTATAGGTTGTATTGATATAGTATTTTGTGATCGGATCATAGTGGTCGACGGGTTCCCATTCGGTATAGGTTTTCTGTGGCCCCCATGGCGATATGAAGGTGTCGAATACGATACTGAATTTGGGGCTGATTTTTGCCATTCCGGCAATAGAGAGGAGAACGCGACCTTCGCTATATTGCTCGTCAAAATTATTTCCTGTCACTGGATTGTATCTTTCCTCAGAATAAAACAGGGCTCCATATCCTGCAGAAAGCGTCAGGTTATTTCTTCTGTTCCCAAAAGTGAAAGAAGCAAATGGCAATGCAAGCCCGAAATCGGGGAATGCCCATGAGCCTGTTCCCAGCAATGCTCCCAGTGCCATATTGGTGCTTTTCCCCAAAGGGATGCTATATTTAGCAGTGGCAATGATGGGTATTGCTGCCCATGAGGTCATAACTCCGATCCCAAAATTGTCGGCAATTCCAAATTGAAAATCAGGTCCATATATGTTCCACAGAATATAGTTGTCGCCTTTTTTTACCGGAAGGCCATTGGTTGTTATAAAGTATCGGGAAGCAAAAAGTTCTTCCCCGTCAAATTCCATGTATTTTTCAGGATTAACCTCCCTGATCTCTTTAATTTCATGTTTTGGTATATACACTTCGCCAATGGTTTCAGTGGCGAGAAGTAATTCACGGGCATCGTAAAATTTGATTTTACCCAGGAATTCTGCTCCATTATATTTTTTTACAAGATAGAGTTTGTTTGTATCATAAGAGAAAGGTTGTTGGGCCTTTGATGCAAAATGGCAGAGATGAATACAGCATACTATTGCAATGAAAAGGATGTGTTTAGTTTTCATTTGACCAGATTTTAAATTGTTTCTTTTTCGTCGAATTGCATTTATATAACAATTAATAAGCGAAAGTTACCTGAAAAAAGTAAATTTATACCATAATTGCGATTCTTTGATATTTCATCACAATCTTAAATATTCCATATGAAGAAAGCTTATTTGATATACAACCCTTTGTCTGGCAACAGGAAAAGTGTTCCCATATTGGAAAGGGTTTTGCCAATTTTTAATGAAAGATTAGTCGATCTTGATATTATTGAAACAAAATATCAGGGGCATGCACGGGAACTTGCAAATACAATTTCCTACGACGGATATGATGCATTATGTGTTATTGGTGGCGATGGTACGATGCATGAAATTGTAAATGGAATGCTGAAAAGGGATGACAAAAAAAAGCTTCCGATAGGTCTGATTCCCGGGGGAACCGGTAACTCATTCATGCACGATGTTGATGCCCTCGACCCGGAAGTTGCTGTCCTTAGAATACTTACCGGCAGGCTCAGGCCTGTTGATATTGCCCATGTCGATGCCAATGGCGAAATTATTTATGGGTTTAACATTGTGGGTTGGGGTTTGCCAACAGATATTCTTTTTACAGCAAATAAACTAAAATGGATGGGGGGGCAGTGCTACAATGTAGCATCGCTTATTGAAGTGTTGAGAAACAAGCCAAGGCTTGCGAAAGTAAAGATCGATAATCAGCATATTGCCGGAGATTATGGTTTTATACTAGGGTGCAATACTATTTATACAGGCAATGCAATGAAAATGGCTCCGCTTGCTCAAACAAACGATGGATTGATCGATTTGATAGTCCTTCGAAAAGCAAGCCGTTTTATATTGCTATATCTTTTTACCAAACTTTTCAAAGGACGGCATATCGGAAACCCTGCCGTAGGATATCATCAGGTTAAACAATTTTCAATTGAACCTATCGAAGACCATGCCCTGAACATTGACGGGGAAATAATTGGGTGCACACCTGTAAAGGTTAAAGTGATAAAAGGGTTGATTGACGTTTTGGTTTAAAAATAAAGTGCTTTTCACTTTTATGTTGTACAATACTATTTTTGTTGTTTTTCTGCTTTGAATTAATAAAAGTATTTCCGACTTTTGTTTGTGCAAATGCAAGAAAGATGACCTATACAAACCATGAGAAATTTTTAATTGCTGTTGATTGTGTCATATTTGGATACAGCGATGGTTTTTTAAAGCTTCTGTTGTACAAGCGTGATTTTGAGCCTGAAAAAGGAAACTGGTCTTTGATGGGCGGCTTCCTTTCATGTGATGAAACCCTCGATATGGCAGCATACAGAGTGTTGGCCCGCATTACAGGTTTGCGTAACATTTATATGGAGCAACTTGGCACTTTTTCCGAAGTTAAACGCGACAAAGCTGCCCGGGTAATTAGCACTGCATATTACTCGCTCATTAACCTGGAAGAATACGACCAGGCCGTGTTAAAAAAACATGGTGTTGAATGGTTCTCAATCGACGAACTGCCCGGGCTGATCTTTGACCACGACGAGATAGTTCAAAAAGCCCTTAAACGCTTAAAGCGTAAAGCAAAAAGTGAACCTATCGGTTTCGAGCTGCTTCCTGAGAAATTTACCATTACTCAATTAAGAAATTTATATGAAGCCATTTATCAACGCGAACTCGATCCCGGAAATTTCAGGCGCAAATTGATGTCGATGGATTTACTCGACCGATTACCTTACAAGGACATGAACAGTTCGAAGAAAGGGGCTTATTTATATGCATTTAACAAGGAAAAATATGAAATACTCTCGGGCAACGGTTTTTCTTTCGACCTTGCTGGTGTATAAGCAATATAATAAAGTGTAAAAATGACATTTAAAAGAATCAATAAATTAATCTAAAACCTATATTATGGCTCAACTTGATTGGATTGTAATAGGGCTGTTTGGTTTAGCCCTTTTTGGAATTGTAATTTGGGTATTCATGCAAAAACAGCGTAGCTCGGGTGATTATTTCCTGGCCGGGCGCGATGCAACCTGGATTGCTATTGGCGCTTCAATATTTGCTTCTAATATTGGCTCCGAACATTTAATTGGCCTGGCCGGTGCCGGGGCTTCGAGCGGTATGGCAATGGCACACTGGGAAATACAGGGATGGATGATCCTCATACTTGGATGGGTGTTTGTTCCTTTCTATTCCCGGAGCATGGTGTATACAATGCCCGAGTTCCTTGAAAAAAGGTATAACTCTCAATCAAGGTCAATTCTTTCAATAATATCGTTGGTGAGCTATGTCTTAACAAAGGTTGCAGTTACAGTTTATGCTGGGGGCCTGGTTTTTAAAACTGTA
>JAFGEV010000387.1 GCA_016931385.1 Prolixibacteraceae bacterium
GCCCTTGGCTTCCTTTATGGGTAGGCAAATGTCGAGCCTGAATTTTGTATTGGGCTGCCCGTCGGAACCAACATATTGCCATATTTGCGACCCTGTAATTTCAAGGCCAAGTTTTTGGGCTGTTTGCACAAGTTCATCGGGCAAGCTCCCAATATCCTGTGTAAGGGTTGCAAGGGATGACGGCACTGACACCATTAATACTGTAATTTCTTTGACATTCTTTTTTTCCATAGCTTTTGCATTTTGATTTGAAAATAAAGTTGTTAATACTACTGTTGTTAATACAAATGTGATCATTGTTTTCATGGTTCCATTCATTTTAGGTTAAACATCGCCACGAAGAAAAAAGGGCTTTATGACAACAGTATGTCAGCAGTGTAAAAAAAATGGTTTTTTGTTTTTAAATAACAATGGCATTTAGCTTCAAATAACAATGGAGGAAAAAAAGTATATGAAAAAGTTACCTCAAAAAAGATTGACCCAAATAAAAACGAAGTTCAATAAAGGTTGCTTAAGTAATAACAAAGAAGCCATACAGGCTATCTCTTCAAGGGGTTCCACCCTTGTGCTGTCAGTTCAATTTCAGAACCGCCTGTAGTCACCAGCATCGTACCTTCGCTTGCATCAACAATATGCCCGATTACGGTTATGTCGGGGTGGTTCTGGATTTTTTTGTGCTCATTCAGCGGGATAGTAAACAAGAGTTCGTAATCTTCACCTCCGTTTAATGCAGCTACGATGGGATTTATATTAAACTCGTTTGCCATTGCTTTCGTCTCGTTGTCCATCGGGATTTTGTCCTCAAATATTTTTGCCCCGGCATTCGATTGTTTGCAAATATGCATAAGCTCTGATGACAGCCCGTCGGAGATATCGATCATTGAAGTGGGCATAATGCCTAGGGTTCTGAAAACCCTGAGCATATCAAGCCTTGCTTCAGGTTTGAGCTGCCTCTTCAAAATATAATCGTAGCCTTCAAGTTGAAGCTTTGCCTGGCGGTTTACTTTAACTACTTCCTTTTCCCTTTCGAGAAGTTGTAATCCCATGTATGCGCCACCCAAATCGCCCGACACACAGATCAGATCGTTCTTTTTTGCCCCCGACCGATAAACAATATAGCTTTGCCTGGCCTCTCCAATAGCAGTAATACTGATTGTAAGTCCGGTTAATGAAGAAGTTGTATCTCCGCCAATTAAATCAACCCCATAATATTCACATGCCTCGTAAATTCCTTCGTAAAACTCTTCAATCGCTTCGACTGAAAATTTTGCCGAAATGGCCAGTGAAACGGTAATCTGGCGTGGGGTAGCATTCATGGCCACTATGTCGCTAAGGTTTACGACTACGGCCTTGTAACCAAGGTATTTCATGGGCACATACATTAAATTAAAATGAATGCCCTCTGTTAGCAGGTCGGTTGTAATCACAATCTTTTTTTCATTAAAACCCAATACAGCTGCATCGTCGCCAACACCTTTCAGTGTTGACTGGTTTTTTAATTTTATTTTATCTGTCAACCTTTCTATCAAACCAAATTCCCCTAAATCGGAAATGGGTGTTGCTTTGCGTTTATTTTCAGTCATTCTGAAATGTATTTTGAGGTTGAAATACCTCACTTCGAGGTCAAAAATAAGACTACTTTACTATCTTTGCAACAATTTTTTAAACCGGGAGGGCTAAACATTGTTAGTATATCAACCGGCATTTTCTGAAATATGAAACAATGACAGAACAAGATAAAATACTGGATACTGTAACAAAACAAGAATATAAGTATGGTTTTGTTACCGATATTGAAAGCGACACCATTGAGAAAGGCTTAAATGAAGAGGTCGTTCGGCTGATCTCGGCAAAAAAGCAGGAGCCCCAATGGCTTCTCGATTTCAGGCTGAAAGCATACAGGAAATGGCTCGAAATGAAAAGCCCGAATTGGGCCTACCTGAAAATTCCTTCAATCGACTTTCAGGATATCATTTATTATTCAGCCCCGAAGCAGAAAAAACAACTGAACAGCCTCGACGAGGTGGATCCTGAACTGCTTGAAACATTTAACAAACTTGGCATTCCACTTGAAGAGCAAAAGCATTTAGCAGGCGTGGCTGTCGATGCGGTTATGGACAGTGTCTCGGTAAAAACAACCTTTAAGGAAACACTGGCTGAGCGGGGCATCATATTTTGCTCGTTTAGTGAGGCTGTGCGCGAATACCCCGACCTGGTAAAAAAATACCTTGGGAATGCAGTTCCTTATGCCGATAATTATTTTGCAGCGCTGAATTCTGCTGTTTTCAGCGACGGTTCGTTCTGCTACATTCCCAAAGGGGTAAGATGCCCGATGGAATTATCAACTTATTTCAGGATTAACGCCGCCAATACCGGACAGTTTGAACGCACCCTGATTGTTGCTGACGACGATAGCTACGTTTCGTACCTTGAAGGATGCACTGCCCCACAACGCGATGAAAACCAGCTTCACGCTGCCGTTGTCGAGATTATTGCCCTCGAGCGTGCCGAAGTAAAATATTCAACCGTGCAAAACTGGTATCCGGGCGATAAAAACGGAAAAGGGGGCATCTATAATTTTGTAACCAAAAGAGGCATTTGCAGGGGCGACTTTTCCAAAATTTCATGGACCCAGGTTGAAACAGGTTCAGCCATTACCTGGAAATACCCAAGCTGTGTAATGTTAGGCGATCATTCCACCGGTGAATTTTACTCGGTTGCCCTTACCAATAACCACCAACAAGCCGACACCGGAACCAAGATGATCCACATTGGGAAAAATACCAGAAGCCTTATTGTTTCAAAGGGGATATCGGCCGGGGTAAGCAACAATTCCTACCGGGGACTGGTAAAAGTAGCCAGCAGGGCTGATAAGGCAAGAAATTTTTCACAGTGCGATTCACTGCTTTTAGGCGACAAATGCGGGGCGCACACGTTCCCATATATCGAATGCTCCAATAAAACGGCCATTCTTGAACACGAAGCCACCACATCGAAAATTAGCGAAGACCAGATATTTTACTGCAACCAGCGGGGCATCGGTACCGAGGATGCCATTGGCATGATCGTGAACGGGTATGCCCGCGAGGTACTTAACAAGCTGCCTATGGAATTTGCCGTGGAGGCTCAAAAATTATTGCAGATAAGTTTAGAAGGGAGTGTAGGTTAAGGCCCCTCCCGGCCTCCCCAAAGGGGAGGAGAAAAGCCTTACCCCAACCCTTTCCTAAGGAGAGGGAGCAAAACATTGGGATATTGAATTTCAGACATATAAAAAAATTGATAAAAGTAGAAACATAAAAAACTAAAGAAAAAGAAACCTTCCGCCATTTGGCGGAGAAGTAGGAGGAGCTTATGTTACAAATAAAGAATTTACATGCCAGTGTTGATGGCAAAGAAATACTGAAAGGCATCAGCATTGATGTTAAACCCGGCGAAATACATGCCATCATGGGACCAAACGGCTCAGGTAAAAGCACCCTGGCAAATGTTCTGGCCGGTCATGAAAAATACGAAGTTACCGAAGGAGAAATATTTTTTGAAGGGGAAAACCTTTTGGAACTGGCTGCTGAAGAAAGAGCACGTAACGGTATATTTCTCAGCTTTCAATACCCCATTGAAATCCCAGGTGTAAGTATGGTTAACTTTCTGAAAACAGCAGTTAATGAACACAGGAAACATAAAGGACTTGAACCCCTTACGGCCTCTCAGTTTTTAAAATTGATGGAGGAGAAAAAGAAAGTAGTTGAAATTAGTTCACAGCTCACAAACCGCTCGGTTAACGAAGGTTTCTCGGGTGGTGAAAAAAAGCGAAATGAAATTTTCCAGATGGCTATGCTTGAGCCAAAGCTCGCTATTCTTGATGAAACCGATTCGGGACTCGACATTGATGCGCTACGTATTGTGGCAAAAGGGGTTAATACATTAAAATCGCCCCATAATGCAACAATTGTTGTTACTCACTACCAACGGTTACTCGAATACATAGTACCCGATTACGTGCATGTGTTGTACAATGGGAAAATTGTAAAATCGGCCGGTAAAGAGCTGGCCCTTGAACTTGAGAAAAAAGGCTACGACTGGATTAAAAACGAGAGCTGAATATCACCATGATCGAAACCATAAAATATACAGCAACTGAGGAACTGGCAGATCTTTTTACCCAAAACAGGGAAATATATAATGAGGGTTGCCCCGATTTCATGAACCGGAAACGTTCGGAAGCGCTTGATAAATTTGTAAAAACAGGCATTCCATCCAGGAAAAATGAAAACTACAAATACACTGATCTAAGACCGGTCTTCCAAAACGATTTCACTGTTTTGCCACGCTATGTTCAGCAACAGATCGATTTACATGAATTGTTCCATTGCGATGTGCCCCAACTTAACACCCACCTGGTGTTGCTCATTAATGGCTGGTATTACGGGCATAATCGCAAAATAGGGCAATTGCCCAACGGGGTAGTGCTGGGAAGCCTGAACCACGTATGCCGGGAACATCCGCACCTTATTGAAAAAGCCTATAACCAACTGGCCGGCATATCGGACGACCCGATTGCCAACCTGAATACAACCATGGCCAAAGACGGCTTGTTCCTGTATGTACCCGATGATGTCAAAATTGACAAACCCATACAGATTGTAAACCTTCTTTATGCTAAAGAAAATACCTTTGCTGTTCAGCGAAACATGTTTGTGCTGGGCAAAAACAGCGAGGCCACCATTGTGTTTTGCGACCATACGCTTAATCACAACTATTATATCCTGAACAACCTTTCTGAATGTTTTCTTGAAGAAGATTCGAAATTTAATTTTTACGCTGTTCAGAATATGCACAACGGTGCAGTAAACAATACACATTTCTTTGCCGATTTAAAAGAAAGATCAACATTGCATACCAACACTCTCACCCTTAACGGAGGATTGGTCCGTAACAACATCAATGTAAAACTAAACGGAGAATATGCCCATGCCGATTTGAATGGCCTGACCCTGGCCGACGAGAAACAACATATCGATAATTTTATTACAATTGACCACAGAGTGCCAAATTGCACAAGCAACCAGCTATACAAAAACATCCTCGACAATAAAGCCAGTGGAGCTTTTAGCGGCCGCATACACGTTTTGCGCGATGCCCAGAAAACCGAGGCTTACCAGCGTAACAACAACGTATTGCTGAGCGAAACTGCCGAAATGAATACAAAACCGCAGTTGATTATCGATGCCGACGATGTACGTTGCAGTCATGGCGCTACAGTTGGCCGCATCGATGAAGATGCTTTATTTTATTTGCGTACAAGAGGTATTGGCGAAAAAGAAGCCCGGTTGATGATCATGTTTGCTTTTGCCGACGAAGTTTTGTCTCAGGTCAATATTAAAGTGTTGCGACAGCGCCTCGAAGAGCTTGTTAACCGCCGGCTGCGTGGAGAACTTGGTCCCTGCCAGACCTGTTCGTTCAACTTCAGAAAACCGTAACTTGAGTAGAAAACAAAAAAACTGCAAATAATAATTATATCTTCAATCATTCTTTTGTCCAAATCCTTGTATTCAAATTCATCTCGGTAATTATGGTCTCGATAAGGGTAAACAGCGAATGCATAAATTCCACATCAGCAAAACTTA
>JAFGEV010000388.1 GCA_016931385.1 Prolixibacteraceae bacterium
CTCGACCCGGTCTTTATAAAAATCCTTTTCCAGTTGATCCATGAAGATTCGGTAAGGCAACAAACCGAGCTGATTGATAAAGACGAAATGTAGCCCGTTGTTTATTGGGCGAAGTCCAGAACACGAGCGAAAAACGAATACCAACAAAAATAACCCGGGCCATCAGTATACATGGCCCGGGTTATTTTTTTATGCTTTCAAAAGCCACCCCGATGGGCGGTCGTTATTTCATCATAAACTCTTCAAAAAGCTTTTTCATTCCACCCTGATCCCAAACAGACATGCCGTTGTTTTTGGCCACTTTTCCGTCTTTGTCCACCAGCACATAATGGGGAATGCCTGAAATGCCAAAACGGTTCGAGAGTATATTCCATTCATCGCGGTTTACCCGGTAGTGTTCCCCTCCAATTTCGGCAACCATGTTTTTCCAGGTGACTTCGGGCGAGGTTTCGTTGGTGATGTATACAAACACGATAGGCTTGCCTTTAAGTTCTTCTTTCAGTGGTTTTATCCGTTGCATCCCGCTTCGGCAGGGCCCACACCAGGTGGCCCAGAAATCGACAAAAGCAACCTTGCCCTTGAATTTTTCCATCATTTTCTCGAACAATTGATCCGAATCAACTTTCGGAACCTGTTTTACAATGTAATCCGATTTCTCTTTAAGTTCGGCTACTTTACGGATGGTTTGTTCGTTGCAATAGCGAATATAGTCGGCAATAAATGGAGTGGAAAAGCCTGCAGTAATGTTGTTCAGTTCGTTGTCGGTAACGGGTGTTAATTCTTCAACAATTCCCCGGAGTTTATCCTGCGCGTTCATAATGTCCACAACCAGCCCTTCATCAGTTCCCAGTTTTTCTTTCATTGCCTTAGCCCGCGCCTTTTCCCGTTTTTCCTGGATAAAGGTGTTCTGTTGGGCGGAATACTTGTTGTAAAATGCCTGCAATTCCTTCTCGTTTTGTTTCTGAAATTCTCTAAGCGCTATTGCATCCTCCCGGCTTTGAATCTTTTGGGCTGCATCAATCATTTCCTTTTCATTGGCAGTTAGTTCCTGGCCATTTCTGTTTACAAATTCTTCAACATCGTGCCATAAGGAAAAAGATTCGTCTTTATTTAAAACCGACAATGAATCCTGGTATTTGGTAATAAAAGACTGGAGAATGTCACGATATTTTTCATTAAAAGATGTCCAGTCTGAATTGTGCTCGTCAATTTTTTTTGTTTTTTCAATAAAAACCAACTCATCCGGTGTCAATTCAACCCCTTTCTGTTTAAGTGCTTCAACGAATTCTGAAAAAGTAAAGGAGAGTTGCGTGTTATCGCGCAGTAAATCGGAATACTTTAAGCGGTTTGTAAAAAAGTAATAAGTGTTCGATAATAATCCCAATTCATTGTTCAGCAAATCGGGTGTTAAAAAGTTATAATATGACGGTTCCGGTTTCGGTATATCGTTTAATGCAACGGGGCCACCATCTTTGTTTTGCTGCTGTAATGCACTCCTGTATTGCATACTGTAGCTTAAAAGGTTTTCATAATAGCGAAACTGAATATTTTTCTCTTTTACCTGTCGGGCTTTTTGGGAAATAAATTTTTTCTGAATCGTATCCTTCATGGCCAGCATTTCGCGGTCGCGTATATTCTTAAAATACACTTTGTATTCCTCGGGATCAATTTTTAAAACCGAATCGCGAAACTCTCTGTAATCCATAAAGTTAATGTCTTTCATTTCAAACAGCCCGTTATTTATCGGGGCCATTTCTCCCTGGTAAAGCAATCCGTTATATACACTTGCCCCGTCAACCAGTTGAAACGTTTCTTTCCCGGGTTCCAGGAAAACGGTACGGTGCATGAAAGGGATATCGAGGTAAACTTCTTCGGGGTTAACCAGGGGAACCGAGGCCGAGAAATATCCGTTGGGTTCAATTTTCACAATGTAGGATTCCTGTTCTCCGATTATGGCATTGTTGGCATGGATTAAACCGGAAACAAAACCGGCCCTGGGGGTATAATTTCGGATATACCCGGAAAAAACAGCTTCCCCGTTGTTCAGGATTGGTGCGGAATACGGTTCGTCGCCCGGCAGTTTATACCCTTTTTTATTTTGTGGCCAGTCGTACAATTCGACCATTTTATTGCTACTTGTGCCCATTTTGCAAATGTGTTCATCAACACTTTCAAAAAACAGTGTATGGGTGTTTTCATCGTTTACCAGTTCCAGTTGTGTTACAGATCCCTTTTGCTTCATATCGCCGTATGACCACAACCCGCTTTTATACACAGCTACCGTGTCGTAAAGGGCAATTATCATCTGTTTGCTTCCTGCAGTGTCGAACCAGATGTTTTGCAATTCGGGAGGAATTTTCCCTGTTTTTGGCATTTCTGATAACCAAATATCATAAATAAACCAACTTCCGCCATCGTTGTCTTCCAGAAAATCGATCCGTTCCGTTTTTGGATCGATGGGCGGGAAAAAAGCTTTATATTCAACCAGGCCGCTGTTGTCGAGCCAATATTGTTTTCCAAAGGGAATGCCTTCGGTACGGGTGATGTAATGGCGTTTTTCCGAGCCTACCGGTTGGATACAGCTTCCACCCGGTATTAACACCCAGGTACCGGGAGTTCCCCGGTATGTAAAAGACAATACCGTGGCAGTATCGGAGATCTCAATTTTGTTGAGGGTTAGTCCGTTAGCTAAATTTAACCCGCATTTTGGGTTGTCGATAATGTTTTGTGAAAAGAGCGTGAACGAAAAAGTAAAAAACAGCGAAAAAAGTAGAAAAATTTTTTTCATTTTGGTCAATTTTATTAGTTAGATATATGTAATGCCAAAGATAAAAAACGAGAGAAACCCAAAAATAGTATTTGTTATAATTTTATTTTATTTAACAATATTTTAGAAAAGAAACACTTTTTCATTGGGGAGGGGAAAACTGCCGAAAAGTGATTAATTTTGAGTCCAATAAATAAAATGTATCCATGTTTGAAAAATCAATAGACCTCGAAGGAGTTGATCTCCTCGAATTTTACGGACCCAACAACACAAAGCTCGATTTAATACGATCGTTTTTTCCAAAACTAAAAATCTTTGCCCGTGGCAACCAGGTAAAAGCCCGGGGAAGTGAGGATGACATCCTGAAATTCGAAAAAAAACTGAACGAATTGATCGACCATATTTATGAGCACAATACACTGCCTGAGCAAACCATTATTCAAATCATTTCGGAAGAGCATGCAGATCAGAAAAAGATATCTGAAAATTCCGATATCATTGTATTTGGCAACAGCGGCAGGCCTGTAAGGGCCCGTACACCCAACCAGCGCAAACTAACCGGGTCAATTGATAATAATGATTTAATATTTGCCATCGGCCCTGCCGGTACGGGCAAAACATACACTGCCATTGCTCTGGCAGTTAAGGCCATGAAAAACCGTGAAATACGGAAAATTATCCTTAGCCGCCCGGCGGTAGAAGCCGGCGAACGCCTCGGTTTTCTGCCCGGCGACCTGAAAGAAAAAATCGACCCATACCTGCAGCCCCTTTACGATGCACTGGGTGACATGATCCCCCCAAAGAAGCTTGAGGAGTATATGAAAGACAAAATCATTGAAATTGCACCGCTTGCCTTTATGAGAGGGCGTACACTTAGCAATGCATTTGTCATTCTCGACGAAGCACAGAATACAACCCTGAACCAGCTTAAAATGTTTCTTACACGTATGGGAATGAATGCAAAATTCATTATTACCGGGGATATTACCCAGATTGACCTGCCGCGAAAAAGCGATTCAGGCCTGGTCCAGGCTATGAAAATATTAAAAGGGGTTGACGACATTGCCGTGGTAGAATTCGATGAGAAAGACATTGTGCGCCATAAGCTTGTCCGCGACATTGTAAATGCTTACGAAAGGTATTATTCTGAAAAAGAAGAAGGCAACATGACAGGAAACAGCAATGGAAAAAAAGGGAAAAGTTGAGTATATTTGCCGAAACACGAAATAATAAGTAAAGCAATAAAACAA
>JAFGEV010000058.1 GCA_016931385.1 Prolixibacteraceae bacterium
TATGAACGATAACTCTATCGATCATCGGTTAATAAGTGGTATACTTTTCGATTGAATTTTGGACTACTTTCTAATTAATATTTACAGCTTTTAGAAAAAAACCACGTTCCTGTAATAAAGGGGCAGGGGTGCATGGTGTTAAAAGGTTTAGTTAATTGATTTCAAATTTAAGAATATTCTTTTGTTATCAGCAAGCAAAGTTTCGCTACATACTTTTAGATTTTTTAAAATCTACGTATCTTTGAAAATAAAAAATACGGGATGCAGACAAAATTAACATTGACAATAGAACAGAACATAATCAATCAAGCAAAAGGTTATGCTAAGAGTCAAGGGAGAAGTCTTTCTGAACTTATTGAGAATTATTTAAAAGCAGTTCTTGAAGACAATAAAAATTCAATTGAACTTTCACCATCAATAAAAAAATTAAAGGGAGCAATTAAGCTTCCCAATAATTTCGACTACAAAAATGAACTGACTAACTCCCTCAGTGAAAAATATGGATTATGAGGCAAATTTTTATTGACACAAATGTGATTATTGATTTTTTAGCTGACAGCGAACCATATTCTGATGATGCTGCAATCCTTTTTCAATTGGCAAAGGAAAAAAAGATTAGAATTCAAATTTCTGCAATCTCATTTAATAACACATACTACATATTAAGGAAAGTGACCTCCCACAAAAGAGCCATAGGATTAATTTCAGAGATAGAGGAATTTGTTGGAGTTCAGGAAATGAATAGATCAATAATAAGAAAAGCCTTAAAATCAAATTTTAATGATTTCGAAGATGCAATTCAATATTATAGTGCTGTGGAAATTGGAGATATTGACATTATAACAACAAGAGATTTAAAAGATTTTAAAAAGAGTGAAATATCAGTGTTGTCTCCAGAAACTACAGTAAAGATATTGTTAAAAGAATTGATTTAGGCATTAAAATAGTTCTTAAGCCGGTCATGGGGCATTAATTCTTTTTTAATGGCATTGTGATGGCCGGTGTTTTAATTTTTCCTCTGATGACCGTCAGCTTAAGCTAATGACAATTCATAACGGCAATTTAATGCTGAGATACACAATATCATGCCTTCAACTCATCAAATCCTTTTCCGAAAACCCCCATAACATTTCCCATCGAAATAAAAGCTTCGTTGTCGATTTTCATTATTGATTTGAATATTGCTGAAGCTTCCCGTTTTCGTACAACTGTTACAATGATTTTAACAGGTTCGCCGGTATATCCGCCTTCTCCGTTCAGAATTGTCAATCCCCGCTTGTTTTCGTGCAGGATTTTGTCCCTGATCTCGGCCCATTTCTTTGAATAAATGAAAATCTGTGCCGATTGATTGGCGCCATTTAAAAAGGCATCGAGAGAATAGGACACAACCCACATCGACACATACCCATAAACAAGTATTTCAAGCGAATGAAAAACAAAATACGACGAAGCAATGATCAAGACATCGCAATACATAATTACCCTTCCGGGGCTGATACGCCGGTACTTTGTAACCAACATGGCAATAATATCGGTACCGCCGGTACTGCCACCCTGGCTAAAAACCAGACCCAGGCCAATACCACCCGAAATTCCACCAAGCACAGCCGAAAGAAACCTGTCGTCAATTATCGGTTTCGTGATGAATTTTTGCATCACTGTGAGTAAAACCGAAATAATGGCCATATTTACGATCGTCTTAATTCCAAAACCTTTGCCCAGTTTTTTAAGGGCAATTACCACCAGTATTAAATTAACAGCAAAATAGGTATACCCCATAGGGATTCCGGTTGCAAAAAAAACCAAGGCACCAATACCGCTTATCCCTCCGCCATTAATTTCAGCTGGAATTAAAAACAATGTCCAGCCTAACGAAAACAACATTAAACCCAAAAGGGTTATGATCCATGTTTTCACAAAATCGACAAGCTGATTCATGATGTATATATATTTGAAATTGCGCGCGAAACAACCATTAAACCTGATGATAAAAAATGATTTTAATCAATCAATTGCTGTTAGTGGAAATGATATAATCTTATTTAATGAAAAATCCTCCTGCAAATTATCTGCATCGGTTTATCCAAATCCTTGCCCTGCAATATTTACACCTGAACTGAACAACACAGAACAGGTGCATAATCTTTCAGTATTCAATATTGCCTGTAAGAAAGTATACCAGTCTAAGGCAATCCATTTAAAAAAAGAGATAATCATACCAGACAGCTAAAAATGAAAATATTTTTCAAGAATATTCAACAAAAATGAGCAACTAATCAAAAAAAGCGTAGATTGAACAGTCTAAGACCTCTTTTATAATGTCTTCGTTGGGAATAAAAAACTTTGAATGAATTTGAAAAAGTTCTATTTTCACACTTCAAAGCGAGTTATGGGAATAATGATCAGGCCAATTGTATATACTGTTTTTTTCTGTGCCATATTGTTTTTGGTAGTCCAGAAGTCGATTGCTAATGACAATCCATGGTTTGCTGATAAAGACAAATTAGTTGGGAACACTTTCCATATTGAGTTCCTGGGTGGAGGCTTCATGAACTTTATGCATTATACTTCAGATGCAAATAATGAAATCAGTACACAGAATCCCTTATTGCTCGAAACCGGTTTAATCTTCCGCTTTCAAAGAGGTAAATGGTTTTCGTGGCTGCCCGGGGTCAGATTCCTGCAACAAGGAACCACTATTACCGAACCTGAAGAATATAATTTCAATGCAAATTACCTGACTCTTTCACTTCCTGTTGAATGGGCATTCGATTTTAAAAGCAAATACAAAAAAAATACATCCAAATTTCTGGTTTTTGCAGGCCCTTATGTTGCATCGCCCCTTTCAGGATCGATTTATGGTGAAGAATTTCAGGAAGATATATTTAAAAACAGCATTAAAGACATTTGCTTTGGGATTGAAGGTGGTGTTGGAATTAGAGTCCAAACGTTTTCTCTGGAAGACAAAAGCAACGTAAACTTACGGCTTAGCTGGATGCAGGGATTTAACGACACCTTTTCACCCGAAGAAAAAACGTTTGCATCGAATCCCAACTATGGACAATTCACTTTTCTTAATGGGAAACGGATTGCATCGGGCATAAAACTGACCCTGTCGATTGAAGTTTCATTCACCTCGAAAAGAATTGTAAGCTTTACAGCCGGAGGCGACGGTAAAAAGAACTACAAGAAGTTTGTGATCATTGACGAGAAATAAACAAACCGCAAAGGCGCAAAGTCGCGATGAAATAATTCATTTTAAGAAAACTTTGCGTTTCAGCGCTTTTGCAGTTGAATGCTTTTTCCAGGCACTATCAAATTTGCTACTTCACAACAACATTGATTATCTTCCCGGGTACTACAATGGTTTTTACAATCTGCTTCCCTTCAATCCATTTTACCGACATCTCGTGAGAATGTACGGCTTTTTCAATTTCTGCAACAGGCATTGCAATCGGTAAAGGAAGTTTATACCTCATTTTTCCATTGAATGAAACCGGATATTCAAAGGTATCCTCTTCGAGGTATTCTTTATTAAAAACAGGCCAGGGTTGCTGGCTTACTGAAGGCTTGTTGCCATATTTTGTCCACAATTCATCGGCAATGTGCGGGGCAAAAGGCGCAAGCACTTTCATGAATGTTTCTGCTGTCGATTTTGAAACTTCCCCCTTCTTGTAACAATGATTCGTAAAAATCATCATCTGCGAAATGGCCGTGTTAAATTTCAGGTCTTCTAAATCGTTTCCAACTTTCTGAATCGTTTGGTGAAGTACCTTCAAGGTGTCACGGTCTTCTTCTCCGTTCACAATATTTTCAGGTTCGGCAAAGAAGTAAAATACACGCTTCAGAAAATTGTAAACGCCTTTAACGCCTGTGTCGGTCCATGGCTTTGTGGCATCGAGAGGCCCCATGAACATTTCGTAAAGGCGCAACGAATCGGCGCCGTACTTGGCCACAACGTCGTCGGGGTTTACCACGTTTTTCAACGATTTTGACATTTTGGCCACAATTTGCTTCAGTTCTTCACCAGTTTTGGTATGAAAGAATTTTCCATCTTTTTCTTCAACCATATCCGAAGGTACTTTCGACCCTGAAACAGTTTCGTAGGCAAAAGCCAGGATCATCCCCTGGTTGTAAAGTTTCTGATAAGGTTCATCGGTTGAAACAATGCCTAAATCAAAAAGCACTTTATGCCAAAAGCGGCTGTAAAGCAGGTGCAGAACGGCATGCTCGGCCCCGCCAATATACAGGTCAACCGGCATCCAGTAATTTTCTTTTGCCTTGCTGAAAGGCTCTTTGTCATTTTTAGGGTCGATAAAACGCAGGTAATACCAGCAGGAACCTGCCCATTGAGGCATGGTATTGGTTTCGCGCCGTCCTTTTCGCCCGTTTTCATCAAGCACTTCGAGCCATTCAGGTACGTTCGACAAAGGCGATTCGCCCGATTCGCCGGGATGGTATTTGTTCGTTTCGGGTAATTTAACCGGAAGTTTTTCATCTTCCACCACCGAAACTTCGCCATCTTCCCAGTGAATTATCGGGAAAGGTTCGCCCCAATATCGTTGGCGGCTGAACAACCAGTCACGTATTTTAAAATTAACGGTAGCCTTGCCCAGGTTCTTTTCCATGAGCCAGTCAATCACGGTCTGAATACCGTCATTTTTGTTCATTCCGTTTATGTCGAGGCCAAGTTCGGTATTTGCTGAATTGATGTAAGCCCCGTCCTCTGTCCAGCAGGCATTTCCGTCAAGGACTTTTTCACGCAGGGCAGGTTCAGCCGATTCCGGATCGAGGATGCAAACAATTGGGAGGCCAAATGTTTTTGCAAACTCGAAGTCGCGTGTATCGTGAGCTGGCACAGCCATTATAGCGCCGGTTCCGTAACCCATCAGCACATAATCGGCCACCCATATTGGAATTTTTTTACCCGTTAACGGATTGATTGCAAAACGCCCTGTAAATACCCCTGTTTTTTCTTTGGCCAGTTCGGTTCTGTCGAGATCGCTTTTTAATGCTGCTGCTTTAATATATTCATCAACGGCACCCATGTTTTCAGGGGTAACCAATTCATTAACCAGGTTATGCTCGGGCGATACCACCATATAAGTAGCCCCAAAAAGTGTGTCGGGTCGTGTAGTATAAACCTTCAGTTTCTGGGATAATCCTTCAACAATAAAATCAACTTCAGCGCCTGTTGATTTGCCAATCCAGTTCCGCTGCATGTCCTTAACGCCAGCAGGCCAGTCGAGCCCTTCGAGCCCCTGAAGCAAACGTTCGGCATAATGCGGAATGCGCAACATCCACTGCTTCAGGAATCGGCGTTCGACCTCTTTGGTACCGCATTTTTCGTGCGACCCGTCATTCAGCACTTCCTCGTTGGCGCACACCGTTTTGCAATGGTTGCACCACCAAACCTGGGCATTGTCGTAATAAGCCAGTCGTTTTGAAGCGATATATTGCTGAACGGCTTCTCCTCCCTGTGCTTTTACAGCTTCAGGAACAGGCAATTCATTTATTGGCCGGCCCTTCTGTAATTCAGTATCAAACCAGGTGTTGTAAAGCCTGATAAAAATCCACTGGGTCCATTTAAAATATGCCGGATCAGTAGTGTTTATTTCCCGGTCCCAGTCGTAGCTAAGCCCCAACGACTGAATTTGCCTGCGAAAAGTGTCACAGTTTTTTTTGGTAGTTATAGCCGGATGTGTACCTGTTTGTATGGCGTATTGTTCGGCAGGGAGACCAAATGCGTCCCAACCCATTGGGTGCAATACATTGAACCCTTTTGCACGCTTGTAACGGCACACAATATCGGTAGCCGTATAGCCCTCGGGGTGGCCTACATGCAGACCCGATCCCGAAGGATAAGGAAACATGTCTAAACAATAAAACTTAGGTTTTGAAGGGTCTGCCTCACTCGCAAAAAGCTTATTTTCGAGCCAGTAATGCTGCCACTTCTTTTCAAAAGCTGAAAAATTGTATTCCATTTGATAGGTATAAAACAAGGATTTATCAATCAGTGGGCAAAAATAGGAAAAAAGTTCGGGTAGCTTGGATTATAACACTGCAAAATAATTACATGCTTGTAGTTTGTGAAGCATTTTTCCTACATCGTTTATTTTCAGAAGAGTAAACTTTAAACTGATTTTTAAATTTCCGACAGCCATTAATCAAAATGATTAGATGATAGAAAATTGTGTCAAAAATCATTAAAAAAATATAAACAGAATAGTAATTCCCAATTTCTGAATGTTTAATTTTATGGTCATAAATTGGAAAAACGACTTTATCATGAATGAAAAATTAAAGGAAATTTTTGACGAGGGTGATTATCATTTTAAAGAAGCGAAAACTTTATTTTTTCACAAGCAGGAAGAACAGTGCAATGCAACTTGCCAAAGCTGTAAGGCGGTAAAAAAATATCTTGATGCATACGAGTATTTTTTTAATGATCATTTTAAGCCTACAGAGAATTTACACCTTCTGATGCGAACAATAATCAGGCAGGATTCTGAATTTGAAAAATTTTATGCGCCGGTTTTTGATGTAAAGTGTTTTAAAGAAGAAGCAATGCATCATAAAGAAGAATTCTTCCTATACGATTCAGAAGTCAATAAACTGATCCACTCCATCCATGAAATCAGAGATTACATCGCAGAAAAAATCGGATACAACAAAAAATTCCTCTTTGATGCTTCTGACACAAGATATTTATAAACCTCTTTATCGCTAGTCAAGTTTTAAAACTGCCAGAAATGCTTTTTGCGGCACCTCTACATTGCCCACTTGTTTCATCCGCTTTTTACCAGCTTTTTGTTTTTCAAGAAGCTTGCGTTTACGGGTGATATCACCTCCGTAGCACTTTGCCGTAACATCTTTTCGAACAGCTTTAACCGTTTCGCGGGCAATAATTTTTGCCCCGATTGCAGCTTGAATGGCCACGTCGAATTGTTGCCTGGGTATAAGTTCTTTCAGTTTTTCGCACATACGGCGGCCAAAGCGTTCGGCATTGTTGAAATGGATTAGCGACGAAAGGGCATCAACGGGTTCTCCGTTCAGCAGGATATCAAGTTTTACAAGTTTTGCAGGTTTATGACCGATAATGTGATAATCGAACGATGCATAGCCTTTTGAAATACTTTTCAGTTTGTCGTAAAAATCAAAAACGATTTCAGCAAGTGGCAGGTCAAAAGTCAGCTCTGCCCTGTCGGTACTGATGTAGGTTTGTTTCACCATCATTCCCCTTTTATCGAGGCAAAGGGTCATAATTGAACCAATGTACTCAACCTGGGTAATGATCTGAGCCCTGATATAGGGTTCCTCAATAACATCGATAGTTAACGCCCCTGGCATCCCCGATGGGTTGTAAATCGTGTAAGTTTCCCCTTTTTTTGTATGGACAATGTACTCAACGTTTGGCACGGTGGTAATCACGTTCATGTCGAATTCGCGATCGAGACGCTCCTGGATAATTTCCATGTGCAACAAGCCTAAGAAACCACATCGGAAACCAAAACCCAGCGCCAACGACGACTCAGGTTCATAAGTTAGCGATGCATCGTTAAGCTGAAGTTTTTCCATGGCAGCACGCAGGTCCTCATAATCGTCTGAATCGATCGGGTAAACCCCGGCAAAAACCATGGGTTTTACTTCCTGGAAGCCTTCAATTCGCTTCCCGCACCCGTTTTTCACATGGGTAATGGTGTCGCCAACTTTAACTTCCTTGGCAGTTTTGATATTTGAAATAATGTATCCCACCGAACCCGATGTTAATTCAGGACGAGGGTCCATACCCATCCTCAATACACCAATTTCATCGGCCTGATATTCACGGTCGGTAGCAAAGAAACGTACTTTATCGCCCTTGCGCAAAGTACCGTTAACAATCTTAAAATATGCAATTACTCCCCTGAACGGGTTAAATACCGAATCGAAAATCAGCGCCTGCAAAGGAGCCTCCGGATCGCCTGTTGGAGGTGGAATATCGCTTACAATGCGGCGCAATATTTCGGGTACGCCCTCACCGGTTTTCCCGCTTGCCCTGATAATATCTTCACGTTTACAGCCAATTAATTCGATAATCTGATCTTCAACGATCTCGGGCATGGCATTGGGCAGGTCCATTTTATTCATTACCGGGATAATCTCCAGATCATGCTCAATGGCCAGGTAGAGGTTCGAAATGGTTTGAGCCTGAATTCCCTGTGTTGAATCGATAATGAGCAAAGCCCCTTCGCAGGCTGCGATCGAACGTGAAACCTCGTATGAAAAATCAACATGCCCCGGGGTATCGATCAGGTTGAAAATGTAATTAGCTCCATCCTGCTCATATTTCATTTGAATGGCATGGCTCTTAATTGTTATCCCACGCTCCTGTTCCAGTTCCATGTTATCGAGCACCTGGTCTTTCATGTCACGGTCGCTTATGGTACCTGTAATTTGTAATAAACGGTCGGCCAGTGTACTTTTCCCATGGTCAATATGGGCAATGATGCAAAAATTTCGAATGTGTTTCATTTTTTCAGGGCTAAAACTCTGATATATTGTAATTTTTAAATTTAAAAAAATTTTTGCAAAGATAAATGAATTTTTGATTCGTCTAAATTTTAATTCTCAAACACGCCCTGATTTATAAAATGTAAGTTTCATTTTATGATTTCTGCCTTTTTCAATCACCTCAGTCACAATATTAGTTGCTACCCCCTGTTTTGAAAATTGAAATATTGTGAAAAGAATTAATTTTTAAAGAACACTTTTTTATATTTTCGTAACCTGAAAAATACTTAAACAAATATTAATAAATTAACAATTCTTTTTTCCAACTCCGTTCTTTGGAATCTGGAATTTAGAATTTGGAATTTTTGATTCAAATATATCTATGGGAAGAGCTTTTGAATACCGCAGGGCGGCGAAGGAAAAACGATGGGACAAAATGTCGAGGATTTTCCCGAAACTGGGAAAAGCAATTACCGTTGCAGCAAAAGCAGGCGGCGAAGACCCTGAGTTAAACGCTGCATTGCGCACAGCCATACAAAATGCCAAAGCGCAAAATATGCCAAAGGCAAACATTGAGGCAGCCATTAAGCGTGCAAGTGGAAAAGATGCCGAAAATTATGTTGAGGAGCTTTATGAAGGCAAAGGCCCCTTTGGCACCATGTTCATGGTTGAGTGTATGACAGATAATCACGCACGTACAGTTGCCAATATGAAATGGATGTTCAACAAATGGGGGGCAGGCCTGGTTCCAGCAGGTTCGATGGAATACATGTTTTCGCGCAAAGCTGTGGTTGAGTTTACCATGCCTGATGGCGCTGACCCCGAAGAACTTGAAATGGAACTGATTGATGCCGGCCTTGAAGAACTGACCGAGAACGAAGGCACCTGGTATGCCTATGCCGATTTTACCAATTTCGGCTCGCTAACCAAAGCCTTTGATGACATGGGCATTCAAATTCAAAAAGCCAACCTGCAACGCATACCCAACGACCCTGTTGAACTTAACGAAGAACAACTTGAAGAAGTGGATAAGCTTCTCGACAAAATTGAAGAAGATGAAGATGTGCAGCAGGTGTTTACGAATATTGCCTGATAATTATGGCAGAAGTAAACAGGCAGAAGTTTTTTTGAAAGTGGCAACTTGAAATTTTAAAGATTTTTAAAACATCATAATTTCAAATACAATGAAATCATTTATCCCCATTGTGTTGCTGTTTATCCTAGCTACCTCATGCTATTCCAGGCGTCCAATATTTTCAGACAGGCCTGCAAACAACAAAACCTACGAAGTAGAATACCTTTTTGAATACGATGGCTGTAAGGTTTACCGCTTTTACGACAATGGCAATTATGTTTATTTCACCAATTGCCGGGGCGAGGCAATCAGTTTTTCAAACGATTCGATCAATACCAGGATTGTGAATCATGTAAGGTAGGGCTGATTGTTAACCTTTGAAACAAATAGAAAAATCATTTTTATTTCAATATTACATCAAGTTGTTCCTTATAATTCCTGCCTACCGGGATTTTCGTTTTGCCCAGTTCAAGGGTGTACCCATAAAACGAAGTGATCTGTTCCAAATTTACAATATATCCCCTGTGCACTCTCAGAAACTGCGATGATGGTAATTTTTCCTCCAAATGACTTATACGTTCTTTCGTAACAAATTTTTCCGAATCAAGATGTACAACCACATAATCAGCTAAACTTTCAATATAAACAATATCTGTGATTTTTAGCCGGTGATTTTTTTTGTCTGATTTAATAATAATGACCCCGGCATCGTCTTTCCCTCCTTCAGGCTCAGGTTGTTTCTTCAATTCAATAAAACGGTTCACCGATTTTGCAAACCTTTCAAGGGTGATTGGCTTTAAAAGATAATCAAGCGCTTCAATTTCAAAAGCCTCAACGGCAAAATTCCGGTGTGCCGTAGTAAAAATAATACATGGAGGCACCGATAATGTTTTTATAAGTTCCAGTCCGGTCAAAACAGGCATCTCTATATCAAGAAACACCAGGTCGATATCGCCCTTTTGCAGAAACGACAACGCTTCAATCGGGTTTGTGCAACCTGCAACCAACTCAAAAGCGCTGAAATGCGACAGGTGGCTTTTCAATATACGGATGGCCACCGGTTCGTCGTCAACAATCAGGCATTTATATTTCTTCTTCTCCATTCAAATCAATTTCTAGTTTTGAATAGTAAAAATTTTCATCCTTTTCACTTTTTAGCTTGTATGCTCCCGGGTAAATCATTTCAAGCCTTTTCGCCAGATTACTCAGGCCAATCCCTCCGTTCTGTTCCCGTGTATTATCTGAAAAAGAATTCTTTGTTTCCAAAGAAAAAATCCCTTTTTTGTTGTAAAGAAAAATATCAATGCTTGTATGTTTCACGCTTTTACGGATTCCATGTTTAAAACAATTTTCAACAAGTGGCAGTAGCAATAATGGTGCAATTTTCAGATCGCCGGGTTCACCTTTAACTACAAAATTGATAGAATGCAGGTTTTCAAAACGATGTTTTTCGATCGATACATAATGGTCAATCATTTCAATTTCCTGTACAAGAGGAACCATGGGTGTATTGGTGCGGTACAACATGTAATCGAGAATTTTTGAAAGATGCATGACCAGTTCAGGAGTTTTGTCCGACTTTTCCAAGGCCAGCCCATAAAGATTGTTCAGCGTGTTAAAAAGAAAATGAGGGTTTAGCTGTTCTTTTAAAAACTTCAGCTCGTTAATTTTTAGCTGGTTGTCGAGCATTACCTTCTCCTTCTCTGCCCTTTCCTTCTGATTTTGTGTTTGCAGGTTTATCCTGATCAGTTTGGCTGAAATTCCCATCATCACAACAAAAAACATTGCTGCCAGCAACATGGGTAAATCAATTGTGTTGCGGTTAATTGCTTCCATGTCACATTGCGCCCGCCAGAACCATATAAAAATCCCTGTCAATGAACTCAACCACAAAGCAACGGCAGCAAACAAAGTACCGTACCAGCCAAACCTGAAATATTTCCGTGGAATTAAAAAACGTGGGATCAGGTAATAATTGAAATAGTAGGTATTAGCAATTGCCAAAGGTGATAATAAAGCAATGAATATTGCTGAATTAATTTTGTCGCCTGAATTCCGGCTGAAAATTAACCAGAAAAAGCTCAACGAAACAAACCAGAAAATGATGTGCAGTGCGATCCGTATAATGGATTTTCGTTTCATCGTTAACAAATTCACTTTGAAAAAAATAAAAATACAATATTTCAAATAATTGGGAGACAAGATCAATGATTTATCGACTAACAACAAAAAAATGAACGGATACGGTAAAAATGAGGCATTTTTCCGTTTCATACCTTACATTTACTGAATACTACGCTTTTGATGCGTTTAATCGATATTATTTTCTCGTGAAAATCGGAGGGCGTACTTTGCCGGTGATATTATGAATGTTGAATTTAAATTTTACGATCATGTTTGATTTTTTAAGAACCGGAGGAATACTGGGGATGACATTAATAACAATTTTCGCTTTAATTGTGCTTATCCTTGCAGTAGTTGTAGCATACGATGTTTATGCAAAAAAGAATTACTCAGGAAAAGGGCTTGCCGGCATTTTGTTTTTTGGCAGCCTTGCACCCCTTATGGGCATCATCTGGCAAATGCTTGGTATGATGCAGGCTTTCAAGGCCATTCAGGAAGCCGCAGATATTTCACTCGGAATCGTCATGGGCGGGCTTAAAGTTAGTATGTTAGCACCGCTATACGGATTTTTCGTTTTGCTCTTTTCAGCATTGATATGGTTTGTGCTTCGAACCATCATAAAGTCGAAACAAAGCTGATTTAATAAAAAAACCATA
Source organism: Prolixibacteraceae bacterium (assembly GCA_016931385.1). Taxonomy (GTDB): domain Bacteria; phylum Bacteroidota; class Bacteroidia; order Bacteroidales; family Prolixibacteraceae; genus DAIMEA01. The sequence goes on from JAFGEV010000058.1 coordinate 12,349, forward strand.
TCGTGAAACAAAATAAGGGGCTTTGTAAAAACATTACCCCTTTTTTTATACATTCGCAACTGGCCTTAATGTAATTTTTTCAATGAAAATATCGTCCCTGAAATTTGGCAACACGGATCCCGATCTCAGGAAAAGTTCATTTATCCTCTATTTGATTTATATTATTTCAAACCCGGTTGGGATCTCGATAGGAGTATTATCGCCCAACCAGTTTCCTTTGTTCATTCAAATTTTCGACATTATTACCATATTGGCAGCTTTTCTTTCGCTTGCTGAATTAAAACTTGCCGCATTTATCAAACTTGGATTAACTTCAAAAGAAATTGCATCGCTCACATACAACACAAAAGAAAGTATTGATGTAGCAAGGTCGAGGTTACGAAAAAAATTAAAATTTCCATCTTCTTTGCCATACCTGTTCCAATTTAATACTTTTGCCTTCCACGCAAAACACCATTATGAAAACACTACCGGCTGACCTTTTAATCTTCAGTATCGGATTTTTATCCCAGATGCTGTTTTTTGCCCGTACCATTGTGCAGTGGTTCAAATCGGAAAAAGCCGGAAAAATTCTGTCGCCGGTGTTGTTTTGGCAAATCAGCCTTACTGCCTCAATAATTATGCTGATATATGGCATCCTCCGAAACGACCCGGCAATTATTATCGGTCAGTTTCTGGTTTTTTACATTTATGTTCGCAACCTCCAGCTACAGAAGGCATGGAGAAAAATACCGGGCTACTTCAGGATCATTTCTTTATTTTTGCCGCTTGCCTGTATAGCATGGATCATTCTTTTCGGGAATAACCGTTTCGATTCCATCTTTCACAATCAAGATATAAAACCCTGGCTATTGTATTTTGGAATAAGCGCACAGATTATATTTACCTTCCGTTTTATTTACCAGTGGCTTGTTAGTGAAAAGAAAAAAATTTCCGAACTTCCGCCCGGATTTTGGTTTATCAGCCTGGCCGGGTCGCTAATGATATTTACCTATGCCATATTCAGAAAAGATCCGGTTTTGTTTCTGGGGCATATGGGAAGCATGACCATGTACGTTCGCAATTTAATGTTGCATTACACCGGCAAAGGGCTTTTCGACCTTTTGCCGTTCGATTTGGGTGTAGTAAAAGCCTCCCCTGACCTCCGCCAGCTGGCGGAAGGGGAAACCAATAAAAAACATTACAAGGAATAAATGTTGTAAAAAGATTATATTGATGAAGAAGATTTTAGTTACCGGATGTGCCGGATTTATTGGTTCCCACCTTTGCGAGAAGTTACTTGCACAGGGCCACGAAATTGTTGGGATCGACAACTTTGATCCGTTTTACGATGTATCGGTCAAAAAACGCAATCTCGATAATTTCCTCAGCCATCCCAACTTCTCATTTATTGAAGCCGACCTTGCCGAGCGGGAAAATTTAAAAGATGAATTTCACGAAGGAGTTGATCTGATCGTTCACCTGGCAGGTAAAGCAGGCGTTCGTCCTTCGATTGAAGACCCAACAGGTTACATCAGGGCAAACGTTACGGCCACGCAAAATATCCTCGATATGATGAAAGACCGGGGCATTAAAAAGATGGCCTTTGCCTCTTCCTCATCGGTTTATGGGAATACCAAAGAGACGCCCTTTTCGGAAACCATGGATGTATCGAATCCCATATCGCCTTATGCGGCTACCAAAAAAACCTGCGAACTTATCAACTATACATCCCATCACCTTTACGGGCTCGACATTGTAAACATGCGTTTTTTCACCGTGTTCGGCCCAAGGCAACGCCCCGACCTGGCCATTCACAAATTCACAAAACTGATACGCGAAGGCAAAGAGATACCAATGTTTGGCGACGGCTCAACAGCCCGCGACTACACCTTTATTGAAGACACACTTCAGGGAATTACCGGGGCAATCGATTACCTGTTCCAAAACACTGGGGTATACGAAATAGTAAATCTCGGAAACAACCAACCCGTGCTTTTGCGCGATATGATTGCCGCCATTTACGAAGCCACGGGTGAAAAGCCCAACATTAAACAACTGCCCATGCAACCGGGCGATGTAGATATAACCTATGCCGATATTTCAAAAGCCCAAAAACTTTTAGGGTACCAGCCAAAATTCGATTTTAAGGAAGGGGTAAAAAGGTTTGTAGAGTGGTTCGACAAAATAAACCCCTCAATCCCCTAAAGGGGAAGTCGGAAAGGGTGAAGTTTAGGAGAAGAATATCCAATATTGAATGCTCAATAACCAATATCCCTATTAGGTGAAATAAAAAAAGCCCCGGAGGGGCGTAAATTTTTGTAACCCCAGGCTTAAGCCTGGGGAAAAAACTTTCGTGAGAAATCGTTCGATCATACTACCTAGTTTAGTGCAAGAACCATTCATCGAACGAAACGGCAGCTCTTTTAAACACCCTGGCAGAATTATAAATTATTGTATGCTTTCAGAGATATTAGAGTTGCAAATAATTCAACATTTTTTACCATTTTAATTCCAATTCAAAAAGAAGTTTGTACATTGTTAAATTAATGCAAAAAAAGTAATTATTGGCAAAGTACAGATTGATTGACCAATATTGAAAATGTATTAATAAGCTTTCAAAAGGGTAAAAATAAAAAACAACATTAGTACGTGTCCTGAACAAAATGATTTTCTTAAGTAAAAATAAAAATCTATAATTGATATGAACCATTTTTTACTTACAATTGCCATTGCCCTGCAGTTGGTTACTACTGCAAACGCCCCGGCAATAAATGAACCAGACACCTCATCTGAAATATCTCTTATCAGTGGAAATTGCCTAATACGACAGATTGAAAATCCTGAAAATAAATCATTGATGCAAGAAGATATCAAAGAGCCCAAATGGAAATTTAAAACAGGGGGCAGGATTACAACTTCGCCTGCCATTGCCGATGACGGCACCATCTATGTTGGCAGCGACGATGAAAACCTTTATGCTTTAAACCCTGATGGGACTATGAAGTGGAAATATTTTACCGATGAAAAAATTACTACCTCACCGGTTGTTGGTATCGACGGAACAATCTATTTTGGCAGTAATACATACCTTTTTGCATTAACTACCGATGGAGAAATTATATGGAAAAAGTCTGATTATGGAAGAATCTTTTCCACCCCGGCCATTGGCAATGATGGAACACTATATGTGGGAAGCACCAATGACTATTTATATGCAGTCAATACTGACGGAAGCAAGAAATGGCAATATTATACATCGGGCGACGCAACATCTTCACCTGCCATTGGCAACGATGGCACCATTTACGTGGGCAGTGAAAATAATAGCTTATACGCGATCACTCCTGAAGGGAAATTAAAATGGAAATATTTAACTGATGCTCCTGTTTTCTCCTCTCCTGCTATAGGAATTGACGGCAAAATTTATGTTGGAATCAACAATAAAGTTCTTCGTGCAATCACTTTAGATGGAAAGAGTGCATGGAGGATGGATAGTTATTATGATTTCTCTTCTCCTTCTGTTGGCATGGACAATATTATATACATTGGAGAAGGTAATAGTATTCTGTCAAAAGATCGAGACGGATCATTTAACTGGAATTATTATACCGACGGGGCCGTCACTTCCACACCGGCCATTGGTAAAAACGGTACAATTTACGCGGGCAGTAACGATAAAAATATATATGCATTGACGCGCGAAGGGGAGTTGCTTTGGAAATACACAACAGGCGGCCCTGTTAATTCATCACCCGCGATAAACTCAGGAGGTACGGTATTCGTGGGTAGTAATGATGGTTACCTGTATGCATTTCAGACCGACAACGGGGGGCTGGCCGATACGCCGTGGCCCTGCTTTCACAAAGACAATAAAAACCTGGGGAACATAAATTACAGCGAACAATATCCTGTTACCGCCTGCTTTTCTGTATCACCTAAGTCTGGTTTTTTCCCACTGGAAGTTCAGTTTACCGATACATCAAAAGGAGAAATTACCTCCTGGTTATGGGATTTTGGTGATGGTGCAAACAGTAATGAACAAAATCCCCTGCATACTTATTCCGAAGAAGGAAACTTCGGTGTAAAACTAACAGTGTCTAATGAAGAATATACTCATTCCCTTTATAAAGATAATTATATTAAGGTATACGATTCGCTGAAAATTATTCCTGATTTTACAATGGATATTGAAGAAGGCCCAGCTCCTCTGAACGTAAAATTTTCTGACACCTCCATTGGAATCCCAACCATTTGGAAATGGGTATTTGGAGATGGCGATACCAGCACCATCCAAAATCCTGAACACATCTTTGAGCATCCGGGCTCGTACCTGGTTATGCTTATCGTATCAAACGAATATCAGACCGACAGCATCGTGAGAGAAATTGTAACGACAGAAAAGTGGAAAATTCAATCTTCTGAATCCTTTGCCTGCCCTGCAATTGGTGACGACAACACTATTTATATCGGAAATTACAACAAATATTTCTATGCAATATCACCTGAGGGAACGGTTAAGTGGAGACGTGCTATGGACTGGGGTGTCGCCAGGGCTGCAGCCATTGGCACCGACAGTACAATTTATGTCGATGACGGATATCATCGCATTAAAGCATTGTCTCCAGACGGATCATTGAAATGGGATTATGATTTACACGCTCACATTAACGCTTCACCGGTTATAGGCAACGACGGTACCATTTTTGTAAGTTGTGATGAACAATGCTTTTATGCATTTTCTCCAGACGGATCATTAAAATGGAAATTTCAAACTGAAAAGAGTTTTTCATCCTCTCCCGCTGTTAGCGGTGATAATACAGTTTATATTGGCAACCTGGACCATAACTTATACGCAATTTCATCTGACGGGACATTGAAATGGAAATATTTAACTGAAGGCTGGATCTATTCTTCTCCTGCGATTGGATGCGATGGTACACTTTATTTTGGAAGCCAAGACAAGTATCTTTATGCAATTTCACCTGACGGAGCTTTAAAATGGAAAATTTACCTTGGTAGAATTACTTCGTCACCTGTCATTGGAAGTGATGGCACCATTTACATAGGAAGTGAAAATGATAAACTTTATGCTATAACACCCGACGGGGAACAAAAATGGGAATTTTCAGCTGGAAGCAATATAGTATCGACACCGGCTGTTGGCAAAGACGGAACAATATACTTTGGCAGTTGGGACAAATATTTTTATGCCCTGTCTCCCGATGGAAGCTTAAAATGGAAGTATCTGACAGGAGGCTATGTGGGATCACCGGCCATTGGGAAAGATGGTACTGTATATGTCGGCAGTACTGATCGCAAATTCTACGCTTTTTCTACTTTTAACGGAGGCCTGGCGAACTCACCTTGGCCTTGCTTTCTTCAGAATCCAAAAAATACAGGCTATTTGGATATTACAAGTTTACACCTACCTGCTTCAGATTTTTCATCCAACACATCTGAAGGAGGTTTACCATTACAGGTTCAATTCATTGATAACTCAACCGGGGATATATCGGGTTGGTTATGGGATTTTGGAGACGGTGAAAGCAGTGTAGAACAAAATCCGGTTCACACTTATATGGCTGAAGGTACTTACACTGTTTCGTTAGCAATAACAGGTTCAGGTAGCAGCGATATTGAAGTAAAAAACGGATTTATCAATGTAATAACTGTTAATGTTAACTTGTTTGGAATTTCCTCTACAATTACAATTTCCCCTAACCCAACAACCGGAATCCTGTATATTAAAGGACTCCCTTCCGGCAGAGGAATTGATATTTCAATTTATAATATTATGGGACAGCAAATCAAGAATGTGAGAAGCTTTGGCTCATTTGAAAGTTTTGATATTTCAAACTTTGAAAGAGGTATTTATTTTATCCAATTCAACAATAATCCAAAAAATACAATAAAGATCCTTAAAGAATAAATCATTCGAAAACATTTCAACTGCGAGCAAATATCCAAATGCTTTGAAATTATCTTTGCAAAAGGGTATAATCTATCAATACCCGAAAAATGGTCTCCGCAAAAAGTATGAAATATGGAAATACTGGAAATACATTTTTCGAAAAAGTTTTTGGATCAATAATTCCTGAAAGGATAGGTTTGTTGGGCGGTTCGACAAAATAAATTAAATTCCAATCATAATCCCGATTGTTCAGAACTAATAACAAATTACTTGTACCTGGAATAAATCTGAGATTTTCTGACGAAGCGCCACTTCATTCCGGTCTTAGCTGTTCTCCCAGTGACGATAATTGTAAAAATATTCCCATCAGAAAAGAAAATTAGCCTTTATTGGGAAAATTTTACCTCTCGTGCAATAATTCTGCTTCATTTTCAAAATTAACTACACAATAAAAGTGATGCGATCGGTATACTTTGGTAAATAAACCAAAATTTATGAGAATTCTAATGAAACCATTAAAAACAAATTCAAAAAATGACCTGATTACAAACACTTTCAGAACCGGAATAATTTCAATATTGCTTATTATTTGTTCTGTTTCTGTTTTTGCGCAAAATAAAGTGGAAGGTCTGGTCAGGGATAACGAGAATCAACCTCTGGTTGGCGCTACAGTTGTCATTAAGGGAACCAATACCGGAACGGTAACAAACCAGGATGGTATGTTCAACATCAATGTTCCCGACATGAACGATACACTGTCAATTTCGTTTATCGGTTATCTGAAAAAGGAGATTGCAATCAAGGGGAAAAGCAGAATTGAAGCGGTATTGGTAGATGATATTGCCAATCTTGATGAAATAGCAGTTATCGGTTACGGCACTCAGAAAAAAAGGGACATGACCGGCGCAATATCAACAATTGATAACGAAAGGTTGAACGACATTCCTGCAACAAACCTGACAGGAGCCCTGCAGGGATCAGTTGCCGGGCTTAGTATCAATACAGCATTCGGAACACCCGGGAGAGGATCTGATATTCTGATACGGGGAATAAAATCGTTAAATGCGTCAAATAATCCATTGATTGTTATCGATGGTATACCGGGTGGTTCTCTCGACGATATCCATCCTGGCGATATCGATAAAATTCAGGTTTTAAAAGATGCTTCTGCCACATCAATTTATGGTTCAAGGGCATCGGCAGGCGTTATTATTGTAACCACCAGGAGTGGAAAATCGGGGAAAATAACAGTCAATTACAACGGTTACTATGGGTTTTCATATGTGGCAAACAAAGTAGATGTTTTATCTGCTGAAGAATACGTGGCAAAGAAAAGAGAAATTTATCGTATGGAGAATTCATCCATGCGCTATGAAACATTTATGAGCTACGACAGCTCTCTGACAATTCCTATTGAAAACATATTGGCCGGGAATGAACTCGAAATGTATAATATGGGAAAATCGTACAACTGGCTTGATGAAATTACACAGGAAGCGCCGATACAAAGTCACAACATTACGCTGTCAGGAGGAGATGAAAAAACACAATATTTCTTCTCGGCAAGTACAGTTGATCAAACAGGTATTATACGTAATTCGGGATTTAACCGCAATTCAGTCCGTGCCAATATTTCAAGCAAGTTCACCGATTGGTTAAAGATCGGGACGAATGTTATGTTCTCAAGATCGATACAGGATCAGATACCCGATGGGATTTTCATATATACTTACCAGCTTAGCCCTTTAGGGAAAAAGTATGAAGACGAGGAGAATCCCGGTGATTATACACTCTATCCCATGTATCCTGACGAATTCATTGCCAACCCGTTTACTGAAATTGAAATTATTGATAAAAATCAAAGGGATAAATTTTTGAACAGCACTTTTATCGAAATATCTCCAATCGACGGATTAACATATAAGTTTACAGTTAATACGGTAGCGGATAATTTTAAAAATAATCATTTTGTCCCTTTGAACACACGACAGGTACTGGCCTTTGATAAAGCAGAGAATGCCTCAATAACATATGAGGACAGAACTACTGTTAACCTGGAAAACTTATTGATTTACAATAAAAAAATTGGCAAACATGCATTTACAGGAACATTTGTTTTTACTACAGAAGAATATCAAAGAAATGGCTTATGGGCATATGGACGTAATTTTGGCAGTGATTATTACCAATGGACCGCACTTCAGTATGGCCAGGTTGACTTTAGAGATCTTTCCAGCTTTGAGGAAAAATCGTACCTGGTATCATACATTGGAAGGCTGAATTACAATTACAACAGCAAATATCTTGTTCAGTTATCATTGCGGGATGACCAATCCTCAAAGTTCAGTAAAGAGAACCGGAACGCATTATTCCCCGGGGTTTCGCTGGGGTGGAATATCAGCGAAGAAAACTTCTTAAAGGGTAACAATACAATAAATAATTTAAAGCTCAGGTTATCGTGGGCCAAAACCGGAAACCAGGCAATTGGTTACCGTGACCGGTTCAACACCGGTACAAAGGTGTATTATACCACCGGCCAGGATGGGCTTGGGTCGATTGTTGAAGGCTTGGTTCAGACATCGCTTGCCAACAAAGACCTTAAATGGGAAATATCGACCGAAACAAATATCGGACTTGATTTCCAGTTGTTTAACAGCAGGATATCAGGTACTGTTGAAATGTATAAAACCCTTACAACCGACCTCCTCTGGAACCAGGCAATAAGCCCGATAACAGGTTTTACATCTATCAGGAGCAACATTGGCAGCCTTGAAAACACAGGTCTGGAAGTATCGTTGAACGGACTTATTATAAACAGTTCAGACCTGACATTAAAATGTTATGCAACGTTTTCGACCAATAAGAACAAAATCATTGACCTTGACGGAACAAAAACAGATAATGTTACCGACAGGTTGTTTATTGGAGAACCTGTTGGTGTTGTATACGACTACGTATTCGATGGTATCCTGCAGGAAGGAGAAGAACCGCCTGCGGCTATGCCCCTTCTTATAGCAGGAGAAGTAAAAGTCAAAGATACCGGGAGTTTTGAAGTACTTGAAGATGGCAGCCAGGTTCGAACCAATGTACCTGACAGTGTGATTAATGAAGCCGATATGCAAATAATCGGCCAGATACATCCAAAATGGTACGGAAGCATCGGATTTACACTTACATATAAGAATTTCGACTTCTCAGCCTTTGTTAACCATGTACACGGAACAACCCGAAGGATTCCAATTAATGTTTCAGACAGGCCTCATGCGATGGACATTCCCTACTATACCGATGAGAAACCAAGCACCCAGTACGGCAGGCCAAGCTGGCCAAAAAACCTTGGAAGGGCTGGAAACCAGTACGGATACCTTTCGTATTATGTCGACGGTTCGTACACCAGACTACAGGATATTACCCTCGGGTACAGTCTCTCAAACAACTATCTTACCAGAATCGGAATCAGCCGTGTGCGGTTATATGCCACAGGGCAGAACCTGTTTACCCTAACCGATTATTTAGGTTATGATCCTTCTTTTGAATATACGAATAACCAGACAAGCGGACGTATTGACAGGCTTAGGGGGTATCCCACTATTAAAAACCTGATTTTCGGCCTTAACGTAACATTTTAAACTAAAACCTTTAATATAGATATTATGAGAAAAATAGTTTATATAACCTATATAGTCCTGTTTGCCTTTGCATTATCAGCCTGCGAAGATAAACTTGACATTGTCCCCCGCGATTTTGTAAATACCGATGGACTGTTCTCGAATGATCCTCAGGTTTTGTCTGGAGCAGTAAATGCCATTTTTGAAGAATGGTTCGACAGAGGCCGAAACATTGATGCCTGGGGCCCCTGGGAACACGTGGGGACCGACCTGGCTACATACGATGAATACCGCTATGAAGAAAAACCGAACTCAGAGTTATATTGTTACTATGACACCAGGATGAATCCCGAAGCAGATGCAATCAGCCGGCTCTGGAATTTTGAATACCGCATAATAAATAACGCTGCACGAATTATCCAATCAGGCAAGAATGAATCGATTGTTGACGATCCGGTTGCTCAAAAGGCTGTATCGGAAGCGAAGTTTTTCTGGTCGCTTGCATACTATGAACTTTTCATGAATTTTGGAGATGTTCCAATGTTGATTGATCCGGTTGATGGCCCCCGTGATGATTTTGAACGGACGCCCGTTGAAGAGATTATTCCGGTTATTGAGCAATATATGTTAGAGGCTATTGAAGTGCTGGATGAAAATACATCGGATGCCCGTGTCAGTAAAAATGCCTGCAGGATGCTGTTGGCAAAAGTATATATGGCTGCAGCCGGTGATGTTTATCAGACACCGGGTGAAGTAGCCGGGGCTAATTCATCATACTGGCAAAAGGCGGAAAGTATTTCAGAAGATATTATCTCATCGGGGACTTTCGAGCTTATATCACAAAAAACTGGGCCACATGCCAATGACAACGATACGATACCCGGGCCGGTTAACTGGAACCTGGCAGGTTTTCCGGCTATGCGTGAAGGATTGCAGCAAAAATACATGGTGAGGCACCCGAATTATATCTCCTGCTTATTCCAAAACGACTTTGAAGGGCCTGAACAGGGAAACACCGAAACAATATTCAGGATTGCCTTTAACGGTCAGGATGATGCATACGGAAGAAACTACATCAGGCTAATATGGATGCCATATATCTTAAGAGCAAACGGAATAGCCAGGGATTTTTATCAAGGTGGCAGAACCTGGGGAAGGGTAAAATTAACTGACTATATGTGTTACGACATATGGGATTACAAGGATTACCAAAGAGGAAAAAATTATGACCTGCGTAAGGAAGGTGGGTACATGCACCGATACTTTTTTAACGATGAGGGTGCACTGAAAGATCATTATCTCTATGTCCGAAGGTTCAGCAATCCCAACGAAGGTGTAGACTCATTATATGGATGGAGGCCGGCTAAAGCCGATCCGCCAACGACCAGGGCAGGAAAAACCGGCACAATAGTATACAATGAACCCATTCCGTGGGGTAAAAACGGTGACAAGTATTTTACGGCCGATTACCTTGTTGTAAACGAGGATTCCGTTTTTGTTCAACCGATTGTTACAAATTATGCTGGCGCCCCGGGCAACAGCAAATGGGGAATCCCTTATTTTGAGGAATGGTTCCCGAAAAGAGTATTTCACAAAGGAGATACCATTTGGGGGCCACGGCCGGGTGATGAATATTTTCCAAGATCACAGATTGACTGGCAATCAACTGCCATTGGTTGTACCAAACAGTCGTACTGGGTAAGAAACACCGAAGGGACAGCCCTCTCTCAGGAAGAAGTATCTTCCTTTGTCGGCTCTTCAGGAGGCCCGGGGGATATCATCCTTTTCAGATATGCCGAAGCATTCCTGATTGCCGGTGAAGCCGAATTTCACCAGGGAAAAACACAGGAAGCTGCCGATCATTTTAATGTTATCAGAAGAAGAGCTTTCAACAATGGAAATGTTCCTGTGAAATGGCAGGTTGATCCGGGCGAGATCACAATTGACTGGATACTTGATGAAAGAGGCAGGGAATTGTTTACCGAAGAATTCCGCTGGTTTGAAATCAAAAGGTTGAAAAAATGGGACAGGGTAATGAATTACAATATCCTTGCAGCACCAAATTTTGACTATTCAAAACATCGGCTGCGCCCGATTCCATTATCGGTTATTGATGTGAATTATGGAAACCCGGCAGGAATGTTTCAGAATCCGGGCTATAACTAAAATCGTTACAACCCGGTTTATTCAATTTTTCTTTATAGTTAATAATTTGATTGTCTCAAAAGTAATGTGATGTGTCATCTCAAATGTAAAGGTAATAATCGTCATTTTGATTAAGTTTTGTTTATTTACAGAAAGATTTTTTCCAATAATTGAGATGACACTTTTGAGACATTCGCTCTCATAGTGATTTATGAACATTATGAATTTTCAGCACTATTTTTCAAAAAAAGTTCTGATTTTTATATCGGTTGCAGCTTCATTCATATTTGCAATATCGTGTAGTAAGAAAGATATGGTTGACCCTTTCTGGGGAATTAACCTCCGTTGGGACAAAGAAACCGTCTTAAACATGCTTTACGAAAGCTCGATAAATGGGAATATTGAAAACTGTGTATTTTCATTCTACAAGGTATATTTTATTACTGATACAAAAATGAATGCTCGAATCAAAGCTACACTGAATAACCCGGCTTTCGAAAAAAATGAAATTAAATCACTTGATTATTCGCTTGTCGCACAATTTAAGAATGAAACCACTGCAAAATTCAATACATTTTTCTTTGATTATTTTATGACACAGATGTCAAGCGCCTACGGTAAAAAATACCTCGAAAATATTGAAGGCGATACGATATTCCTAACCTGGAATAATGAAAAGGGAATAGTAATTAAGGCCACAATATTTAGGGATATCAATAGTTACAATGTGTCAGTGAAACTGAAAAACTGAATCTTCACAAATATTTTCAGTATATTTCAGACGATAAACCTATAAGATGGAAACAGCTAAGCTAATTAGGCCATATTATGCCAAAATTCTTCTGTTTTTGATTTTCGGAATCCTGCTTTTTGCTCATCAGAAGCTGCATGCTAACTCTGAGCAATTATCATTTAATCATCTTTGGGTAGAAGACGGGCTATCGCAAAGCACGGTTTTTGCCATTTACAAAGACCAGAAAGACCTGATGTGGTTCGGAACCCGGAGAGGATTAAACATGTATGACGGTTACCAGTTTACACAATACATGCATAAAGTCGATGATCCTCAAAGCCTGACATCGAACCTGATATATGCAATTATTGGAGATAAAAAAGACAATCTTATTATTCAAACTGATAGCTGTTTAAATTATTACGACAGGTATAAAGATGAATTTTCCGTGATCCGGGGAAATGAGTTTTTCTGGAATATGATTAAGGACAAGGAAAACAATATCTGGGCGTGTTCATATTCCGGGCTATTCATTTTCAACGAACAGGAGAAGACGTTTGATCCTGTTGAAAACAAAATCCCGTTTGTTGAATTGTACGACCTTGTTTTGGATAAACAATCGAATATTTGGATAACCGGACCGGGTAAAATCATAAAATACAGCCCAGCTGACCGAAAATCAAAAACCTACAATTTGCCAGCCAATGATGAAAACGAGAATAACCGCCTTTTTATTGAAACCGATGAAAGAGATGTGGTATGGGTTTGCAGCAGGTACGGGGAATTGATGTGTTACAACAAAGAAGATGACGCATTTTGCAAACCTGGATATTATACCAAGTTTGAAAACCTGCTGGTCAGCAGTTTTGGAAAAGGCCTCAATAACACAATTATAATTGGAACCGACGGAACAGGCATAATACAAATTAACACGGTTACAAATGAGATCAAAATTCTCAATCACAACCCTGATATTGAAGAAAGCCTGTCGAGCAACACCATTTATTCAATTTTGGCTGATACCAAACTTGGTATTTTGTGGCTTGGTTCATATATGGGCGGTGTCGATTATTTCTCACATTACAATAAAGGGTTCAAATTCATTTATCATGAGCCTCACAACCGGAAAAGCATAATTAACAGCAACGTCAGGAGTTTATTTATCGATACTGAGAATAACATATGGGTAGGAACACGGCAAGGCTTATCTGTCCTCGACTCGTTGCACAACCTGATTTATGAATTTTCGCAGGAAACCTTATTTGCCGCAGGCATTATCAATCCAATTATTACCGACATCTGGATGGATAAAAAAGGCTATGTATGGATAAGCTCATACAAGGGTGGCTTGGTATTGTTTGATCCATCAACAAAGAAACTGGCAAAACTGAACACAATCTATCCTGAAATAAACATACCCGAAAACCTTGGCATATTTGATGTATTGGCCGATAGCAAGAAGAACATATGGCTGGCAACCGAACAGGGAACGTATATGTTTCCTTTAAACAAAAAAGGATTTGTATTCAATACCGATTTTTCAAAGAAAATTATTGAAGACCGGGCTGGAAGAATTTTTATCGGTTCGGTCAATAACGGGCTCCTTCATGTTAACAACAATTCGTTGCAAATATTACCTGTTTCTTTTAACACGCTCATCCAATCCGAAAGGATAAAAAGGATCAATACCCTGTTTGAAGATTCTGAAGGATACATTTGGATTGGCACAGGTGGCTTCGGTATTATCAGATATAATCCAACCAGCAACCAAGCACAAATTTTTACCTCCGAGAATGGCTTGCCCGATAACAATATTTCAGGTATCATCGAAGATAAAAACAAAACAATCTGGGTAACCACCTACACTGGGGTTGGAAGATATTTAAAGGGCAATAGCGAATTTAAGCATGTATACCTTGAAAAAGGGATTATTGGAAAAGAATTCAATCCAAATTCGATTGATATTGCCACTAATGGAATTATATATGCAGGAAGCATAAATGGCTTGCTAACTTTCAATCCGGATTATTATAACGAAAACCCATTTTTACCTGAGGTAATTTTTACCGGGCTGTATGTTAACAAAAAAAAGCAGAAAACCGACAGAAAAAATATCCCCGTTAAGCAATCAATATTATTCTCGGAGAAAATAGCCCTAAAATATTTTCAAAACTCTATCGGGATTACTTTCACTGCACCGGAATATTATTTAGGCGACAAACTAAATTTTTATTACAAACTGGATGAAAAAGATAAATGGAATGAACTGGGAAATAACAGGTCTATAAATTTTGTTAACTTGAAACCGGGAGATTATCTGCTGACAGTACGAGCAGAAAACTCTGACGGATATTCCAAAATCGAGGGTACAACCTTAAATATTCATATCGATCCACCCCCTTGGAGAACGAACCTTGCCTATATCTGTTATACCATATTCTTTGCAGGATTTCTGATTTTGATCAGACAACTTGTTAAAATGAGGTTAAACCTAAAATATCAGATACTTCTGCAAAAGGCTGAAAAAGACAAACAAACTGAGATAAATCAGGCCAGGGTCAAGTTATTCACTGATGTGTCCCACGAAATTGGAACATCCCTAACATTGCTGAATATTCCTCTTGAAACACTTAATAACATTGAGGCAGATGATCTGAAAAAATACTACCTGTCGATAATCAACAAAAATGTACATCGATTAAAACACCTGGTTAAAAGAATAATCAACCTTAGAAAGATTGAAACCGGCAACATGCCTTTATGCGCAGAACAGGATGACCTGGCAGGTTTCATAAAAGCCATTTGTATTAATTTTGAATCGATTGCCAGGAAAAAAAACATCAGCTTTGTCCGCGATTTTCCAATCGAAGATATTTCAACCTGGTTTGATAAGGAAAAGATTGAATATATCTTGTATAACCTGCTGTCGAATGCCTTCAAATTTGAGCCTGAAAATGGGAAAGTGTGCATTGTCCTTTCCAAAGTAAACAGCGCCATCAATGGAAAATACGGAAAAATTATTTCAATAAAGGTAAACAATGCCGGAAGTGCTATACCGCCGGATAAGGCAGAATATATATTTGAAAGATTTTATAAAGATAATTATAGCAGCTTCGGATCAGGTATAGGCTTAAGTCTTGCCAGATCGTATGTTGAAATACATAAAGGAGAAATTGATTTTACTTCAGAAAAAGAAAACGGGGTCACTTTTGAAGTAAGGATTCCTTTTGGTGAAAATTACCTGCTTCCAAACGAAAAAATTATTACAGACGCGGCTTATGAACCAAAAATTCAACAATATCTCGATATTGAGAATGAAAACGATTATGTTCGGAATGAAAACGAAAAGACCAATCTAAATAAGATACTTATAGTTGAAGATAATATTGAATTAAAACAATTGCTCAGGGAACAGTTATCTGACAAATATAAAGTAATTGAAGCTGGAGATGGAGACGAAGGATTGATAAAGGCAAAAAGTTACCTGCCCAATCTTGTTATCACTGATTTAAAAATACCCATCGTCAATGGGCTTGAATTATGTCTTTCGATAAAAAAGGACCTGGACATTGGGCATATTCCTGTTATAATCTTAACAGCGAAAGAAGAATTAGAAGATCAGATCAGGGGAATGGAAGCCGGTGCTGATGCGTATATAACAAAACCATTTTCGATGCAATATCTTCATTCGGTTATTAAGAACCTTATCGAATCAAGGGAAAAACTCAGGCGAAAATTTATTTCAGGTTTAAGTACTACAGATGAAAAAATAGATATCCCATCAATGGATGAACACTTTCTTGAAAAAGCGTATACCGTGCTTGAGGAAAACATGGATAACCCCCAATTTGGAATTCCCGATTTCATTGAACGGCTAGGTATCAGCAAATATATGTTGTACACAAAAATAAAAACACTAACCGGACTAACACCTAATGACTTTGTGATAAACTACAAACTCAAAAAGGCAGCCCATATCCTTAAAGAAAAAGAAATAAGCGATATGGACCTTTATTACAAACTTGGATTTAATGATGTTTCCTATTTCAGAAAATGTTTCAAAAAACAATTTGGGCTTACCCCCTATCAATTCGTAAAATCGAATAAATTCAATGAGCATTCTGGTTTCACAAAGGGTAATAAATAAGGGCAAATTATCTTTTTGCATAACAATAATCATCTAAAACAATATTCCTACACACCATCTTAAATTTTCAGATAAAGCCTTCCTACATGGAATCGGGGATCGTAAATTGCCCCCTCAACCTAATATCTTCCGATGAACTTCCGACGAATATTTCAAACACTCCGGGCTCAACTACACGATCCATTTTTTCATTAAGAAGTGAAAATTGATCGTATGGAAGGAAAAAATCAATTAATCTTTTCTTCTCCCTTCTCTAAATGAATCCTCTCAAAACCTCTGAGCTGCTTTTCATACACGGTAACACTGCTCACCAAATCGCTGAAATAAAGCTGCACAATTTCATCCCCTCCATGTTCACCCGTATTTTTAATTTTGAATGAAACATGTACTTTTTCGTCTCCTGCCGAAGCCGGTTGTTCAATATTCAAATCAGAATATTTAAAGGTTGTGTAGCTTAATCCGAATCCAAATGGATAGAGGCAGTCGAGTACTCTCGACCTCACATTTCCTTGTCCTGCATGTGCACTTGGTTTGAAAGGGAATGCAAGGGGTATTTGCCCTATCGTTTTCGGAAAAGTTATCGGAAGTTTACCTCCGGGATTATAATTTCCAAAAAGCGTATTGGCAATAGCTTCAGCACCGAATTCTCCTGGAAACCATGCCTCAATGATTGCAGGAACATTCTTATCTGCCCAATTAACAGTAACCGGCCTTCCATTAATTAGCACCAATACAATTTGAATTCCTGTGCCGTGTAAGGTTCTTAAAAGTTCTTCCTGGTAGCCCGAAAGGTTTAAAGAAGTCCGCGACATACTTTCACCAACAGTTCCAGGTTCATCTCCTAGTACAACAATGGCAATATCAGAGATTTTTGCCAATGCTACTGCTTCGTCAATCAGCTTTTGCTCTGAAGCCTGAGGTGAGGTGTAATACAATTCAAGTTCGAGCCAGTTATCGGGTTGAACAGAACAACCTTTTGCATATCGGACCTGTGAACCTGGCTTTACTTTTCTTTTGAAAGCTTCAAGTAAACTTTCAGTTTCAACATTATTGGGTCCATACCGGCTCATTGAATACCTTGTATCGGCAGCATTCGGCCCAACAATCAGATACGATTTGAATGAATCTTTTTCGAGTGGTAAAAAATTATTCTCATTTTTCAGTAGCACCAACGACTCGTACGATGCTTTTTTTGAAAGTTCAACGTTTTCGGGTGACCTCACAATTATGTTGGCCTCATCAGGATCTTTTATGAACGGATGATCAAAAAGCCCGAGATGAAATTTAATTCCTAGTATTTCTCTTACCCTCTGATCGACAACTTCCATTGAAATTGTCCCTTCATTGATAAGTTCCCTGAGAGGCTCAACATAAACCTCCGGAGAGGTAAAATTGGTACGTATGTTCAAACCAGATTCTACACACTGTTTTATCGCATCCTTATAACTTTCAGCCACCTTATGTTTTGTAAAAAGATATTCAACAGCATCGCTGTCAGATACAACATACCCTTTGAATTTATATGTATCCCTCAACAATTCGGTAAGAAAATAGTGACTTCCCGTAACCGGTATTCCATCGTAGTCGTTATATGAACTCATTACCCCCAGGGCGCCTCCCCTTAAAAAAACCTGCTCGAAAGGATAAAGGTTGATGTTATGCATTTCGCGCCAGGTAACCTGGGGGTCTGTTCGTGCTTCTCCATCCCTGCCGCCTGAAGGCACACTGTAAACAGCGAAATGTTTAGGGGTTGAAACGACATTTTGCTCCTGAATACCCTTTGTAATTTTAACACCAAGCTCTGCAACCAGATACGGATCTTCTCCCATGCTTTCAACTGTTCTGCCCCACCTTGGATCGCGAGCCAGATCGAGGATCGGAGCATATACATTTGTGTATCCGAGAGCCCTGGCTTCTTTACCAATAACTTTGCCCATGTTGTAAACAAGCGCTTTGTTCCACGTACTGCCAATGCCAATATTGGCCGGGAACATGGTAGCCCTGTCGTGGGCCAACCCCCTGATCCCCTCAACTGTAAAATCAACAGGTATTCCCAGTCGTGTATTTTCAATAAACCACTCCTGGATTATATTGATCGCTTCTGCATGATTTGAAAAAGGATAAGAATATTCTGTTTTTGTTGTCGATTTGAAAGTTGTGTTGTTCAAATGTTCATCGATATTACCAATGCCATCTTTCCATAATTCATTCTTCCATCCGGGTGTTGGTAATTCATCCTGCAATACCCGCCCATATCCGTAAAGCGTTACCATTTGGCAGGTTTTTTCTTCGAGTGTCATTTGTGACAACAAATTCTCAATCCGGTCTTCAACGCTTTCTGAACTGTCTTCAAAAATATCAAGCTTGCCATTTTTATTAAAATCAATCCAGCCGACTTTATAAACATCATTATCTTTCACCTGTGAAAATATAAGGCAAGTTGTTAAGAAGTTAGTGCATATAATCGTAAAAGCTTTCTTCAAAAAAATCGTTTTTATCATATTCAAAACTGGTTTAACGGATTATCTGCTTCTGAAAAAATATTCATGATTTAAAAGGGCAATACAATCGTTTATCTTGTCATTGATATCCAAATATTCAATACTCTTTAATGAAACGTCTCCTGATAAAATTATTGAAACAAGCATTTTTTGAGATATTGAATTATCTTAAAAAACAAGCATTATAAATCAATGAAGGTAATTTTTTCCTATTCAGGTTATATTATCCTCTTTTATCCGCTCAGCCCTCTCAGGCTTATTAACCAAATTCAATGCTAAACCAACATAGCGGGTCATGGCACGTGTTGCATCAATTGACAACTGGTGCATGATGGAATCAACATCGGTGGGTTATCCGTTATTTCATCTGTTAGTTAATTATTTCAACTTTGCTGTATACTGGTAATTCATATCCTTACTCTTTTAAAAATTGTAAAAAGCGTTCAGTTTGATTGATTAACACATGCCCGGTATTTTCCAATACCACACACCGGACATTCCCAAGGTTATTTTCTATGCGTTCGGCTGTTTTTTGTGAATTGTAAAAACAGTCATGCTCACCGCCTATGAATAATACAGGCGCTTCAATTTGTTTCAGTTGCTCATCGGAAAAAACAGGAAAAACTTCGGTTCGCGGGTTGTAGTGTTCCTTTATTAAGGCGGCAAACTCAAGCGCCCGTTCATCAATTTCAAGAGCCCCGTAAACCAGTTTGTCCAGTTTTTGCATGCCCCACTTTCCTGCTAACGAGGTAAAAATTATCAACAACACAGCTTTGGGTTTAATTGGTGTAATACCTGCTGTTGCCATCAAAACCAGGTGATCAACCCTGTTGGGATGTTTTGTTGCAAAATCCAGGGCAACCCACCCCCCAAGCGAACATGCAATAATCGACACCCGGTTTAACCCGAGGCTTTCAACAATTTCCAAAAGCCAGTTGGCATAGTTTCCATCTTTAAATTCAGGCCGTGTTTGTGCACTTTTTCCACATTCACCAATGATATCGATGGCAAAAACCCGATACTTCTCCGAGAGTGTTTTAGCATCGGAAATCCACATGGCCGAGTTGGAAACCGAACCATGCAACAAAAAAACTGCTGGTGCATTTCTATCACCACTTTCAATAATGAAAGTATTTCCATAACTAGTGTTAAAGGTGTATTGCTTCGAGGGCCTACACCATTCAGTTAGCAATTTTTCGTAAAAAGTAAGGATCGCTTTTTTACCCTCTTCCGATTTGTAAATTGATTTCTTTGCCATTTCCATATTTTTTTTGACAAAGAACTTAAGGCAGACCGACATTTCTTTTGATGTAGATCAAAAAAATCGATCACCTCATAACAAGAATCCCTTTTTTTCTAAGCAATTGAATTTGTTCCTTCGGAACGGGGTTTCCAAGCAAATTGACATATTCCAGGTTTTCAAGATCAAATAACGGGCTGATGTCATCTACAGCGTTGCCCGATAAATCAACGATTCTCAGGTTCGTCAGGTTGCTTAATACATCGATATAGCCAATTTGGTTTTCTGACAGGTACAATTCTTCCAAATTCCGCAGGTTCCACAAATTGCCGATATCGGAAATGGAATTATCCGAAACATCGAGGATTTTCACATGCGTGCAATATTCAACTCCATCCAGCGATTCCAGCCCCAAGCCGGCCATTTCAAAATCTTCAAAATCTTCGAGGTAATAAGTTGGAAATTCAACATCTAACTTTCCGTATTCCCTGATTTTTATTGCGTTGAAAAACGATTTCTCAAAATCGAATACATCTGCATAATCATCTTCCCCATCTTCCTCGTCGGAACCTGCATAACCAAAACCCTCCATATCTTCGTTGTCCCAGACATATTCGGGGCTGTACCCGATACTTTCGTCAATAACATCAACCGAAACCGCATCAATATCGGACAACAACAAAATATGGGAAAACTTTCTCAGTCCATCGTAGTTGTTCTGCTCATAAAGCTGCTGTATCTGTTTTTTGATGTATTCACCTTTGTCGGGGTGATAAAGTACAATCAGTTTAGAAAAACAGCGGGCCTCTTTTTCTTCGTTAATAACCACGTATTCAGAAACCTTATTGGCAAGAGCCCTGATTTTTGAGTAGTTCCTGCTTTTGTAAAGCAAAATCAGTTTGCCCGAAATCCGGTTTAAGTTTTCCAGGGAATACGCTTCCGTCAAATCGCGGTACAATTCTTTGATGGTCATTCCTTTAAATTCGTTGTGACAAACTTAGCGATCTCGTCCATTGCTTCAGTTGCTTCCCTGAAAAGCGGTGCAAGGAGCGGATAACAATGGATCATTCCCCTGCCCTCTTTTAATATGATGTCGGCGCCTGCCTGTTTGGCTTTTTCGAAAAACCTGATACTGTCGTCGTATAGTTCATCACTATCGCCAACATTGATATAAATGGGTGGGAGACCTGTCAAATTGCCAAATAACGGCGATATATAGGGGTTTCTTACATCGTTTTTACCCACGTAATAATGGCTGAAAACATTCCAGCAATTCAATGGCGCCAGTGAAAGCTTGTTTTTGGTTTTATACGATGCGCCCGAGCAGCTTAAATCGGTCCAGGGCTGAATGGCAACGGCTGCTTTGGGAAACGGAATGTTTTTATCGCGCAAGGCCTGCAACAGGGCAAGGCACAAACCACCCCCGGCCGATTCGCCCATCATAACAATATTTTCGGGCAGGTAACCCTTTTCAAGAACAGTTTGGTAAACGTTTATCGAATCATTAATTGATGCCGGAAACGGGTTCTCGGGTGCCAGGCCATATTCGTAGAGCAATGCCGTAATTTGTGTTTTCGTTGCAATTTTAGCAACCACTGCCCGGTGGTCGTTACATGAGCCGGAAACATAGCCGCCACCGTGAACGTAAAAAATCAATTTACCGTCGGGAGCCTTTTCAGGTATTATCCATTCAGACAACACCATGTTCAAAAGCTCTTGCCTAATGGAAATCCCCCCGGGTAATTTACCCATGCGGGCTGCCCCTTTTTCGCAGGTTTCCCTGAATGCAAGGACTTCTTCAATGCCAAAACCCATTCTTTCTTTCTTCAGCCGCCCTTTTAAAATATGCCGGTGGCGCAAGATGCCGATTAACAGTTTACTCTTTAAACTTGCCATTGTTTAATAACTTAGATTTGCCGGCAAATATGAGGTTTTTGATAAACAAAGAAATTCACCTATGTTAACTTCTTTCGTTTTTGTACAAATTATTCCGGATGCGGCTTAACGATTGGGGTGCAACACCCAGGAAAGACGCCAGATGTTTAAGCGGGATTTTTGCCATAATGCCAGGATATCTTTTCATGAGGTTTTTGTAATTTTCTTCGGCCGTGTAGACTTTCGACTCCAGCAAGCGATTATCCATGAATTCCTGTATGTCATTCAGGAGACTGCGCATAAATACATTCCAAGAATTTATTTTTTCAAGGTTTTTGTATTGAGTGTAATCAATCTTCCATACTATTGTTTCGGTAAGCGCCTGGATGCCTTCGCCTGCAGCCGACTGGTTCCTGAAACTCACTTTTGAAGTAAAGCAGTAAGGGGCAACACAAAACATCTTTGTGATATCATTACCCTCCACATTGCAGTAAAAACGGATCAGCCCTCTTTCAAGGAAATAGAAATAACGGCATATTTTCCCCTCCTCAAGAATGATTTCATTTTTTTTGAAAACCTCACGATTAAACTTTTTTTGAATAATTTCCCAATCTCCTTCTGGCAGGGTAATGAAGTTGCTGATGAAATCTTTTAACGGTTCAGGCATAATGTATTCAATTTGGGTTAACCTTTACGGATGCGGCTCAATGTTTCCTGCGATATACCCAGAATGGAAGCAATATGCCCCAGCTTTGCCCTTTTGATTATTTCCGGGGCAATCTTGCCAAGGTATTCATATTTGCCTTTGGCATCGCGTTGGTTCAGAGCTTTTGTATGCTTGTCGATATTAACAAATTCACGTTCCATCAGGGCATTTGTGAACATCATTATTTGCGGAAAACTGGCCAGTTTAGCGCTGTTTGTTTTAGTTATGCTGACCACTTCCGTGTTTTCGCATGCCTGCAGGTATTCTTCTGACGGGATATTTCGGGCATAACTTTCCAACGATGTAAAGGTGTCGTTCTCGGAGTGTATCCACGCGGTTATTTCTTTTCCATCGCTAATGTGGTATTTACGCACCATACCCTTTTTCAAAAACCAGATTTTGGTACAATGCTGGCCTTGCTCAAGAATATGCTGATTCTTTTTATACGTTTCAATTCCGGCCAGTTGTTCAAGAGCGTCAATGGCTTCCTGATCAAGCTTTACAAATTTTTCTATGTAATTAATGAGTTGTTGCATGAGTGCTTTTTCTGCCATCGTTATAGCTTGTTAAAAAGAATGAAACGAGCATAAAAATAAGGTTTATTTTTCACACGCATGGCTGATTATGTTTTTGAAATATAAAAGGGATGACAAAATCATATGAACGTAAATTGTAAGTTGTGCAGAAGAAGCATAATATTCAGCTTCTTGTAAAACTGTTTTACATATTTTTTACCTGTGCGTTCGGAACACGTCCAAGCAACTTGTTCACAATCATAATGAACAAACCGGTTAAAAGCAGATTTAATGCAAGGGAAAGCAACGATACTGTTACAATTATGCCTCCAATACCGTACGACATGGAAATAATCAACACTCCGGCGCCCACTTCACCTCGCGGGAACATGGCAACAGCAACTGCGAGCCGTTCACGCCACGATGCCTCACGGCGATAAACAAATGCAGGTACAATTTTTCCGATATTGCTTAATAGCGTAACAATCAACACATGAAGAAGAATCAATCCCCAGTTAAATGTTTGTTCCGCCTGAACAATCACATTCGTAGCTTCCTTGCCTTTAATATAGGCATCTGCAATCTCTTTGTCAATTTGCTGAGCACCCGGAGAAATTCCATCCAACATTGGCAACGACAGTCCCACCAATAACATGAATACTGCCGAAACAACAAACGAGGCCTTTTTTTCGCTTTTGAGTTCAAGGATGTCTTCATCATGTTTTGTACCGCTTAGCTTTACACGGTTATGGTTTTTTGAGATCATTGTCCCCAGCACAAATGCCGGCATTAAAACTTCAATATGCACACCAACTGTTTCATCAATAATTTTGCTCGTCAGGTAAATAAACTCTGCGGCCCCGGCAATAAGTACTGCATAAAACAACACATTTTTCCAGCGTATTGAAAGCCGAAGAACATTCATATACCGCCAGGCAAGCCATATAAGAATAAACATGATGGCAATGGCAATAAGCAACTGTATTTTGAACCCAATGATCAGCATCTGAAGCGGGATCATAAGTATAACGGTGTCCAGATCGTCAAAAATGGCCAGTATCCTTGTTTTTTTGAACATCCAGGTGGAAGCCAGTCCGGCAGCAGCCAGCATGGTAAACAGAACCCCGGCCGAAGTAGGCGCAGCAAAGCGTGCAGCAAGCAGGGATTCAATCCAGGTATTTCCCGTCCGGCTTGCTTCCGGTGTCAGTATAAATACGAAATAAAATGTAACAAAAATCCATGGCAGGGTTGCAGCAGTAAAAGCAATGAGGTAATCATAGCCGTATTCTTTGATTTTCTCCTTGCGTATTTCAAATTCATAGCCAACATGAATCATGATAAAAGCCAGGCAAATAACCGTACCGATTTTGA
>JAFGEV010000389.1 GCA_016931385.1 Prolixibacteraceae bacterium
ACAACCTTTGCCAGTTCAATTTTATTTTTAAAAAGTCGGTAAAAGGTCATACGGCTA
This sequence comes from Prolixibacteraceae bacterium, assembly GCA_016931385.1. Classification (GTDB taxonomy): domain Bacteria; phylum Bacteroidota; class Bacteroidia; order Bacteroidales; family Prolixibacteraceae; genus DAIMEA01. The sequence continues at coordinate 58 of JAFGEV010000389.1, forward strand.
ACGCCTGCTTCACGGCAGATTTCATCTATTGAGACTTTCCGTATGCCGTATTTCCAGAAAAGCTTCTTTGCTGACTGAAGAATTTGATTTGCTCTATCGGTTTCAAGAATTTCATTCATCATTTTACAGATACAAAATCAAACCAAAGTTACATATTCTATTTTATTTTACAAATATTGTAACATTAAACGAAATATGTTTTGCAGCATAAAAAAAATTTATTGAACGGTTATGAAGCTGATAAGCGAATATTCACAGATAATATCTTTTCATATCCTTTAATTCTATCTTATATGTTAAGACACTAAAATCCTAAAAATAATATCCTTAGCGCCATAGCGATTAAATAAATAGATATAGCAAATCCACTTAACAGAGAAAAATCTGTGAAAATCAGTTCAACCTGCGTCATCCGCGTTCTATTCCGTCTCAATTATTTCAGCATGGTACTCCTGAAGCGATTTTACCCGGTACTGCCTTTCCTGCCGGTCTTTTATCCCCTTGGTGGCAGCCAGTGCAGCCGATGTTGTGGTAATATATGGAATTTTATATTTAATAGCTGTTTTACGGATATATGAGTCATCAAATTCACTTTGTTTTCCCGCCGGCGTATTCACTACCAGTTGTATTTCGCCATTTTTAATGACATCAACAATATTGGGCCTGCCTTCGTGTACTTTCAGAATTTCTTCAGAAGGTATCCCGTTCTCCTCCAGAAAGATTTTAGTCCCGGTTGTTGAAAGGATTTTGAAACCCATTTCATTGAAATTATTTGCAAATTCAAGAATTTTGCTTTTGTCGCGGTCGGCAATGGTAATGAGCACCGTACCGCTAAAAGGCAGCGGTACCTGGGTAGCTTCCTGAGCTTTAAAGAAAGCCATCCCGTACGATGCGGCCATCCCGAGCACTTCGCCGGTCGAGCGCATTTCGGGACCCAGCAGCGGATCGACTGCCGGGAACATGTTAAACGGGAAAACCGATTCTTTCACACCAAAATGAAGAATGGTTTTGTGCTTCAGGTTAAAATCGGAAAGCTTTTCGCCAAGCAGAATTCGTGTAGCAAGATTAGCCATTGATATATCGCATACCTTCGAAACCAGTGGCACCGTACGTGAAGCGCGTGGATTGGCTTCAAGTATGTAAACCACGTCGTCGTAAATGGCATATTGGATGTTCATCAAACCTTTCACGTTCATTTCGATGGCAATGCGGCGGGTGTAATCTTTAATGGTTTCGATATGTTTTTCAGGAATAATCACAGGAGGGATTACACAGGCCGAATCGCCCGAGTGTATCCCGGCATATTCAATATGCTGCATCACAACAGGCACAAAAGCATCGGTTCCGTCGGAAATGGCATCGGCCTCGGTTTCGATGGCATCCTCAAGGAATTTGTCGATCAGCAAAGGCCTTTCGGGTGAAACATCAACAGCCCGGGAAACATATTGCTCCAGCATCTTTTCGTCATTCACGATCATCATGGCCCTACCACCCAAAACGTACGAAGGCCTGACCATCAGGGGATATCCAATGCGCGCTGCAATTTCAAGGGCTTGCTCAAGCGTACTGGCCATGCCCGATTCAGGTTGTGGAATTCCCAGCTTTTGCATTACCTGACGGAAACGGTCACGGTCTTCGGCAAGGTCAATAGTCTCTGGTGAAGTTCCTAAAATATTCACCCCGGCTTTCTCAAGTTCTTTGGCCAGGTTCAGCGGAGTTTGGCCGCCAAACTGAACAACCACGCCTTCGGGCTTTTCCTTCTTGTAAATGCTCAAAACATCTTCGGCAGTTAATGGCTCAAAATAAAGTTTATCCGAAGTGTCGTAATCGGTCGAAACTGTTTCGGGGTTGCAGTTTACCATGATCGATTCGTAGCCGGCATTGCGGATGGCAAAAGCGGCATGAACGCAGCAATAATCAAACTCGATGCCCTGCCCTATGCGGTTTGGACCACCACCAAGTACCATGATTTTTTTGCGTTTATCAACTTCCACTTTATCAGGCGCATTGTAAGTTGAAAAATAGTAACAAGCATTTTCCACACCACTGACTGGAACCGGCTCCCATGCTTCTTCTAGCCCCAGCAAAATACGTTGTTCCCTTATGGTTTCCTCGGCAAGGCCAAGCAGCTTTGCCAGGTATTTATCAGCAAAACCATCTTTTTTGGCTGTTATTAATAAATCATCTGGCAACTGCTTGCCTTTGTATTTCAAAATTTCTTCTTCAAGCCGTACCAGTTCTTTCATCTGATTAAGGAACCAGGCTTTGATATGCGTTTTTGCATGAAGCTCTTCAACAGAAGCACCTTTCCGAAGGGCTTCGTAAAGAATGAACTGCCTTTCGCTGGATGGATTAGTGAGCATGTTCATCAGTTCATCCAGATTCTTCTTGTTAAAATTTTTGGCAAATCCCAAACCGTAACGGCCAATTTCAAGTGAGCGGATCGATTTCTGAAAAGCTTCCTTATAATTCTTTCCAATGCTCATAACCTCTCCCACTGCCAGCATTTGCGTGCCAAGTTTATCTTCAAGCCCGTCGAATTTTTCAAAGGCCCAGCGGGCAAATTTTACGACCACATATTCTCCCCATGGTGAGTATTTATCGAGCGTACCACAGCGCCAGTATGGAATCTCGTCGAGGGTGAGCCCTGCTGCCAGCATGGCTGAAACCAGCGCTATTGGAAATCCGGTTGCTTTTGATGCCAGCGCCGATGATCGCGATGTTCGCGGATTGATTTCAATTACTACCACACGGTCACTTACAGTATCGTGGGCAAACTGAACATTCGTTCCGCCAATTACTTCTATCGCTTCAACAATAGCGTATGAATATTTCTGTAACCGTTGCTGCAATTCTTCCGAAATGGTGAGCATTGGCGCCGTACAATATGAGTCTCCGGTATGTACGCCCATTGCATCCACATTTTCGATGAAACACACAGTGATCATCTGGTTTTTGGCATCGCGCACCACTTCAAGTTCCAGTTCTTCCCAGCCAAGTACCGATTCTTCAATCAGTACCTGGTTGACCAGGCTTGCCGAAAGCCCGCGGCTTGCCACGATGCGGAGCTCTTCAACATTGTAAACCAAACCGCCGCCTGTGCCTCCCATTGTATAAGCAGGACGTATTACTACAGGATATCCAAGCCCGGCTGCGATTTTTTCAGCATCTTCCACACTGGTTACAGCGGTACTTTGTGGCATTTCAATACCCAGCCTGTTCATGGTTTCCTTAAAATATATGCGGTCTTCACCGCGTTCAATGGCATCGATGTTAACACCAATTACTTTAACCCCATACTTATCAAGAATGCCTTTGCGTGCCAGCACCATTGATAAATTCAGCGCTGTTTGTCCGCCCAGGTTTGGCAACAAAGCATCTGGACGTTCTTTTTTGATTATTTCGGTAAGTGCATATTCATTGAGCGGTTCAATGTAGGTAATATCGGCCATTCCAGGATCCGTCATAATGGTGGCCGGGTTTGAATTTACCAATACTATTTCATACCCTAATGATTTTAATGCCTTGCAGGCCTGTGTGCCGGAGTAATCAAATTCGCAGGCCTGTCCGATTATGATAGGGCCCGAACCGATAATCAACACCTTGTGGATATCGTTACGTTTTGCCATAATGTGAGAGTGTGTGTGAAAGCGTTAAATAAAATTATAATTGCTGATAAAAATACATATTTATGATGCTATAATAAGATTTTAACACTTCCGTTTTTAACACCGTTACAATTATTTATTAACAAATGCAGCTTTTCAGAAGATCTTCTAAAAGCAGGGTAAGTATTTTTCTTATTGAAAACTAAAAAAGCGGGAATCTCCCGCTTTTACTGAGCAATCAAAATTAAAAGTTTTGCCCTGCATAATTGATACTTCGGGCAAATGAATCTCCCCGCCGCAAGCGGCGGGGAATTTATCCCTCGTCCGCCCACTGGCGGATTAACACAAAACAAATTCCTGTTTCTCTATGATGTCTTTGTTATTACGATCTGTTCAATCTGGTCGGCCTGTATTACGCCAACGCCCTGCCACTTTACCTGTCCGTTATGGAAAAGCATTAAGGTTGGTATACTGCGGATACCATACTTCATGGCAGCTTCGCGGTTTTTATCAACATTTACTTTTAAAACCCTGACCTTACCCTGCATATTACCGGCTACCTGTTCTAAAATCGGAGCCATCATGCGGCATGGGGCGCACCAATCGGCATAAAAATCGACTAAAACCGGTTGGTTACTTTTAATTATTTCATTAAATGAACTCATGGTTTCGGCATAGATTATTTCATTATTTATCTTGCTTTCAGAAGAAATTGCTGAATTGTTTTTTTCTTTTGAGGAACCCGTACAACCTGCAATTCCTGCTACGAATATAAATACCATCAATAAATTCAGAACTCGCTTCATTGCACATCTTTTTTATTAGTTATCTTTTCCTTTTTGCTTCTTTTTGTGTTTACCAATAACGCACCAATAATCATCCCATACAACGTGGAATTATACCACTTAGACGTTATTGGACAGGTTCCTGAGCTGCATCCGATAAAACGCCAGTATAAAAATCCGGCCAGCGCACCCAGAGGAATGGCGATAAAGTAAAACTTGTATTTAATAAAGAAATTTCGCATCATCAATAACGTTTACAAATTCATAAAGCAAGTAATATTTTTCTCCTGATCCCCTCTTTGGGAGGGGTTAGGGGAGGCTTTAATGGTGCAAAGAAAAGATGCAGAAAAATGAGAATTGGTAACTTATGTCACACAAGCGATGAAAAGTCGATCTTGTTCCTGCCGGTTTTAATTTTTCCGGCTTTTTCGAGCTGTTTAAGCAATCTAGAAATGACTTCCCTCGAAGTTGTTAAACTGTTGGCAATATCTTGGTGTGTACCGTTATACACTGCATCACCTGTAGCTTTCTGCCTGTCGATAAAGAAATTCACCAGCCTTTCGTCCATTTTTTTGAATGCGATGTTGTCGATTGTGTTGAGGAGTTCTTCGAAACGGTTGCGATAGGCATACATCACGAACTCTTTCCAGGTAGTGTATTTGATCATCCACACGTCGAGGCTCTCTACCGGGATACGGATGATTTCGGTATCTTCTTCGGCATAAGCCCCGATGGTGCTTTGCATGCGCCCCATGCAGCAGGTCAAAGCCATGGCGCAAACCTGTCCGGGGTTCAGGTAATAAAGCAACACCTCGCGGCCTTCTTCATCTTTACGGCATACTTTGATCAGGCCTTCAAGCACAATAGGAAAGCTACGAATGTACTTTCCTTCAGTCATGAGTTCATCCCCTGCTTCTACCGTTATCCACTCCCCTTTTTCTGAAATCTCATCAATTAAATCCTTCTCGAAAAAAGGAAACCGTTTCCGTAATATGTCGACCGATACAGGTATGTCGTGAATTTCCATGGTTTACTGATTTAGGGCAAAAATAGGAAAAAGATGCGAGTTTGAATACTGAGGTTAAGGTTAAGGTTAAGGTTAAGGTTGAGGTTGAGAATCTAATGACTAGTGTTCATTTCCCAACGACCAGTTTACTTTTCTTCAAATATTAACACTTCCTTCGCACTTGCATCGGCTATATATACCCTGTTGTTTCCAACCGCTAAATCATGAGGGAAAATACGTTCATCGCTGTAATCGGGCAGGAACAGCTCAACAAGCGGTTTCCCCGATTTTTCATAAACTCGTAATTCCTGGCAATAAAATGTTGTAAGGTACACCTTGTTCTGCTTACCGATTTCAACCTGTGGCTGGCTGATCATAGAACCGGGGATGCATAAATTATCAGAAATAACTTCAGTTGTTAACCTATCACCGGTATCAGGATTATAAACGGTTAAATGATGTGAAATTCCCCAGAAAACGGTATCCAATCCATAAGGCATTTGTCCGGTGAGATATATTTTCCCTTCTGAATTGACAGCCACGTCAGAAACGGGTAATACGAACGGATTTTCTTCAACATTTTCCTCGTTAATAAACCGGTATTCCCTACCTTCCTTTCCATTTAAAGGATATGTTTTAACCATTCCCAAACCTGCTTTATATACAATCCCCTTTAAATGGTAATATGCCCCCCATACGCCATCGCCATCATTAATATGAAATGGAAATTCATCCTGAAATTCACCGTTCAGGTTAAATTGCAATACGGAAAAAACTTTTTGGTCTGTTTCTGTTTCAGGGCGTGCAATAACATATATCCTCTTACCTTCAATAAACAAATCGACAGGTGAATAAACAGAGAATTCACCTTCGTTGAAAGATTCAAAATCAATAAGTTTTTCCTGAAATTCGCCAACGGTAGAATATTTCTTAAGTGAATAATCTTCGAAGAAAGTATCTCCGTAGCAAAGGACAAACAGTTCACCGCTCTTATCGTCAACAGCCATCGCGAAAGGCCTTGTATCCATTTCAATTGTCGAAAAATATTCAATGGCGTAAGGCTCCACTTCAACAAACCATTCACAGGATGATGTAAAAATTAAAAGAATTAGAAATGGAATTAGTTTTTTCATTTTAAGTTATTTTCTTCGAAATTAATTAAAAATTGTCGTCAGGGAAACTGCATTTTTAAATTCTCAAATATTGTTTTATGATATATCCTCTTTTTCCAGCCCTGCCAATTGAACTTCCCGTTTGTTTTATTATTTTGCACCGCGAAAAACAGCAAACAATCACTTAACCTATGCTTCCTTTCATAAAAAAAGGATTAAAGATATTCATACTGCCTCCTGCATTGATTTTTGCAGGTTTATTTTCACTTAAGGCGCAACCGCTTGCCGTAAAAATAAACAATGCAATGGGGCGAGGCATATCGTTGGGCAACACCATGGAACCGCCCAACGAGGGTGACTGGAATAATGGCCCCGTTCAGGAATACTATTTCGATGATTTTAAAGAGGCGGGGTTTACAAGCGTTCGCATACCCATACGCTGGGACAAACATAGCTCAACTACCCCACCCTATTCCATTGATGAAAGCTGGCTTGACCGTGTAGAGCAGATAGTTGACTGGGGGCTTGCCCGTGGCCTGTGTATCATTATAAACGCCCATCATGAAGAGTGGTTCAAACTTGGTTACAGCCAGCCTGAAAACCGCGCCCGTTTCGACAGCATCTGGAGCCAGGTTTCTACCCGGTTCAATAAAAAATCAGAAAAGCTGGTATTCGAAATCATTGACGAACCCACAGGCATGTCGTCAGAAGAAGTGGACGAACTGAATTCCAGAATAATCAAGATTATCAGAAGAAAAAATCCAACAAGGGTTGTTCTCTACAGTGGAAACCGCCGGTCGAATTCTGATGAGTTACTTGAGGCCGACATTCCACGAGACGATTATCTCATTGGGTATTTTCATTCGTTCGACCCCGAAAATTTTGCCCAGCTTGGCGTTGGCAACTGGGGAACAGAGGAAGAAATAAAGGCTTTGGAAAAAAGATTGTATAAAATATCCGATTGGTCGTTAATGAACCAGCTCCCCATTAACCTTGGAGCCTTTGGTGTAACGAACATGAGCGATTTCAATTCGAGGATGCACCTATATGCAACTTATGCCGAACTTTGCATGAAATACAATTTCTCGTTCAATCTTTGGGACGATGGCGACAAATACCCCGTTTATGACCGCGTAAACCGAAAATGGAACGAGATAAAAGACGTCGTCATGAATGCCTCCCAGGTTTCCCCCACAATGCTTAAAATTGAACTTGAGCAGGATTCAATAATAACACTGAACTGGAAGAACCGCACACTAGCATCAACTCAACTAATTATTGAACGGGGAATCGGGGAAGCTGTTTTCGTTCCAATAGATACTCTAAAAGCAGATTCTACATACTTTTCCGAAACGGTTTATGATTCAGGACATCACTACTATTACCGTATTGTTCAAACCGATGGCCAGAATGCTGTCCCTTCCTACCCGGTCAGAATTTATGTATCGAATATTACAAGGTTCCCATTTCACGATGTTCCATTTGAAATACCCTGCACGATTGAAGCCGAAGATTTTGATATTGGTGCCGAGGGTTTTACTTACCACGACAGCGATGAAGAAAACAAACCCTCGTTTTACCGGCGCGATGAGGGTGTTGACATTGAATGCTTCTGGAACGGTTACCGTATAACCGATGTTGACGAAGGCGAATGGTGCGAATATACCTTCAATGCAAAAGACCCCGGCATATACAAGGTAGCTGCCTTTGTTTCGTCGACACAGGAAGGCGGAAAGATCAGGCTGAAGATAATGGATGACAGCACCGATTGCGAAGTGCCGCAAACCTTCGATCTTGTAACACAAACAAGCCTTTGCGGCGTATTTCAGCTCGATTCGGGACTGAACATTTTACGGTTTGAAGTAGTAAAGTCTGCACCCTTTAATATCGACCGTTTTGAAATTACCCCGTTAAACCAGGAAAATGATGCGGCCAATGTTGCCGTTTACTCAAAAAGAAAAGGAATAATTACAGTGCTAAACCCTGACAACAAAAAAGGCACAGTTACTTTTAGCAATGTTTCAGGACAGGTACACAAAACAGGCAACATTGATTTTATTGAAAACGAATTCATCGTGCCTTCAAAACATATGGTAATTTACCACATAGAATTTCAGGATGAAACAAATGCTTCAGGGAAATTGTTCGTGAAATAAATTCACTTACCTTTGAACTACTAATCACAAACAAACATGAACAAATCAATAATTATTGCACTAGCCATTTTTTTCGTGGTTCTTTCAGCTTGCGATAATGGGGAACCTCAGATTTATTCCTTTTCAGGTAAAGCACAAAAAGGCCCCTTTATTACCGGAACCACAATAACTGTAAATGAGTTGAACGACCAGCTTGGCCAAACCGGCCGTGCATTCAATACAACCATTGGTACTGATGACGGTTCTTTTGCCCTTAACAACATTGAGTTAAACTCCCCTTATGTACTTTTAACAGCAACCGGGTACTATTTTTCAGAAATCTATGGTGAATTATCTTCCGGAACCCTTACCCTTCAGGCTTTTTCTGATTTGACCGATAAGGAAACCGTAAATATCAACATCCTTACACATGTTATAAAAGGAAGGGTAGAAACCCTTGTAAATGAAGGTTTATCCGTTATTGATGCCAACGAACAGGCAACAAACGAATTCCTGGATTTCCTGGGTGTTGACAATGTTCAGGATGTTGATTTTAACAAAATGGACATTTCAAAGGGGGATGACCATAATGCCATACTGCTGGCGTTTTCGATAATGGTGCAACGGTACACCCTGTGGTGGAATGAACGTTCGGCATTAACTGCTGAACTCACACAATTACTTACAATAATATACAATGACTTTGCACCCGACGGAGATATTGACGATCAAAAGATTGCTGAACAGCTTTCAACAAATATCTCATATATTGATTTTTCTGAAATTCGCAGCAACATTAACTCACGATACAATAAATTAGGCATTAATGTTTCTCTTCCTGACTTTGAGAAATACATTGCAGCATTTCAAAAAAAGCACATACCTCAACAATACGAATCTTTTTATTATCCTGCTGAAGCGCCTCCTTTCCCATTCTCAACCCCCGAATCGATACTGCAAAACCTATTATTCAAAGAAACTTCACATTTTAAATCGGGATCAGCATATTGTATGTCTGCTGTAATTCCATACGATGCAAATCTGAAAATCAGGTATGCTTCCAGTAATAACATTTCATATCTCCCCCCTATTGAAGGCTGGAAATACAGTCCGATAAGTTCTTCCGAAATAAAACTGGAAGCGTTACACCAAAATTCTATTGTTTCCATCCTGATTTATCTGGAAGGAACCGGTACCGGAACAATTGAATATTTTGAAAACAGTTCCGATACGCCCACATACGCTAAAGAAATTTACTGGGACTGAAAGCAGCATTTTTTTCATTTTTTCATTTCAATCATTTAGCAACAATATTAATGTTTCGTAAGTTCATAATTCATTTTTAAACCGAAATGTGAATTAAACGTCTCAATAAATATTTTTGTTGGTTTCGAATTTTTTAATAGAATCAACACTCATCCTGTTCATTGCGCGTATTTCCTTTTTCATCATATTCATTTACGGTTTGATTGCCTTTTATTTTCACAATCGTAGTTTTGGCTATAATTTTGCCTTGATAAAATAATTAACTTTTAGGCCTCGCAGTTAAAATAAGATACCGATGAAACAGGAAAAAATTTTCAACGACAAATGGATAGGGATCATAGGTATCCCTTTCGTTGGTTTTGCTTTTCCGTTTTTATTCGGTATGAGACCGGGCAATCCAATGTTCTGGGGCTGGATACTGATTTCAACCGGCATTACCTTTTTTTCATGGATCGGAACACGGCAATTTGGAATATTGCTATGGAACAAATTCCCATGGGAAAAAAAACCTTTCCTGCATATCATTACTGTTATTGCATACATTGTTTTTTTTACAGCAGCTTTTATCATCGTGGTTTACTTCATCAACAGGATTATTAAAGGTGAAACTGAGAATTACTGGCAGAATAATAAAACACTGAACCTGGCCATTCTGTTGGTTTTTGTTTTCATTGTTATCATACATGAACTTGCCTACCTTTTCTTCTCGTGGAAGAAAGAAATTACCCGGTCGGCCAACCTCGAAAAAGAACACATGCAGGCAAAATTTGAAGCATTAAAAAATCAGGTCAATCCCCACTTTCTTTTCAATAGCCTTGGAACACTTTCATCACTGATAAACAGTGACCAGAATAAGGCGGTACAGTATGTTAACGAATTTTCAAAAATTTACCGCTATATTCTCGACGTGAATAATACCGATTTCGTAAACCTTTCTGAAGAAACCGATTTTATAAACTCTTATATTTTTCTGCAACACATACGTTATGGCGAAGGTTTCCGCTTTGAAAACCACATCAATAAATCGTTGCATTCATCCTACATTCTACCGCTAACATTGCAATTGCTTATCGAGAATGCCCTTAAACACAATACACTATCGGTAAAATCACCGCTTATAATTGAAGCCTTTAGCAATGAGCAGGAAGAGCTGATTATCGTGAGGAATAACCGGCAATTACGAAATGTTGAAAACAGCCCTGGTTTGGGTTTGAAAAACCTTGAACAACGTTACCGGAATTTTACCGGCAAATCGATAAAGCACTATTTTTCTGAAGAACATTTTGTTGTTGAAATACCAATTATTAAAGGAGAAGAATGAAGATACTGATCATTGAAGACGAACAGCATCAGGCAATACAATTACAGAAATACCTGAAGGAAATTGACAACTCGTTTGATATTGTGGAAATTATTCCCTCGGTGAGCAATGCTGCCGGATTTATAGCGATCAACAACATCGATCTTATCTTTCTCGATATTCACCTTTCCGATGGATTGTGTTTTGAGATTTTTGAAAAAGTTAAAATCGATTGTCCGGTAATATTTACTACAGCATACGATCAGTACGCCATTGAAGCTTTCAGGCACAATGGTATCGATTATCTGCTTAAACCGATAAGTAAAGAAGACTTAAAAAAAAGCATAAGCAAATTCCGTTCATTAACAGGCGGCTATCAACCCGATTATGAAAGACTGATTGTAACAATGGAAGCCTTTGAAAAAGCGAAAAACATTAAACGGCGTTTTGTTTGCCAGGCCGGTCGGAAACTGAAAATTGTCACCGATGATGAAATCGCCTATTTCTATGCATTCGAAGGCAGTGTTTTTTTACGTACGGTAAAAAATGAAAACCTTTTATTTGATGACACCCTCGAAAACATTGAGCCAAAGCTTGATCCCTATCAATTTTTCAGGTTAAACCGGAAAATCATTGCAAACATCTCAGCCATCAAGGAAATGTACCCTTATTCGAAAAGCAGACTGAAAATTTCTCTTATGCCTGAATTTAACGACGATGTAATTGTGAGTTACAACAACGTAAGAAATTTTATGAAATGGATAAAGAAATAGAAAAGGGTTGTGTGGTCAAACCATATTGTTCTATATAAAAAAATTATTTTAAACATTTTGCAGACTACTTAGGAAGTAAAAAACATAACAACTTAAATTTTAAATCGATAGCTTTATGAAAACTTTTGTTACGGCAAGCGCGTTGCTATGCCTCCTGGGAATTGTTTGCCCATTTGTGAACGCGCAGGAAAAAACCGGCAGAATTTATGGGACAGTAACCGACAAGCAATCAGGCTCACCTCTGTCGGCATCCAACATTGCGGTATATGCAAACGAAACAACTACCGGTACTATTTCCGATAAAAACGGCAACTTCAGCTTAGATGCCCTGCCGGTTGGCCGAATTTCAATTGAAGTAAGCATGATAGGCTACGAGCACTATACTGCTCAAAACCTATTGCTCCTGTCGGGTAAAGATTTAAACCTGAACATCGAGCTAACAGAAAAAGTTGAAAAGCTTGACGAGGTTTTGGTTAAAGCCCGCATGAAAAGCGAGGTGATTGACGAGTTTGCAATGACCAGCGCAAGAACGTTCACGGTTGAAGAAACCAATAAATACGCCGGAAGCTGGGGCGACCCTGCCCGCATGGTTTCAAACTATGCAGGTGTTGTAACAGCCGGCGATCAGCGCAACGATATCATCATCAGGGGGAATTCTCCAACCGGTTTATTATGGAAACTCGATGGCATGGTTATCCCCAATCCCAACCACTTTGGCACTTTTGGCACTACGGGTGGCCCAATTTGTATTTTAAACAACAACCAGCTTTGCAATTCCGATTTCTTCACAGGCTCCTACCCTGCCGAATATGGTAACGCCCTTTCGGGTGTTTTCGACCTAAAAATGCGGAATGGCAACACCCACGACCATGAATTTACCGGCGGCATGGGTTTTAACGGTTTTGAACTGGGAGCCGAAGGACCAATAAACAAAACCAGGGGTAGTTCCTACATGGTCAATTACCGCTATACCATGATGGACCTTATGCATGCAATGGGCATGTTTGATGTTGGCGGAGTCCCAAAATATACCGACCTTTCTTTTAAAATCTTTTTTCCAACTGAAAAGTCAGGTTCATTCTCTGTTATTGGCCTGGGAGGGATAAGCCACATTAACCTTGAGGAAGACAAAGGCAGCGGATGGACAGCAGATATGCTTCCCGGCACACAGGTTTCGTACGGCTCAAAAATGGGAGTTGTAGGGCTAAAGCATAAATACTTCTTCACAGAAAACAGCCGGATTGAATCCTCGGTTTCGGCCAGCTATTCAAACTCGTTCAACATTGTTGATTCAATTGACGCAGTTTTTACCGATAATTTTTATAACAACAATTATACGGAAGCCACCTATTCCTTCTCATCCGATTACTATTTGAAACATAACGCTTCAACCACCATTCAGGCAGGTATGCTGGCACAGCTTTTCGATTTCAGCTTTTTTGATGAATTTTACAACACCTACATTAAGGATTATCAAAGGGAAACGGATACCAAAGGAATAACAGCGCTTTGCCAGGCTTACGCACAGTTTAAAAAACGCATTGCCGGAAATCTTTCTTTTCAACTAGGGTTGCACGGCCAGTGGTTTGCCCTGAACAACAATTACAGCATTGAACCTCGTGCCGGGTTAAGTTATGCCCCTGGCAAAAACCACCGCTTTTCACTGGGCTATGGCTTGAACAGCCAGATACAACCAAGGCTGGTTTATTTTACCCAAACACTAGCGGATGCTACTGGCGATGATTATGTATTAACAAATAAGAACCTTGGATTCACAAAAAGCCACCACTTTTCAGCCGGCTACGATCTTTCAATATCAACAAACCTGAGAATGAAAATTGAAACCTATTACCAACATCTTTACAATATCCCGGTCGAAAGTAAACCATCGTACTACAGCCTGGCCAACTATGGAGCTAATTTTTACAACCAGATAGTAGACAGCCTCGAAAACAAGGGAACAGGACAGAATATGGGCATTGAATTTACACTCGAAAAATACCTGAACAAAAATTTTTATTTCCTGCTTTCAGCTTCACTGTACGACTCAAAATACCAGGGAAGCGACAATGTTTGGCGAAACACAGCTTTTAACGGCAATTACACGCTGAATTTTCTGGCCGGTTACGAACTGCCCATTAAAAACGATATGCTTTCGGTGAACATCAAAACCGTGTGGGCCGGGGGAAAAAGATACATTCCCATTAATGTTGAAAAATCGGCTCAATACAGTCAAACCATTTATGATTACGATCGGGCATACAGCGAAAAATTTGCCGATTACTTTCGCATTGACCTACGCATTGCATATCGTCTGAACCAAAAAAACATCTCGCAGGAATGGTCGTTCGATGTTCAAAATCTTACTGACCATAGGAATATACTGGCACAACGGTTCAACAGCAATTCAGGGTCGATCGTTGATATTTTACAGATGGGGTTCTTCCCGATTGGGTCGTGGAAGATATTTTTTTAAGCCTGAATTCATTATCTTTGAAAAAAAATAACTTAGTGGAATTAAATAACACCTATATTGTTCAGCTCAAAGAAAGATTCAAAAAGCTTAATCCACACCTCGTTGTGCTTTTTGGGTCTTATGCATACGGAAATCCCGGATCAGAAAGTGATTTTGACATTATGGTTGTAACAAATGACAATTTCATTCCAAAATCATTTAAGGAAAAGACCGATTTGTATATTACTGTCAGCAAATACATTATAGATGTTTCAAGGGAAATACCAATTGACCTGATTATTTATACTAAGCCAATGTTCATGGAATTTATTGAACAGGGTAGTTCTTTCTCGAAAGATATTTTAAACAAAGGAGTTGTCCTATATGAAGGCAAGCACCAGACAATGGCTTGAATATGCCCTGGCAGACTTAAGAAGTTGTGAAAAGATTCTCGATGATGATTTTTTAACAACTATTGTTGCATTTCATTCACAGCAAGCCGTTGAAAAATGTTTTAAAGCATTAATTGATGAAAACAATATAGTTATACCCCGAACACACAATTTAATCAGACTTCATAAAATCATTGAAAACTT
Organism: Prolixibacteraceae bacterium; assembly: GCA_016931385.1. GTDB lineage: Bacteria > Bacteroidota > Bacteroidia > Bacteroidales > Prolixibacteraceae > DAIMEA01. The sequence continues at coordinate 15,094 of JAFGEV010000389.1, forward strand.
TTTAACACAACCTATACAAATAAATAATTTATTAGTTCTTGATAGTGTTTATATTAATTCCCGCTACCCGGGAGAAATTGGTATTATCCCTTCGGGAAAACCCACCCTGGAAGAAGCCATGGAATTATTCGAAATAGCCCAAAACATTTATAAAATGATTAAAGGGAATATTCCTTAAGAAATTTTTCTCGGTCTCAAATGTATTATTGGATTTTAGTTTATAATTAAACATCTGCAGGACTTATAATCGCTGTTGGGTTAACAATGACCTTTCAGTGTTTTCAAAACAGGAAAGTTTCAATAATAAGGTATTGTGAATTTGCCTGCACATTTTAAACCATACGTTGCAATCATCGTCATAATAGCATATTTTTAGCACCGTCAATAAGCTTTATTAATTGAATTAATATGAAATTTTCAATGCGAATATTTTTTTTATTTTTAACAACCCTCACAATAAGCTCTTTCTCGTTTGCCCAAACCCAGCAGGATACCATTTATGCCTACCCGGCAAAATCTCCGGTTGTGATCGATGGCAGCGATGCCGACCAATGTTGGATCGATGCCGAATGGAACCCTATCAGCGTTGTATGGCTGCCCTATTACAATGCACCAATGGAAGAAGGTGATTTCTCAGGGCGTTTTAAACTTGCCTGGGACAGCCTTTATTTATATATCCTTGTTGAAGTAGTTGACGATTCACTTTCAGATGATCATATCAATCCCTTCGATAACTACTGGAACGATGATTGTGTTGAAATTTTTATTGATGAAGACAGGTCGATGGGGTATCATCAGAATAATTACAATGCTTTTGCATACCATGTTAGCATTACTTACGATGCCATTGACGGGGGCACAGGCAACAACGTCAATTTAAAAAACAACCTTTCGGTGGTAATGGACACGATTGGGGAGAAAACCTACCTTTGGGAAATTGCGCTGAAAGTGTACGACAAAACATTCAATCCCAATAATCCTGAAGCAAGCCGTGTAACCCTTTTCCACAACAAGCTGATGGGCTTCAGTCTGGCCTACTGCGACAACGACGAAACAACCAGCCGGGAGAATTTTATAGGGAGCACCTTTATGCCCTCTAACCACTCAAACGACAACTACATCACTGCCGACTATATGGGCACCTTACTTTTGGTCGATCCCGATTATTCCGGCGGAACTTCTGTCAGGGACATTTCTAAAAAAAAAGTTGTGCAGATATTTCCAAATCCGGCAGATGATTACATTACCGTTCAATTCAGTTCTGAGATACAGCAAAACAAGAACATGGAAATTGTTGACCTGAACGGTAGGTCTGTAATGGAAATCAACAATGTTATTTCAGGGCAACAAATAAATATTGGCAACTTGCCAAAAGGGGTTTATTCTTTAAAATTTATTTCTGGAAATATCAGTGATGAAAAGATGTTTATAAAGCGATAGAATAAATTTTAAACTGTACCCCTAAACTTAAAGGATCATTTGCAAATATTTTTTCGTTTCGTTTATCTTTTCGATAAGCCGTATGTTTTTTCCATCTTATATTCCTTTTACTGCAAGCATATATTTCAAGTTTTTTTAGCAATTACAAAATTAACAATTTTATTTTATTTTGAGATTCTTTAAAATATTATAGCGTTTGCAGTTATAACGCTGCTGTTTATATCCCACGCTACCGCTTGAACCTTACGCATGGTTTAAATATAATATTTGCTTATACTAAAACACACAATGCAATCGTGCAATAGTGAAGATATTTCTGAAACAATAAATCAGCTTCTCTTTTTTTCACGACAATATTATTGATTTATAAAACAATACAAGGATACATTATTTTAAACATGGCCTGAAAAACCAATTAACTATATTTTTTAGTTGTATTACTAATTATTTTAGTTATATTTGTTTTTGAATTGATAATATCATTCTATGAAACGAGCATACTTCAGACGTAAACCACAACCGCAATTGATTATATGCGAGTTACATGAGTTACCTTGAAAAATTAACAATATAAACGAATGAAACGATTAACTAAACGGGAAGAAGAAATCATGACCATTTTGTGGAACAACAAAGCGTTGTTTGTAAAGGAAATCATTGAGCTTCTTCCGGGTTCTCCCCCGCATTACAATACCATATCGACCATAGTAAGGGGGCTCGAAGACAAGGGCTTTACCGACCACGAACAGTTTGGCAATACCTACCGCTATTTTGCAAGAATCTCGAAAGAGGAATACAGCAAAGGCACCCTGAAGGATTTTATCTCGAAGTACTTTGACCGCTCCTATTCAAGCGTGGTTTCAATGTTTGTTGAAGAACAGGAGATTACCACCGAGGAAATCAAAGCCTTGATAAAACAGGTAGAAGAAGGAAACACAAAAGACGACTAAAATGGAAACTTTCCTCGACTATTTAATCAAATCATCCATTTGCATAACAGCATTCTACATTGCTTTCAGATGGACACTAAAAAAAGAAAAGACCTTCGCATTTAACAGGTTCTTGCTTATTGGAGTCTTGGTGCTATCGGTTGCCATACCGTTGGTAAAAATGCCATCAATATTCAGCCAAAACATCGAATTTGAAGTTTTTCCTGTAAAAAATACAATGCCCCTTCCTACAATGGAAGAAAAAACCATGCAAGTTTCCTCAATGCCGGTATCGATGCCTTCGGCTTCAACAGAAAAAGGTATTTCGGCAAAACAGGTAATGGCCATCATTTATGTTTCAGGCCTTGTGATATCTTTTCTTCTTTTAATTTCAGGACTTGCCAAACTAACAATGCTTTTTTGGAAAGTAAAAATTTATCGCAAAAAAAATTACAGGCTGGCATTGGTAAACCACCCAATAACACCTATGAATTTCGGACGATTCATCATTCTATCGAAAAAGGATTATTCAGAACACAAAAGTGAAATTCTGGGACATGAACTTGCACATATCAAATTCTGGCATACCTTCGATTTATTGGTTGTGGAACTGGTAAAGCTTTTCCACTGGTTTAACCCGTTTGTTTATGCACTAAAGAATGACCTGAAAGAAATTCAGGAATTCCAGGTAGACCAACACATCCTCAGTACCGGAACAAATTCGAAAGAATATCAATTATTATTGATAAGAAAGTGCGTGGGCGACGAACGTTACGCGCTTGCAAATAGTTTTAATCATTGTCAAATTAAAAACCGTATTGTTATGATGAACAAATCAAAAAAACAAAAAGGCAAAGCGTGGAAGGTGGCGATCTTCCTGCCCATTGCCCTGCTGATGCTAATGGCATTTGGCAACAAGAAGGAAGAAGTTCCTATAAGTAATCCTATTCCCTTAATTAATGAAGTAGTTCAGGGAAAAAGGATTTGGAATGAAAGTGATTTTGAAGCCATTACCAACGAAGCTCTCTCAAACAGGAAAGAAAATGATTTCTTCAATGGCATTAAATGGCACAATGTTTTAATGAACAGGAAATCGCAAATAATGATGGATGGTAAAGTTGCCAACATGGAAGATGTTGGTCAGAATATGGCTCAATTCCTGCAAGCTGATTTAACCAGGTACCAATCCAATAATGGTATTGAAAAAAAAGAAATATTGTCCTTTATTGCCTTACTTCGAAAAGACATTGCAACAAATAGCGAAGACTTTAATGTACTTATAAATGCTGTTGCTAATGAATTCATCAATGCTCGAAAAAAGCTTGCTGAAATTAAATATAAAATGAGTTATGAAAGCCTGAACGATTTTAATAAGGAAACTGTCAACTCAATGATTCCACTGAGCATTTATATCGTTACACCACCTAAAAAAATGAAAGTTAGCGATGGTATACCGCCTCCTCCGCCTCCTCCATCTACTCTGAAAATAACAAAAGAAGGTATCTTTCTTGGTGAAAAATTTACACTTGAAGAACTGAAAAAGCTTGTTGATTTCAACTCGGCAAACGGTTACAAGATGTGCTTTATTTTAAAAATAGAATCAGGTGTATCACAAAGCAAAGTCGATGAGGTAAAGGCTGCATTGCAGAATTCCACCATTGTACGAACCGAGGAATTCCAACTAAAACCACCGCCACCACCTCCTCCAACTGTGGTAACTGTTAAAAAAGAAGGCATTTACATGGGTAATAAAAAAGTGTCCCTGGATGAACTGAAGAAAGAAATTTCTGAATCAATTGCAGTCAATCCCAATCAGGTTATTGCCGTTCGCGCAGGTACCGGGGCAACCGACCAACAAGTGATCGACGTTAAAGAAGCATTGCGGAAATCCAAAGCATTACATATAAACTATTCCACTGAAATAAAAGAAAAGGATCAACAAGATTAAAAAAGCAGACTAAGAAAAATTAAAAAAAGCTGTTGTTCAGGTGCGTCTCCTGTTCAACAGCTTTAATCATTGTCAAAATATTGTATTGCTACAACGGTTCAAAAGTAGCAAATTACCATCAAGACTCAAAACTAGCCACGCTATCGCGCGAATCTTTCGCGTGGTTTAAAGGATGTAATCGTGTGGCAGCAGCGAAGAGAATGTAATTATTCAATTGTCAATCTTAAATTTTTACCTAATCTTCATTAAATAATCTTTCTTATCCACAGCCCCGTCAGTCATTTTTTTCCGTTGAACCCCCGCTTCTCGACATTTGCTCAACTATTCGTAACGGCTGGTGCCCCCGATTGCTTTCGGGGCTGTAAACCGCGCCTCTTATACATTGGATTTTTAATCCAAACATACGAAACAAACTCAACATCATCCAACCCCTTGCCCCCGGTATAATCAATTGCCGAACTGTAAAGGTTAACATAA
>JAFGEV010000059.1 GCA_016931385.1 Prolixibacteraceae bacterium
ACGAGAAATATCGATAACCTGTGTTTCTATATAATTGTTTTTATCAGAGCCTTCGAAATTTGGGAAAGGTACTTCTAACCAATTGGCATTTGCGGGATTTTCTCCATCGTAATTCGTTGAAACAAGTACAAACAAACAACCTTCGGCATAAAATTCAACGGCATGGACCATTTGTAAATGCGTGTTTGAAACATTGCTCAAATCGATGTTATTAAAGATTAACCAGTCTTCATTCTGAAAGAAGCCGTTGTCCCAGCCTTCGATGGCAACGGAGCCATCGTCGGCCGATTTCCAGTTCCATTTTTGTGCACCTAAAACATTTACAAGCTGATTCTCTGATGTTACAGCGTCCGATTCGAAATTTTCCTCCCAAACCGGGTTTATCTCAAATGCTGAATAATCGATTACAGGATCGACTCCTGAATATTTATACCTGACTGCATACATTGCACCGCTTGAAGCAGTATCGAGGTTTTCAGACAAAACATCAGGGATGTACCTGTCGGGATTGAACCGTGGCGAGAAAAAACCAGCATCGGCAACTGCTTCATCTGCCATACGGTAATCTTCATCAGAAAAAACAAATGCCGGTGCATTTCTGTAGGCCGCCAGTTCATCAGGCATTTCTCCATTGTAATTGTAGGAAACATTTGCTTGTGAGCCGGTTCCCAATCCCGGGAATCGATCGTTAAGCAATAAGGGCACATAGTTTGAAGCCGGCACTTCGTCGGTGAAAAACTTATTATTGCGAATAAATTCAGCATTAACGGAATCATCAGGGTTAACGTACAGCGCCTTGTTGGCAATGGTAACAAAATCGTCGTCGGTAACCGTATATTCAATTTCCTGTCGTAATGTGTTGTCCACTGCTTCCAGTTCGTCTTCAAGCGGGTTAAACAAGTCGCATGAACTGACCATTGCAAGGAAAACGATGCTTATATATTTAAAATACTTCATGTCAACGGGTTTTTAAAACTTAGAAATTAATATCTGATTTTCAATCCTAGTGAAATGGTACGCCCATATCCAAAGTAATAGCCCCTGCCCTCAATTGCATCAGCTACATAAATCGTGTTCAGCACGTTGTTCATATTCCCATAAACTGAGGCTTTAAACGGGCCAAAATCGAATGAGTAATACATGTTCAGGTCGACTAAAGCATAAGCAGGAATCCGTTCAGCATCCACCCCTTCGTTTTGAGGCCTTACACGTGAATCGAGGTCAAAATCGGCATATAATCTGTCAAAATAAGTAAAGTCGGAACCGATTTTCAGGCCGGGAAAAACTTCATAATTTATCGTAACCGATGCGGTTGTTTGTGCAGCATCGGCAACATGTATCCCTTTCAGGTAAAGGGCATCATAGGTGTCGACCAACAACTGGTCTTTATAGATTTCGACCGTATCGACATTGTTTGCCCATATCCAGTCGCCAATCGAAACCATACCGTTAATATTCAACCCCTCGATAGGTTCGTAAACGTAATCAAGTTCTATGCCCATATGACGTGCATTTACCCCTTCGATATTAAAAACAAGGTATTCATCGGGAGTGGTAGCGGTAGGGTCCTGCACTGTTCCCGATGTAGTTTTGTCGTTCCATTGGGTAAGGTAAGCATTAATGTTGGCCGTAAAATAACTGCTGCGGAAACCATACCCTACTTCGGCACTGTACACTTTTTCGTTTACAGCCGATGGGTTAATCAGGTTCTTATAATTTTGAAAAGCCGTGCTGAAGTTTGGCTGACGCTGCATGTAACCACCATTTACAAAAACATTGTGGTGGCTGTTGAAATTATAATTGGCGCCGGCTTTTGCCGAAACACCCATGAAATGCCTCCATTCGGTTACCTGGTCAACGGTATAGGCCTTGGTTTCAAACACTGAATTGTAACCGCGCATGTAACCCTGGTGGTTGTTTTCCCATTGCTCAACCAATGCGGGGTCACCATCAAGTTGTTCTTTGAATTCACTGGTAAAATACTGTGCAAAGTCGTAACGTCGGTACGAACGGTTTGAAAGAGTTGCCGAAACAAAAGCCGATATATCATCGTTGTTGTATTCGGCCTGCAGGAATAAACCTTCCCACATTACTTCGCCATCGTTATCGTAATTGATAACGCCGCCTTGTTTAACAGGCCGGTTGTAAAAATTTACAGCGTCGGAATTGGCACGGTCGTAAACAAAACCAGCGCCAAACAAATCATCGGCCTGTTGCCAGTGTTCGCCATAATAATAACGCAGGTCGACACCAGCAAGGTAATTAAACAAGCCAACTGTTTTTTTCAGGGTCGACAATGCCCCGAACCATTTATGATAATTGTAGGAGTTTTGAAAATATATCCCGGCACCATTCCCATTCGCAGCATATTCAAGGTTTTCGCGGTAGGCTTTGTCCCAGTCAATCTGTCCTTCTTCGTTAAAAGCCAGTGAAACGCTCCTTTCGGTGGAATAACCCCCGCCACCCATGCCGTATGAGCCATAAAGAGATGAACTAAGAAATGTATTTTTATCAATATCGAAATAGTGGTTAAGTATGGCAACCGGTTTATGGTAGAAATTTACAGAATTGCTGTAAAACTGCCCGTTCAGATAACCCCAGTCTTCATTGTAACGATGTCCGTCTTTTCGTGTTTTCAGCACATCGAGGCTCATCATCCCGTAACGCTGGGCATGTTCCTGTGGTGCGCCAAACAAGGTAAAGGCCAACTGATGCCTATCGTTAATCTTTTTTGCAACATTGAAGAAGTATGAATAACCTTCAAAAGGAGTACCTTTTACATAGCCATCGCCTTTTGTTTTTGAGAACATCATGGTAACGGCCCAGTCGTTTTTGAGCAAACCGGTTGAGAAGGTTGCTCCCATCTTGCTGTAGTTATCGTTCCCCATGGTGTAAAATACATTACCCCCTTTTTTTGCATCGGTAGTTTTTGTGATTACGTTGATGGTACCCCCAACCGAAGGAACAGCAATTTTTGAAGCTCCAATACCACGCTGAACCTGCATAGTGCGTGTTACATCTGCCAGGCCGGCCCAGTTCGACCAGTACACCTTATCATTTTCCATCCCGTTCACGGGCATGCCGTTAATCAGTACAGCAACATTTTCACTTCCAAACCCCCTGATGCGGACATCGGCATCACCAAAACCACCACCGCGTTTTGTAGCATACACCCCGGGGGTAGTTTTCAAAATCTCGGGAAATTCCTGTGTCCCCAGTTTTTCTTCAATCTGAGCTGGTTTAATGTTCGAAACAGCAATAGGCGTTTGCCTGTCGATGGCTATGTTGGCCAACACCCTGATCTCGTTAAGGCCAATGGCGTCCGATTCAAGTTCAATAACCTTGAGGTCAACTGTTGTCCCGACGGCCACATCAACATCAATTCTTCGGTTAACATAGCCAATGTACGATACTTCGATAATTTGTTTGCCTGAGGGAACATTTTTCAGGTAAAAGCTCCCATCAACACCTGTAACCGCTCCCTGGGTAGTACCCTTTAATACCACAGTTGCCCCAATTAGTGATTCCTTCGTGCTTTTTTCAACAACAATGCCCCTTATCCCAGTTTGAGCGAACAATAATGTTGTTAAAAAAAGAAATAATAAAAACATAAAGGTTTTTCTCATAACAACGTGTAATTTGTTTTTATTCAAAAGTAATTTATAGGTTTTGATTTTAATATACCTTAAAGTTTATGATTTTGTTAATAAATTAGTTATTATATTGATAATTAAACTTTTTCATGCGTGCATCATACAATAAAAATTATCATTTTAAAATTAGATCATTTAAATGTTAATCAATAGAATATTCATCATTTTTATTTAAAAAACTCTAAAAAAACAACAATAACATAAACAAAAAAAAAGCAGAATTGTCATATGTACAAGAAACAATTTTCAATAAGCAATAGTTTGTTTTTTATATCTTTGACCGCAAATTTTCTATTATAAGATGAATCACAACCAGAAAAATATAGATGCAATTTTATTAAAAGAGGGTTTTATCAATGAATCCATTCCGAAAGGTGTTAATCTGGTTGATGAGATTAAGCGGCTAAAAAAAGAAAAAAATGCTGTTATCCTGGGCCACTACTATATTGAAGCTGAATTACAGGATATTTCTGATTTCGTGGGTGACAGTCTGGCCCTTGCCCAGGAAGCTGCCCGAACAACAGCTGATATTATTGTATTTGTTGGTGTTCATTTTATGGCTGAAACTGCAAAAATTATTAACCCTGCAAAAAAAGTAATCCTGCCTGACCTGAAAGCCGGATGTTCATTGGCCGAATCAGCCCCAATTGACGATTTCAGAAAATTTAAAGCAAAATATCCGGGACATAAGGTAATCAGTTATATAAACTGCACTGCTGATATGAAAACCGAGACCGATATTGTTTGTACTTCCTCGAATGCTGTAAAAATTGTTGAAAGTTTCCCGAAGGATGCCAAACTGATCTTTGGTCCTGATAAAAATCTGGGAAATTACATCAATTCCCTTACCGGCAGGAACATGGTACTATGGAACGGGGCTTGCATGGTGCATGAACAATACTCGGTTGAAAAAATAGCTGCATTAATGGACGAACACCCCGATGCTGAAATGATTGCCCATCCCGAATGTGAAAAGCCTGTGCTCATTTTGGCTAAATTCATTGGCTCTACAGCCCAGTTGCTGAAATATGTACAACAAAGTGAAACCAAAAAGTTTATTGTTGCTACCGAAAGCGGTATTCTACACCAGATGAAAAAAGCCTGTCCTGAAAAAGTTTTTATACCAGCCCCTTCGGTTGACTCAACATGTGGCTGCAATGATTGTACTCACATGAAACTTAATTCGATACGAAAGTTATACCTCTGCCTTAAAAACGAACTTCCTGAAGTTACCTTGTCGGATGAAGTAATTGAAAAAGCAAGGAAACCCATTGAACGGATGCTTGAAATTTCGTAGAAGTTGTAAAGCTTTATAAAGGCTCTGGTACATTTTTGAAGGTTTCAGGGAACGACTGCTGCATAGCCTCCCTTATCCCAAGCCATATACTAATTTCATTATCAAATTGCAGCTCCTCGTAATTCAGATCTTTTTTTACCCATCCGGAATCGATTCCAAGATCGAGGTGAAGTAAAAATGACATCAGGTTTATCATGTTGAGCCCGCTTTGTTGTTTATTGGTCCAATGTGTAATTACAATGAGAAAGCCTGATAAGAAACCAAACCACCGGGGCATTCTCAGGTACTTTTTTTGAAACCCTGCACAGGCCAACATATACCTGAACATTTCTCTGTATTTTAAATTTTCGCTGCAAACAGGATAACAGCCTCCATGCTTACCGTAACACGCAGCGGCAAAAATGGCCCTGGCCACATCGTGAACATGAACAGTTGCGGTAGAGCCCCCCGGGAAAATTATTAAAGGCATTTTTCTGAAACGATTAACAAACAAGTTTTTCCAAATGGGAAAACGTCCGGGCATTGAGCCAAAAATATATGGCAGCTCCATAATCATCACATCAAATACTTCAGCCTCTCCAAGCCGAATTAATTCATTTGCCTGTTCTACCCGGCATCGGATGTAATGATGCTTTTTTGCAAGTTTCCCGTTTAATAACCTATCGAAATGGGTAAAGTATGAATTCATCACTACACATCTTCTAATTCCGGCTTTTTTAGCGGCATTGCATATCTTCAGAGCCTGAACAACCAACCGTGAATGAAAAAAATCATAAGCGGGAGCAGGAGGAGTCACCCTGTCATCGGGCCCCAGACAATACACAAATGTATCATACCCTCTGCCATTAAGTAAGCTCACGATCTCAACTTCATTCATCTGGAAAAGGTCTCCAAAAAACACATCTGCTGTTTTAGGATACCAATTCCCCAGTTCTACTTCATCGGGCAGGGAAATGGTCGATACACTGCAACCTTGATTTAAAAACTCAAGGGTAGTATAATAACCTATAAAACCTGTACCTCCTGCAATAAAAACATGCTTGATTTCGTGCTTCATTAAACAAGTTTTTAAAATAGATGGAAAGTTACAAAAACAAAGTATCGCTGTATAACTTTTTAAGTATATTTGAAAAAAAAGACAAACATAATGATATCCTACAAAAGATACCTTTTAATAATTTCATGCCTTTTTCTGAACTTTTTTGCTAACGGCCAAATACTCGATGAAAAACGACCTGCGACCGGCACAAACCTTACACTCCAAATACCTGATACGCTAAAATCATTCTGGATTCCCCAAAAACAACCTTTCCTTTATAATGCAAATATGTTGCACAAAGAAAAAACCCTTTTCAATAAAATTGTAAGGGCAAATAATTGTGTTATTGGATACAATTTAACCATGGGGCTAAGCCTTCTTATCATTCCCGAATCGATAAGTAAATGGAATGTACAGGAAGAGTTTCAGTTACCAAAAATTCGTAAACAATATATCAATACCTACACCTCCCCCCCGGTTTTTGACCACGACATGTTTATTATCAACTATGTTGGCCATCCATACCAGGGGAGTTACTACTACAACTCAATGCGTTCGCAAAATGCAACGATACTGCAATCCTCACTTTTCTGTATCGCCCAGTCATTTCTTTGGGAATATGTATGGGAAGGGGGAATGGAGCAACCTAGTATACAGGATCTGATTACCACTCCTGTGGGTGGTATCCTTTTAGGTGAACTCGTTCATGTTGCTACAATGAAAATGAGTAGGAACGGATTCGAATGGTATGAAATTGCCATAACCTGTATAATCAATCCATCCTATGCTTTTAATAACAGGTTTCAATTCAATAAAAGGAAATTCAAGCCCTGACTGCTTGAACTGAAAAGTAGCACTTATCCCAATAAAGACAAGCTTTTCTGAGAAATTGAACTTTCAAAATATAAGCAAATCTTCCATTCATCATAACATATTCCATGTTGGTCAAATAAATTCTTTCATTAAATGAAAAATGATAACATTTGTCATGATTTTGAAAATGTAATTGTTCTTTTTTCTAACACAAAGCGATGAAAATTTTAAAACTAACACTCCTTTTAACTGTAATTTTTAGCCTGAACGGGCTGGCACAAGATTTATTCCCTGTAAAATTCAGGGTTGAAAAACAATCCATGTCAACACCCATGACCACCCTCGAAGAATCATTTTTCATGCATAGCTACTACGCTCGCCCTGTAAATATTGAATTTGATGGCAAGCTGCTTAAAATGTATTTCGATAATAAGGTTAGTTTAATCAATGAGGGTGTAACCGCTGTAAACAAAGAAGTTGAATCAGAAGGGAACGATGTCCTTCTGGAAAAATATTATTTCACCCTCAACTCAAATGTTTCTGATACGGTTATGTTTGTTGTCGATTATGAAGTCCCATATTTGCAGGTTGTACTCCCAACAAAAAATAATAGTGGTGAATATGTTGGATATACTTCGTATAAGGAATTCATCGACACCGAAAAACTGGCAGTCAATTAGGATAACAGATTTTCACTGTAAATATAATTTTCAAATACCAAAGGCTTTCATATGAAAGTCTTTTTTGTTTAAAAATCCAGGATCAAAAATCCCATTTCTCGGGAAAGATATGCTTACTCATTTTGCCTGACTAAAATATAAACTTAATTTCTCTGTGGCATTATTTATGAAAACATGAAAGTTAGTTAAGCTTTCATTTATAAAAAAACAACATTTACCGATGTATATTATTGGATAATAGAAATAAAAAAAAATTGATATTGCCGTAATCTCAGATTTACATTTAGCAACTTATAGCTGCAAAGCTAAAGCAGGAATAAAGAATAAGCATAAAAAACACTTATTGAAGAACTATACGTTAGATCAAACTGAATGAATGGAACATTCTGCTCCAAAAATTCTGATAATAATTTTGTGTGCTTACCAAAAATTA
>JAFGEV010000060.1 GCA_016931385.1 Prolixibacteraceae bacterium
CCTGCTTCCTTAGGCTTATACAGAATCTTGCTAAAGTCGATCTTGCTTGATTTCCAGTTTTGAATATCAGGGTCGGGTTCTAGGAAATCGGGGCGCCCAATAATTTCGTCAAGGCTTTTGGCGCCCATTTGTGCCAGGTATTCACGAATTTCACGGGCAATGAACGTAAAATAATTGATTACATATTCGGCCCTTCCGATAAAACGTGCCCTTAATTCTTCACGTTGAGTAGCAATACCCATCGGACAGGTATTCATATGGCATTTGCGCATCATTACACAGCCCAGCACAATTAAAGCAGAAGTGCTGAATCCAAATTCTTCGGCACCAAGGCATGCCATCTTCACCACGTCGAGGCCTGTTTTTAACTGCCCGTCGACCTGTAATTTTACACGTCGCCGCAAGTCGTTAATTACAAGTGTTTGCTGGGTTTCCGACAAACCAAGTTCGGGAGGTACGCCAGCATGTTTTATCGAGCTTGCCGGCGAAGCGCCTGTACCGCCATCATAGCCGGCAATAATGATAATGTCGGAAAAAGCCTTTGCCACACCAGCAGCAATGGTTCCCACCCCTGCTTCGGCAACAAGTTTTACCGAAACCCTGGCAGCGGGATTTGTACACTTCAGGTCGTAAATCAGTTGCGCGAGGTCCTCAATTGAATAAATATCGTGATGGGGCGGAGGTGAAATTAACGTGATGCCGGGTGTTGAATTACGGGTTTTGGCAATGATCTTATTAACCTTGAAGCCTGGCAACTGCCCGCCCTCACCGGGCTTAGCCCCCTGTGCAATTTTAATTTGTATTTCATCGGCATTGGTAAGGTAATTATTGGTTACTCCAAAACGGCCTGATGCAATTTGCTTAATTTTACTGTTTTTAATTGTCCCAAAACGTTCTGGGTCCTCACCACCTTCGCCAGTATTGCTTCTGCCTCCAATGGTATTCATTGCAATGGCAAGCGCTTCGTGGGCTTCTTTACTAATCGAACCATACGACATAGCCCCGGTTACAAACCTGCTTAGAATTGCTTCAACCGGCTCTACCTCAGAAATGTCTATTGGCTTAAAGTTCTTTTTAATTCTCAGGAATCCCCTTACAAAATGAGTTTTTGTTTGCTCATTAACCAGTGATGAAAACTCTTTGTACTTTTCATAATCTTTTGTGCGTGTACTCCACTGCAAGAGACCAATTGTTTCAGGGTTCCATGCATGCCGTTCTCCATCGCGCCTGTAATGGTACACACCTTCGTTTTTTAACAGATAATCAACTGCATCATCGTTAAATGCTTTTTCATGAAACATTAATGCTTCGGCAGCCAGCTCATGAAGGCCTACCCCGCCAATTTGTGAAACAGTTCCCCTGAAATATTTATCAATCAGGCCCGGGTTAATCCCAAGCGCTTCAAAAATCTGCGCTCCATGGTAACTCCTGAGTGTCGAAATCCCCATTTTTGAGAATATCTTCAACAAGCCTTTTTCAATTGCCTTAATATAATTCTTTCTGGCTTCGCTATAAGGAATGGATAATTTTCCTGTTTTAACCATATCATCAATAACGGCAAATGCCAGATATGGGTTTACAATGCTTGCCCCGTAGCCATATAATAAAGCGAAGTGCATTACTTCCCGTGCCTCGGCAGTTTCAACAATAATCCCGATCTGCATCCGCTTTTTAACCTGGATTAAATGATGATGAACAGCTGCGGTTACAAGCAACGAGGGCAAAGCAGCCATATCATTGCTGATGAACCTGTCGGAAAGGATTATAAAATTCTTTTCATCGTCAACAGCTTTCTCGGCCTGAAACAAAATATTGTCGAGTGCTTTCCTGAAACCTTTTTCCCCTTCTTTGGCAGGGAATACCATGGGTATAGTGGCATGTGTAAAATACTCGTCTTTAATGTCTTTTATTTTGCCAAGATCGGTATTCGTGATTATGGGGTGCCTGAATTTAATTAACTTACAATGCTCTGGGTTTTCTTCAAGCATGTTTCTGTTAAGCGATCCTATATAGTTTGTGAGCGACATAACCAGCTCTTCCCTGATTGGATCGATAGGCGGGTTTGTAACCTGGGCAAAGTGTTGCTTAAAATAGTTAAAAAATCGTTGAGGCTTTTCTGAAAAAGCAGCCAACGGTGTATCGTTCCCCATCGAGGAAGTTGGTTCCATGCCATTCTCAGCCATACCCTTAATAATAACCCTGATATCTTCCTTCGAATAGCCAAATTCTTTTAAATAGGTATTGTACTCTTCTTTCATGCCCGACGGAACACGTTGCTGTACCTCAATATCTTCGAGCATCACACGGTTTTCCTTTAACCAGTTTTGATAAGGGTTCCGTTGAGTGAGTTCCTTTTTCACTTCCTGATCGGGAATGATTATTCCGAGTTTTGTATCAACCAGAAGAATTTTTCCAGGCCTGAGCCTTCCTTTTTCTTTGATTTTTTCGGGAGGGAAAACCTGTACACCCACCTCTGAACCCATAACAATAAGGTCGTCGTGGGTAACCATATAACGTGAGGGGCGCAAGCCGTTCCTGTCGAGTGTGCCACCAATATAACGCCCGTCGGAAAATACTATGGAAGCCGGCCCGTCCCATGGTTCCATTATGGTGGAATGGTATTCGTAAAATGCCTTTAAACTATCGGGGATTGGGTTCTTGTCGTTAAACGATTCGGGTATCATCATGCAAAGGACATGATGCATAGGGCGGCCTGCCATGAATAGAAACTCGAGAACATTGTCGAACGATGCCGAATCACTCTTGCCGGGTTCAATAATTGGTAAGACTTTTTTCAGGTCTTCACCAAAAACCTCCGATTTGAGCAATGATTCACGGGCATGCATCCACAACCGGTTACCTCGTACAGTATTTATCTCCCCATTGTGGGCAATTATTCTGAAAGGTTGTGCCAGATCCCAAGTGGGAAAAGTATTGGTACTAAAGCGTGAATGTACAAGGGCTATAGCACTTTTCATGTCTGGGTCCTGAAGGTCGTGAAAATAATCAGGCACCTGACGCGGTGTTAACATTCCCTTATAAATCATTGTTTTTGTTGAAAGGCTTGGGAAATAAAAGGCACCCTTATTCCGCAATTTAGAATTTCTCACCACATTTTCAGCAAGTTTGCGCGCAACATATAATTTCCGTTCAAGCGCATCCTGCTCACGTTTCACGATCGACTTAATAAATACCTGTACAATACGGGGTTCTGCCCTAAGTGCAATTTCGCCGGGTGCTTTCGAATCGACCGGCACTTCCCTTACATGAAACAAATCAAGGTCTTCGCCAATACAGATTTCCTTAAGTGTCGAAATACATAAATCGGCTTCTTTTAAATTTTTAGGGAGAAATAAAAGTCCTGTTCCATACTGTCCGGGTTCAGGAAGAGCGATTCCCAGCTTCTTGTTAAACTCATGCGGTACCTGTATTTGAATACCTGCCCCATCACCTGTTTTTGCATCAGCACCAAGTGCCCCCCTATGGTCCATGTTAAAAAGGACTTCGAGCCCCCTGGTTATTATTTTATGTGATTTTTGCCCTTTAATATGGGCTACAAAACCAATACCGCAATTGTCGTGTTCAAAATCAGGACAATACATACCCTGTGCCTTTGGCAATCCCTTTTGCATAACCTTCATTTTATATCATAACCTGTTAAAAATTGTCAGCTATCCTTCAGGTAATTTTTCGCGGCCAGGCAAAGGTCACTTAATAAAAAAATAACAATATGCCGTTTTTATTAAACCTATTGAAGAAAATAGACAATTTATAATTGAAATTGAAATCAAAAGTAAAATAATATAGACTAATTTCAAACCTATTATCCCACAGGTGGAAACATGCCTTTGTTTTCATTTTTTGATTTGATTGGCCCATTGAAGTTAAACCACTGATATTCTGTTTTTATCCTTTAAGGCGCAGATAAAAACAAGCAAAAGCATTCGCAACAATAAAACATCAGAAAAAACACAATTACACATTGATGTTCTTTAATATGTCTTCTATGCATTAAAGACACTAACACCCTATTAATGTGAATTTTATAAAAGCAGAATTGTTAAAAAAAGGAATGCCTGTTCCAGTAAAAAATTTTGATTTGTTAATTTTTTATTATGAATGCGCCAGAAGGTCGGAAAGGGCTTCATTTACTTTGCCAAAAGTGAATGAACCAAGCACATTTTTCATTTTTTCCTCAATAATTTCTGTGCCCAAATTTCCGATACTTCCTGTGTGTGTATGCCTGATTTTTTTATTCGGCAAAAAATTACCATCAATAATTTTCTTTGCAACATGCTCATATGCATCCCTGAAAGGCATACCTTCATAAACCAGTTTATTTACCTCTTCAACACTGAAAAGGTAATCGTATCGTTTGTTATCGAGCACATTCTTGTTCAGCTTAATAGAATTTAATGCATATGCTGCTATTTCGAGGCAACTTTTTATTTCGTCGAAAGCAGGCATAAAAACCTCCTTAACCAATTGATAATCCCTAAAATACCCACTTGGTAAATTATTAGTCATCAAAGCAATTTCGTTAGGGAGGGCTTGAATTTTATTGCAATGTGATCTGAGCAATTCAAAAACGTCGGGATTTTTTTTATGGGGCATTATACTTGAACCTGTAGTAAGGTCATCGGGCAAGCTTAAAAAGTTAAAATTCTGGCTCATAAACAAACAAACATCGTAAGCCAGCTTCGACAAAGTAGCGGCAATGGATGACAGCCCGAAAGCAACAATCTTTTCGGCCTTTCCCCTTCCCATTTGTGCATAAACCACGTTCACGTTCATCGAATCGAAACCCAAAAGGTCGGTAGTTAATTGACGGTCAAGGGGGAAACTTGACCCATAACCTGCTGCTGAACCAAGCGGGTTTTGGTTGGCAACTTTCCATGAAGCATTAAGCACGATCAGATCATCGACAAGGCTTTCGGCATAAGCTCCAAACCACAGACCGAACGACGAGGGCATGGCAACCTGCAAATGTGTATACCCGGGAATTAATATGCCTTTACTCTCTTCGCTTTTGTGAATTAAAACGTTATACAATTCAACAACCAGTCCGGTAACCTCCTTTATTTCATTCCGGATAAACATTTTAATATCGAGCAAAACCTGGTCGTTACGCGAACGTCCGCTGTGAATTTTTTTGCCAATACTGCCAAGTTCGCGGGTTAGCTGCAATTCAACCTGTGAGTGGATGTCTTCAACCCCATCTTCAATAACAAACTTACCACTGGTAATTTGATGGTATATTTCTTTAAGCCTTTCTAATAATAAGTGTAATTCATCCCCACTAATCAGGTTTATTTTATTGAGCATGATGGCATGTGCCATTGACCCAAGCACGTCGTAAGGCGCCAGATACATATCCATTTCAGCATCTTTCCCAATGGTAAATTTCTCGATGAATTTATCGACAGGGATACCTTTTTCCCAAATTTTTCGAGGTTTGTTATTATCTGTCATTTTTAATAAATATGTTTTACAAAAATAATCAATACTTTTGTTTTGATAGAATTTTAAATTTCATGTAGAAAAATTCCCCTCGGGAAACGGTTTTAGAACATTGCATGTGAAAAGGAAAAGCACTTATAATTTAATTTTCAGCACCCATGGACAAAAAGTATTGTTAGCCCTGCTAATGGTTATTTTGTTCATCGCTTACTTTTTTGGCTTTTTCATTGACATAGCACGCGATTCAGCCAAATATGCCTGGATTGCCAGAGAAATGGCAGAGAAAAACCATTGGTTCTTTCTAACCATTTCTGATGAACCTTACACTCAGAAACCACCTTTTATGTTTTGGCTTTCAGCAGTTTCTTTCCGATTGCTGGACATATCAAACTTTTCATTTAAACTTCCATCGTTTATTTATGCTTTTGCAGGCATTTTTGCTGTTTATAAGCTCAGCACAAGCATGTACGGTAAAAAAACCGCGAAAATTGCAGTTGCCAGCCTGATTACTTCGGCAATAATAATTTTGTACAGCATGGATATTCATACCGATACTGTATTATTTACGAATATCGCGCTATCACTATGGTTTATCTATGAATATCTTGAAAAAAAACAAAAAGGTTTTCTTATTGCAGCGGGATTAGCTTTGGGATTATCGGTGTTGACAAAAGGCATATTTGGATTATTGGCCCCTGGCTTTGCTGCATTGGGATATCTCGCTTCGAAGAACCAATGGAAAAAGCTGATTGATCCAAACTGGCTGATTCTTGCAATTATAGTGGCAATTACCTCGTTACCTGTTCTGATTCCCCTTTATATCAGAAACGGCTTCGAAGGAATTTGGTTCTTCATATGGGGCAACAATTTTGGAAGGGTGATTGGAAAGTACAATGGAATCATAAACGATCCTACCTTTTATATCCATACTTTGATTTATATGTTTTTACCCTGGACCATCGTTTTTATTGCCGGCGTGGTTTCTTATTTTCAAACGCTCAGAAAAAAAGGTTCTTCACCTGCCAGCCGGTTTCTTATGTGGGGGTTCATTGGCGTATTTATTATTTTAACGCTTTCGAAAAACAAACTGCCAAATTACATTTTGTGTATTATGCCACTGGCCTCAATAATCACTGCAAGAGGATGGGAAACCATGTTTCAGGATAAAATAAAATCAGCATGGAAAACTGTTCAGAAAATCACTTTGGGTTTGCTGTGGGTATTGATGATTTCCGTGACTTTGTTGCTTTTCCCTGATGCCAATCCTTTTTTCTGGATTCTTTTCATTGCATTATTCGGAATTTTTTTCTGGATTATAGGGAAAGAGTCAAAAGACACATTGTCAGGCATTCTCCCAACCATTTTAACTGGCGTTGCCATAGCTCTTTTACTGAACCTCAACCTTGCAAAAAAACTATTTGGAGAACAAGCAGCTGTAAGTGCTGCAAAGATTATTAACAAAATGGACTTGCCCGAGAATGCAATCTATTATTTTAATCCCAACGATATAGAATATCATAAGGCCTTAAGGAATTTTGAAGTGTCAGAAGCTGATTCTGTAATGAATAAAATTGCACTTGAAAAACATTTTTACCTGAATTACGAACTGATGTTTTATACAAAAAAAACGGTTGGGTATATAAATTCTTCCGAAAAAATTGATGAAGTTTGTGACAAACAAAAAGTGGTTTTATTTACAAACGAAAACGGGAAGAATATTCTTCTGGAAAAATATGATGAGCAATTTCCGGGCGTTACTCCCTTGCCTGATTTTAATCCTGCCTACCCATTCGCATTTCTTCTTCAAAAAACAGGAAGAGTTCCATGCCAGACGAAATACCTGATTGAAATAAACCGGAAATAATCTATCAGAGCTTTAACCCCTCAAGCAAAACAATATACTTTTCAATTCCTTTTGATATTTCTTCAGGGTATATATATTCATTGGCCGTATGAGATCGGGCCGAATCGCCGGGCCCAATTTTTACTGAAGGGTAAGGCATCAACGACTGATCACTCAACGTTGGTGATCCATAACATTCAACACCAAGGCTTTTGGCCTTAACAACAAACGGATGGTTTGGATCAAAACCCGAAGAATTTAATCTTAACGAACGGGGTTTTACCTCCGACTGCAATAATTCAGACAATGCATCAACGATTTCTTCATTCGTATAACATTCGTTTGTACGTACATCCACAACGAATTTACAAGTATCGGGAACAACATTGTGCTGAAAACCTGCTTCAACCTGGGTCACGGTCATCTTCACACTGCCCAGCAGGGGTGACACCTTCGGATACTTATAGTTGCGTATTTTTTGAATATCGTCAATGGCAATGTAAATACTGTTTATGCCTTCGTCGCGGGCCGCGTGGCCAGCCCTGCCATGTGCAATGCAGTCGAAAACAACAAGCCCTTTCTCGGCAATGGCCAGGTTCATCATGGTTGGCTCGCCTACTATTGCAAAATCAACCCTTTCAAGAACATTAACCAGCAATGCCATGCCATTTTTCCCCGAACTCTCTTCCTCGGCAGTTGCGGCAAAGATCAGGTTATAGGGTAATCCTTCTTTTTCGAAGAAATATTTAAACACCGCCAAAAGAGAAACCAATGGTGCACCTGCATCGTTGCTTCCCAAACCAATGATTTTACCATCTTCTTCAGTAACATCAAATGGATTATATTCCCAGCCGTCAACAGGTTTTACTGTGTCGATATGTGAGTTAAGCAGGATTACCGGTTTGCTGGCATCCCAGTATTTATTTACACACCAGGTATTGTTTTTAAGCACATTAACCGGGATATTGCAATCTTCGAGATACCCCCGGATAATGTTTGCAACGCCTTCTTCATCTCCCGAAAGTGAAGGAGTTTTTATTAATTGTTTAAGCAAACTAATGCTTTCAGAGCAAAGATTTTCGAGTTGCATACAATTGCAGGTTTTGGGCGGTTAAATATACGCATTATTATAAAATGATGTTTTAAAACATCCTGTACGGTCAATTTTGAACAACAAATTTCTTACGCAAAACGCTATTGTGACCTTCAATTTGAAGTATATAAATACCTGAGGCCAATTTATCAATAGAAATAGAATTTATTCGATTATTTAGCGTCAAAACCATTACTGTTTCGCCAAGCATATTGATAAGCTTTGCATCACACGGAAGTGGCTGAAAGCTGCCGGTTTTAACCATTAAATAACTGCTTGCCGGATTGGGATAAACATAAAATTCAGTTGCTTCCATTTCATCTATTAAAACCGGTTGATTGATCACTATTCTGAACTGTCCCTGAACAGGCTCATAATTCTTGTTTCCCGCTTGTATAGCCGTTAGCATAAGCTCTCCATGCGAACGGATTTCAATCGAATCGCCAGCCAAGCCTGCAAGCTGTTCATCTTCTGTAAGCAGGTCAACAGGCAATCCTGATGAAGCGAATACTGCTGCAAATATTTTCTGACCATGGTTTTCAATGGTGTCGGGCAATTCACTGTAAAGTGTTTGTGTTGCCTTTTTAACTACCAGGGTACGGGAAAGGGGCTCAGCCGGATTCCACTGTTCATTCCCGGGCTGAGAAAGAATCACATTTGTTTCGCCGGCATTCTGTACTTCAAACTTATCACCATTAAATTTCGCTACCTCCTCATCTTCAATTCCGATCAGCACATCAAGTCCCGATGTTGCAGAAAAATCAATCATAAAAGGAAGATCTCCAAAGGTAAGGGTATCGAATAAACCAGCAGAGATTAATTGTTCGGCAGCTAATATTTCAAGTTGTTGTTGTGCCGAAACAGGTTCCCATAATTCATTGCCATTATTATAAGCCTGAACCTGGGTAACCCCAACATCTTTAATTTGAACAATCCCATTATTGATTGTAGCAATTGTAGTGTCGGAAATAACGAACAGAATTTCCAAGCCACTGTTCACTGTAGCTTCAGCAAAGAAAACCGGATCGTTAAAACGCTTTTCACCAATCGGCTCAAATGCAATTATCTGATTTCCTTTCTGAATAGATATGGTTTGAACATCAGGTTCAGCCGGATACCACAATTCATTGCCCTCCTGAGTAGCAGTGATTGTTACATCTCCCGTTCCCAAAACGATAAAACTGTCAGCAGGGTATTCCAATTTTTCATTTTCGAGGCATTCCAGTTTAACAGGCAAACCCGATGAAGAAAAAACATCAATGGGATATGGCCCTTCACCGTAACTCATCGGCGGGTAATTGGCCGTGATAACTTGTTGCCCTTTATCCACAACAACACTTACAACCACGGTATCGGACGGGTGGTAATTTGCATTTCCGGGTTGGAAAAGTTGCAAATCAACAAGGCCTGTTTTGTTAAGGATAAGCGTATCCTTTAGGGTTGAAACAATTAATGTGTCGGAACTAAGTGCCGTTAACGGGAGACCCGAAGAAGCTTTAGCAGGCAGTATAACCTGCCTGTCGGGGTATGACAGGTTCAGGTCGCTGTAATTTTCAACTTGCTGATTGCCTTTTGCTATTGTTGCAAGCCTGTCAATTTTTGCTGAAGGAAGGTAGCACATATTCCCCGGCTGAAAACACGAAACAATGACCCTCCCGGCGGCCATAAGGTAAGCCGTATCGCCCGAAACCTTTAATATATTTTCGTTAACCGAGTTGTATTCAACCGGCAAACCCGACGAAGAACTTCCTTCAAAAGGGAAAGCCTTTTCGTGCATATAATGAACAGGCAAGGGATCAAAAACAATCACCTGGCTGGTGCGGACAACTTCGGCCCATTCACTTTCGGCACGGGTTGTTACAATGTTTTCACCACCACAATCGCTATCGGTTATTATCTCAGTTACCCTCACACTTTTGCCACAAAGGTTTTCGTTTAAAAACAAGTCTATGTTTGTCTCACCCTCGATGTCGAATGCTGTCCCGAGCCCATCCTGGTATTGCCATTGGTATGATACCTCAAATCCACCTGTACATTCATCAAGGGCATCGTCCCAAGTTCCGGGTATAACCGATACGGTTTCACCAGCAACAGGAGCCCTGTTTTGTGAAGGAATTGCAATACAAACAGGTTCATCGTTTACAGGAATTACATTCATAAATGCCATGGCAAGAGCGCTTTCATCATAACCATCGTTTACGCTTACCCTAACCTGCCTTTCCTCTTCAGGAGCAGGTGCATCGTGTATGTTTCTCAATTCAATTGCCCTGAGTATGGTTTTCCATTCATCGTTATTTACAGGCCCGCTAGCTGTTATTGCCAGATTGTCGGTTTGGTTCCCAATAACAGTAATATTTTCAAATTCACCTTCAACAACAAGGTATTCTTCATTATCATGAACCTGGTTTAACAAGGTAACCGTTAATCCCTGAATGGGATCATTGTCGATGTCGTAAAGTAAAATATCGACATCGGTAATTCTCCCACCTTCCAGCTGTTCGGTATAAATGCCCCGGTAATCATTACCCTGAATACCAGAACTGTTGTCGCCATCAAGGTCGATAAATGGTGGCGTATTTGTTGTTTCAAATGAAGCTTCGGAAGAATAAGCAGTTCCGGCTGTGTTGACGGCAAAAATCCTGAAAAAGATTCGTGCCGGGCCCGGCAGCCCGCCAAGGTTAAAGTTAAAATTCCCCGGCATGTTCCAGTTACCACTTTCACTCACCCTGTTGGCCGAACCAACATCAAAACCTTCATTAACCGACCATACAACCCCTCTTTCCAGAATTGATTCATCATATATATGCGTGATTTCACCATTAACGCTTGCCGTAGTCCTGAAAATATTTTCAATCCCGCCTGCTACAACAAAAGGCAAACCGGGCATTGTTGTAAATTCGCCCTGAGTGCTGTAACCTGTACCTTCGTTGCTCATGGCAAAAGCCCGGTAATAATAATGTTTGTAAGGAGTCAGCCCGGTAAGTTCACAGCTATAAATATCATTATTGAATTGAGGATATGCAATCATGTTGTTGGTGGTAGGGTTGGGTTCAGTATTGTAGCAAATTCCCCGCGAGATAATGTTTGCCCCATTATCATTGACAACTTCACCGCAAATGGTAACCGAAGTGCCCGAAAGCTTGCTTAATCCGCATATAGACATTTGAGGGGGGATACCTGTTGTGGTAAAGCTCCATACCGGACCCTCGCTTGTCAGCTCGCCATCAGTCGCCACAATTTTCCAGTAATGAAGTGTGCTATGCTGCAGGTTCTGGGCTGTAAAATTGTTGTCGAATACCGAACCAACCAGGTCTGGAGGATTTTCTGTGCCAAGATAAACTTCGTAAGTCAGGTCATCGCCGTTAGGGTCTCCCCCAGCCCAGCTAAAAACCGGTGAAAGGCTTATGCCGGCCCCGCCGTTTACAGGTATTGGATTTTCGGGAGTATA
>JAFGEV010000390.1 GCA_016931385.1 Prolixibacteraceae bacterium
CCAGTACCCAGTACCCAGCACCTAGTGACTTCCCCTGGGGATAATCACCGTTACCATATTGCTTTTTGTGCCATCGGCTGTGGTAATGTAGAAGCTTTGTTCAACATACGATGCATCTACCCAGCCAATACAAATATTGTAGCTAAGTTGTCCGGGAGTGTATTCCATTTCTGATTTTAATTTATTTACTTCAGGTTTAATCCTGAAAAGTAGATTTTTTTTTTAAGCTTATGCTTTTATCAGGGTATTTTTTCAAGTCGCCAGGTTAATATAATATTTTTTTAAGATATGTTAATTAATGTTATCAAATGCGTATCATGCCATCAAAAAGAGGCCGTTCTTTTCTAAAAATACATTTTTTTTTTATTTTCAACGTTTGTTGTCCAATTATTTAAACCGAAGTATTTTTTACGAAGAAATAGTTTTGATAATGATTTTTTGAAATGATAATTAAACGACTATATTAAACACATTACTTTACCATATCGACATGGAACAAAAACTTAAGGAAATTACTGAAAAACTTTATCAGGAAGGGGTTGAAAAGGGAAACCAGGAAGCTGAGAAAATTATTGCTGAAGCTCATGAAACTGCAAAAAAAGTAATTGAAGACGCGAAAAAAGAAGCTGCTTCTATTATTTCAAAGGCTGAAAAGGATGCTGGTGAATTGAACAAAAATACACGATCCGAATTGCAACTGGCTTCAAAACAACTTGTAGCATCGCTTGAACAGGAAATTGTGTCGCTTGTTAACGGGAAAATTGTTGAAAGCTCAGTTAAAAAAGCCGTTGACGACAAGCAATTCATGCAGGAACTTATTGTTACTGCTGTACAAAATTGGACAGCAGGCCAGGATATAAAGGTTTTTGTCAATCCATTGGAAAAAAATGAGGTTGAGGGTTTTTTTGCTTCAAAAGCGAAAGAAATGCTCAACAAAGGGCTTGTTATCGAATCGGCTAACAATGTTAAAGCAGGTTTCCAGTTAGGGCCGTCCGACGGAAGCTATAAAGTCAGTTTTTCAAGGGAAGATTTTATCAATTTTTTTAAGGAATTTTTGCGGCCCAAAGTTGTTGAGTTGTTGTTTGGAGACAAATAGTTATGGCAAATTATTATTATCTGATAGCCGGTTTGCCTGAGATTCAGCTCGATGACCAAAAGCTGAAATTATCCCTTACCGGCTTTAAAACGGAAATTGTCGAAAACCTCACCCAGGTTGATTTAAAAATGATCGGCTACTTTTTCATGCAGTTCGATAATAAGAACCTGTTGAAACTTTTAGATGATAAGGAAGCCGAAATCGACCCGATGGGGAACCTTACAAGGGAAGAATTGATGGATGTTATTCAGCAATTCCGCGAAACCGATAATCCGGCCGATAAATATATATATCCTTATTTTAGGCAATTTGTCCCCGACTACCTGATGGGAACCCCTGTCTTGCCCAATCTTTCGTGGGAAGACCAACTCACAGCACTGTTTTACAATTACGCGATCAACAGTAAAAATCGCTTCATTTCTGAATGGTATGAATTTAATCTGAACATCAGCAATGTAATTATCGGGACAAATTGCAGGAAGTTTGATTACGATCGTGAAAAATCGATTATCGGTACAAATGAAGTTGCAAACGCTATTCGTAAAAGCAATGCCAAAGATTTTGGCGTAAAACCAATTTTGCCCGAAATTGACGACATACTAAGGGTAATTGAAGAACCAAACCTTCTTGAACGGGAAAGAAAAATTGATTTTCTAAAATGGAATTGGCTCGAGGAGAAAGGTTTTTTTCATTATTTCGACATGGAGCATCTGTTTATTTACCTCATAAGGCTCGACTTGCTCGAACGATGGGTTTACCTTGAGCGGGCAACAGGGGAAAAGGTTTTCAGGAAGATGATAAGTCAGCTTCAGCATTCATTCGAATTCCCGAATGAATTTACAGTGAATAAGGTAAAGTCATAGTCATTTTTGAAAAATGTAAAAACAATAGATATGTTAACTAAAGGAATAGTTAAAGGGATCATTTCCAACCTGGTAATCGTTGAAGTTGATGGGCCGGTTTCGCAAAACGAAATTGCCTATATCAAACTTCCTGAAACCAAATTGATGTCGGAAGTAATCAAGGTTATTGGGAAAAATACCTATATTCAGGTTTTTGAAAGTACAAGGGGAGTAAAAGTTGGCGACCCGGTCGAGTTTATGGGCTACATGCTTGAAGTATCGCTTGGCCCTGGAATATTGTCGCGCAATTACGACGGATTGCAAAACGACCTTGATAAAATGGAAGGCGTTTTCCTGAAAAGGGGCGATTATACTTCTGCCCTCGACGATGAAAAACTCTGGGATTTCAAGCCACTGGCCAAAGCTGGAGATACGGTTGTAGCTGCCGACTGGCTGGGTGAAGTTGATGAAAACGGCCAGCCGCATAAAATTATGGTCCCTTTTGTGTTTGAAGGCGTTTACACCGTGAAATCGGTTGTGGAAAAAGGCCAGTACAAAATTAACGATGAAGTTGCCGTGCTGACAAATTCCGATGGCGACAATGTCTCGGTTACCATGGTACAGCGGTGGCCGGTTAAACAACCGATAAAAGCATACCGTGATAAACCACGCCCGTTTAAATTGCTCGAAACCGGTGTGCGCACCATCGACACCATAAATCCAATTGTTGAAGGAGGGACTGGTTTTATCCCAGGGCCTTTTGGTACCGGAAAAACCGTTTTGCAGCATGCCATTTCAAAACAGGCCGAAGCCGATATCGTTGTGATTGCTGCCTGCGGTGAACGGGCAAACGAGGTGGTTGAAATTTTCACCGAATTTCCCGAGCTCGAAGACCCGCACACCGGAAGGAAACTGATGGAGCGTACTATTATTATCGCCAATACTTCAAACATGCCTGTTGCAGCCCGTGAAGCTTCGGTTTACACGGCAATGACTCTGGCCGAATATTATCGCTCGATGGGTTTGAAGGTGCTGATGATGGCCGACTCTACATCGCGGTGGGCACAGGCATTGCGCGAAATGTCGAACCGCCTTGAAGAACTTCCAGGCCAGGATGCCTTTCCAATGGACCTTTCGGCAATTATTGCCAACTTTTATGCACGTGCAGGTTTTGTGTACCTGAACAATGGCCAGACCGGCTCGGTAACTTTTATCGGCACTGTTTCACCGGCCGGGGGTAACCTGAAGGAGCCGGTAACTGAATCGACAAAAAAAGTTGCGCGGTGTTTTTACGCGCTTCAGCAAAGCCGTGCCGACAGTAAAAGGTATCCGGCCATTAACCCTATCGATTCGTATTCAAAATACCTTGAGTATCCCGAATATGCCGAATACATTTCAAAAAGGATTGACCCCGACTGGATTGATCTGGTGAATGAAGTAAAGACAGTTTTGCTGCGAGGGCAGGAGGTTAGTGAACAAATCAACATTCTTGGCGACGATGGCGTACCGGTCGAATACCATGTCCGCTTCTGGAAATCGGAAGTAATCGACTTTGTTATCCTTCAGCAGGATGCGTTCGACAAAATTGATATGCTTACACCAATCGAACGTCAGGACTATATGCTACGCAAGGTAATGGATATTTGCCATTCCGATTTTAAATTCGAGAATTTTACCGAAGTTGATACTTACTTTAAACGGATTATTAACAATCTTAAACAGATGAATTATTCTGAATTTGAATCGGAGAAGTTTAAAAAATACGAAGAAGAATTAGTGTCAATATTAAAAGAAAGGACAGCTGCATAATGGCAACAAAAGCATTTCAGAAAATATACACGAAAATATCGAAAATTACCAAGGCAACCTGTACACTTAAGGCCGAGGGGATTGGCAATGAAGAACTGGCAGAGATTGATGGAAGGTTGGCACAGGTAGTAAAAATTATTGGTGACGAAGTTACCCTGCAGGTTTTTGGTGGTACAGAAGGTATCCCCACAAATGCCGAAGTTGTTTTTTTGGGGAAAGCACCAACACTTAAAGTAAGCGACCAGTTGGCCGGAAGGTTTTTCGATGCTTTTGGCAAGCCCATTGACGGAGGGCCGGAGGTTGAAGGCGAAGAGCGTGAAATAGGTGGACCATCGGTTAACCCGGTACGGCGCAAACAGCCTTCGGAGCTTATTGCAACAGGCATTGCAGGTATCGACCTGAACAATACCCTTGTATCGGGACAGAAAATACCCTTTTTTGCCGACCCCGATCAGCCTTTTAACCAGGTAATGGCGATGGTTGCCCTGCGTGCTAAAGCCGATAAAATTATCCTGGGTGGCATGGGTCTAACCAACGACGATTACCTCTACTTTAAAAATGTATTCGACAATGCCGGCGCGCTCGACCGTATCATTTCGTTTGTAAATACAACCGAAAACCCGCCGGTTGAACGTTTGCTGGTGCCCGATATGGCGTTAACGGCTGCTGAATATTTTGCCGTTGAGAAAAACGAAAGTGTTTTGGTGTTGTTAACCGATATGACCCTTTTTGCCGATGCGCTTTCAATTGTATCGAACCGTATGGACCAGATACCTTCGAAAGATTCCATGCCGGGCTCGCTATACTCCGATTTGGCGAAAATTTACGAGAAAGCTGTGCAGTTCCCCGATGGTGGTTCAATTACAATCATCGCAGTAACAACACTCTCGGGCGGCGATATTACACATGCCATTCCCGACAATACAGGTTACATAACCGAGGGGCAGTTGTTCCTGCGCCGCGATACCGATATTGGAAAGGTAATTGTCGACCCGTTCCGTTCTTTGTCAAGGTTGAAACAGCTGGTAATTGGTGAAAAAACCCGTGAAGACCATCCGCAAGTGATGAATACCGCGGTGCGCCTTTTTGCCGATGCCGCCAATGCAAAAACCAAACTTGAAAACGGTTTCGACCTAACCGATTACGACGAACGTACCCTCGCCTATGCAAAAGAATATTCAAACAAACTCCTGGCAATCGATGTAAATATTGGTACCGATGAAATGCTCGATACAGGCTGGGATTTGTTTGCCAAATACTTCTCTAAAGAAGAAGTGGGCATCAAGCAGGTACTGGTTGATAAGTACTGGAAGAATTGATTAGGTAACTGAGATTGAAAATATAAAATGAGCATTAATTATCAGTTCAATAAAACTTCGTTGCAGTTGCTCGAAAAGCAACTGAAGGTAAGGGTGCGTACGCTGCCTACCATCAAAAGCAAAGAGAGTGCGCTGCGAATGGAAGTGAAAAAAGCCAGGCACGAAGTCAAACGTCTTGATGAACTGCTTGAAGATAAGATGAAGGAATACGATAACATGGTTGCACTTTGGGGCGAGTTCGATACCAGTCTTATAATGGTAAAAGACGTGGCCCTTTCAATAAAAAAGATTGCAGGCGTTAAAACACCTGTTTTTGATGGCATTGACTTTGAAATTAAACCGTACAGCTTGTTTAGTAAACCAAATTGGTTTCCCGAAGGACTTGAATTGGTAAAAGAATTGGCAAAAGTGGGCATCGAAAGGGAATTTTTTGAGCAGAAAATGTTGTTGCTTGAACATGCCCGTAAAAAGACCACACAAAAAGTTAACCTTTTTGAGAAAGTGCAGATACCAGGTTATGAAGATGCTATCCGTAAGATTAAACGGTTTATGGAAGACGAAGAAAACCTTTCAAAATCGTCGCAGAAAATTGTGAAATCGAGACAAGAGGAGGAGGTTGAGCTATGATTGCCAAAATGACGAGATATACATTTTTAATTTATCACGAAGAATACCTCAGCTTCCTTAAAATGTTGAGAAATACGGGAGTGGTGCATGTGAAGGAAAAGGCCGAAGGCATCCCCGACGACGAGGAAGTGACCAGAAAGTTGAAGTTGCAACAGGATATTAAAGATACTATCCGTTTCCTTAAATCACGAAAAGTTGAACCTGCCGGGAAAGAAGCCGGGATGGAGGCAACTTCAATTATTGAAAAAGTGAAAGATTTGCAGTTGCAATCGGAACTTAAAACTGCTGAACTGCAAAAGACGGGAAAAGAAATTTCACAACTGGAAAAATGGGGGAGTTTCTCCTGGAAAACTGTCAGCCTGTTGCAGGATGCTGGTAAGTTTATTCACTTTTTCAGTTGCAGCAAATCGAAATTTAACGAAGAGTGGGAGAGAAATTATAACCTGCTGCAAGTTAACATCATTGGTTCAACTATTTATTTTATTGTTATTGATGAAAATCAAAAAAGCCCTGATATTGAGGCCGAACTTATCAAACTACCCGGACAAAGTTTAGACGAATTACATGCAGTATACAAAGAACTTGAAGGCGATATTCAGGCTGTTGAACAAGAGATGGATCAATTGGCAGCAACCGGAATTGACGCATTAAATAAATTAAATGAAAAGAATAGCAAAGAAATTGATTTCAGGAAGGTTGTACTGAATTCTTCTGAAGGTGCCGGCCAGAAACTGAAAATACTCGAGGGATGGGTGCCCGAAGAAAAAGAAACGCAACTGGCAGAAGAACTGGATAAAACTTCAGCTTATTACTTAAAGAGTGAACCGACCGTTAATGACAATGTACCCGTTTTGTTAAAGAACAACGCGTTTGCCAAAATCTTCGAAATGATTGGCTCCCTTTATTCGTTGCCCAGCTATCGTGAAATTGACCTTACGCCGTTTTTTGCACCATTTTTTATGCTCTTTTTTGGTTTCTGCCTGGGTGATGCAGGTTATGGGCTGTTAATGATGGCTGCGACCCTGTTTATACGGGCAAAAGCAAAACCAAATATGAAGCCTGTTTGGACGCTTGGTTTGTTTTTTGGTATTTCTACATCGGTAATGGGCATTCTAAGCGGTACCTTTTTCGGGATAAATCTGATCGAAACAGATATTCAGTGGCTTACATCGTTGAAAAATATCATGTTAGGGCAAAACCAGCTTATGATTTTTTCGGTCATACTCGGTATCATTCAAATTGTATTTGGCATTTGCCTGAAGGCTGCACGTACCATAAAAATACAAGGTTTAAAATATGCACTGTCAACCATTGGCTGGGTTGTAATTATTGTGGGGGCAGGTGGCTCTTTCGGCTTATCGAAAGCAGAGCTGATAAATCCCGATATGGGTAAATACCTGATGTTGATTTTTGGCGTTGCCGGGGCAATACCGGTGATGTTTTTCAATTCACCGGGCAAAAATCCCTTTATCAACCTTGGCTTAGGGCTTTGGGATACCTACGGAACGGTAACCGGGCTGCTGGGCGATGTGCTTTCG
>JAFGEV010000391.1 GCA_016931385.1 Prolixibacteraceae bacterium
CATATCGAAATCTCCCAGCAAACTTCCCGTCGATAATTCGATATCAACCAAACTGGCAGTTTCTTCTTCGGGATACAGGAACACCGACACATAATATGACTGCTGGGTTGATCCGTTCAAAGCTGTAACAATAATCTCCATATCAATTCCGTCTCCGGTAAAATTCACGATACCGTTTTCAATTTCGTTCCCAAAAAAGTCAAGTATCTGAACAGCTGCCCCTTTTACAATGGTTGTAGGTTCAATTGTTATCTGGGTTGTACCGTATTCAACCATCAATTCATAAATTTCGGTTTCCGGGTCAAATTCCGGACTTATATCGCCTTTGTTTGTAGTGATACCTGACAATGAAGCATTGGCAACCGGAATTCCCAGCAGTTGTTCAGCGCGGTTAACGATGGTTTTTTCATCCAGTTCCCCTTCAAAAATATTCATCTCATGAAATTCACCAATCCAGTTGGCATCGTTGGTATATACTGATTCCCCAATTAAAACGGTATCATTACTCAAATTGGCTATTTTGTTTTTTTCCGAGAGTGTTTCTGTTCCCAATAATGCACCATCCAGATACAATTTCATTTCAGTTGCTGTTAGTATGGTAACAACATAGTGTTTTTCGGTATCTACAATTTCTTTACCATTAATTCCACTTTCAGTTGACCAGGGTGAGCTGGTATCATCACATGATACTGAAAACCTGCTGTAATCATTATCCTGTCTGGTCGGCTGATAAATAAGATAATCAATACCCATAGGCCAACCCGGATCATTATTCGTTTCTCCAAAACAGTATAAAACTGAGAATTGACTTTCTAATCCTAATCCCTGTTTAAAAACGGCCTCAACAGAGATAGCACTGTATTCATTAATATTTATTTCCTGCCCGGGCAGGCTGACAAAGCCGCCTCCGGTAAGTATAACAGCACCATTTACAATGGATGCATCTCCCTGTAAAGTGCCATCAGCACTCCCAGTGCCGTCGTTTGCAGTACCATCCTCAAAAGTATAAGAGTGCTTTAATGTAGCTTGTCCAAAAACGAATGACATGCTAAAAACACCGATCATCATCATTACGACTAAATATCGTAGTAAAAAGTACCTCTGTTTCATATTGTGACAATTTTTAAAATTATTATTCAAATTTACCTCTACTGAAAATTTCAGCTGGTTAATATCTCGTCAATCAACCAACACAAATTCGTCTGATTGAATACAGAAAAAACAATAAGTTAGGGAATAATTTTTAAAACCTTAATAACCTTTTATGTAATATTAAAATTTAAACACACAAACCTTTTCACAATTTCGTCAATTTTGGGCTATAAATTCATCAGTCAATTAAAGCAATATATTTAAACTGGATTTTTGCACTAACTTTAAACTCTGTTCGATTTTTAATATCATGACTTTTAAAAAAATATTTCTTCTTGTTGTTTGTATTTCAGTCATAATACTTAAGGCTTCAGCTTACAGTATAAAGAAAATTGGTATAGAAGAAGGGCTGTCAAATAATAATGTTATCAGTTTTACCCAGGATAATGATGGTTTTATCTGGATCGGCACAAAGGATGGCCTTAACAGATTCGATGCTAATTCATTCAAAGTTTTTAAGGCATCTGAAAATGAAACAAACTCTATCAGCAGCAATGTGCTGAATTTTATATTTGCCGATAAAAACGAAGATATAATATGGATTGCAACTGAAAAGAACGGGGTTGATGCATATAACTATAAAACAAATGTTTTTACACATTACCAACACGACAATTCAACTGAAAATAACACCAGCCTGATTGAGAATGGTGTAACCCATATTTCATGTGACAGTAAAGGCAATTTATGGATGGCAACCTACCAGGGAGGGCTCGATTATTTTGATAAAAAAACTAAAGAATTTACCCATTATAATCAATCCAATGTAAAAGGTTTAGGTTCAGATTACAACTGGACCCTGATGGTCGACAACGATGAAACTATATACCTGGGCCATGTAAATGAAGGATTTAGCATCATTAATCTCAAAACAAAAACGGCTGTAAATTTCAGGCACGATCCACAAAATCCTTCTTCGCTTTCAGATAATACAGTCACCAGCATTTTTAAAGATTCAAAAAAAAATATCTGGATTGGTACCCGCAACGGATTAACACTGTTCGATCCCGACACATACAAAATGAAAGCTTTCAGAAATATCCCCGGGAATCCGTCATCTTTGTCGCTCAACTTTATCCAAAGTATCATTGAAACATCTGATAATAAACTTTGGATAGGCACCGAAGGCGGGGGTGTTAATATCCTGGATTTAAATTCTTTTTCAAAAGAATCAAAACCAAAGGACGTGAATTTTGTTCATATAAATCAGTCACTTACCCCCGATGGTCTTTCCAGCCCTTCAGTACAAAGTTTATTTCAGGACTCCTTTGGAAATATATGGATAGGAGGTTTGGGAGGGGGTATTAACTTTATCCCTAAAAAAGAGCCATTCTTCAAAAAAATCA
Source organism: Prolixibacteraceae bacterium (assembly GCA_016931385.1). Taxonomy (GTDB): domain Bacteria; phylum Bacteroidota; class Bacteroidia; order Bacteroidales; family Prolixibacteraceae; genus DAIMEA01. The sequence goes on from JAFGEV010000391.1 coordinate 2,499, forward strand.
GCTATCTGCCTTATATCAACAATACAAACAGCCTTTTCGACCTGACAGTTCACGGCTTGTGTGTCGACAACGAGGATATGGTATGGGTTGCCAACGGCAGTGGTGGTATAAGTATTTATGATAAAGGAGAGAAAGTTAAACAAATCAGTAAAATCAACAATGGTATAAATCAAAATACCTACATAAGTATTATCAACGATCATAATAACAATATATGGATTGGTACTGCAGAGGGAATAATCTATCAGTACAATTCACATAATAAAGGTTTTAAACAAATAAAGTGCTTTGAAAATCTTTCGAATATTCCGGTTTACAACTTCTTTGAAGATTCAAAACAAAACATCTGGTTAAGCACCGATTATGGTTTATACATATGTAACATTATTACCGGTGAATACCATATTTATACAACCGAAAATTCAGGTTTAAGCGATAACGTTATCAGGGCTGTTTCGGAAGATGCATACGGAAATATCTGGGTGGGAACACTCATTGGTGGATTGTGTGTATTTAACAGTGACTTTCAACTAATTTTAAATTATGGCAACATTTATAACTTTTATGCGATTAACCATATCTACAGGGATTCCAGGGACAGAATGTTAATTGCAAGCCAGAATGACCTTTTTATTTTCAAAAATTTCACGAATGACTCAATATTACGAATAGGAAAAGACTTTGGACTTGCAGAAACTTCAATCAGGGCAATTATTGAAGGAAATTCTCCTGATGAATTCTGGTTGAGCACAACCAGTGGAATAACGTATATTAATATTAACAAACCGACCGCCCAAAACTTCTCAGTAAGCGACAATATTGCCATGGGGGACTACTTATCAGGATCAGTCACAAAATCGTCAGATGGAACCATATATTTTGGCTCCCAGAATGGAATAACATGGTTTAACCAGGTTTTGAATTTTACGGAAGAGCAGGTTCCTGATTTAAGTATTACAAACTTTTTTATAACCGACAGTAAAAAGAATATCAATGAATTTATTAATATTCCTTTTTCAGACACTGTTGAACTGAAATATTATCAAAACTCTTTTCAGATAAATTTTAATGTACTCGATTATTCTTTATCGGACAACGTTGAATTTATTTATCAGATGAAAGAGCTTGATGATAACTGGTACCTGATCAATAAGAATAAATATGTTACCTTCCGTAATCTGAAACCCGGGAATTATGTTTTCAACGTTAAATCCCGGTTGCATAACAAAGCCTGGTCCGACAATCCTGCAACAATGCACGTCATCATAAAACCACCTTTATGGAAACGATGGTGGGCAAAATTAACATACTATTTCATTGTGGCTTTAATCTTATTCTACATTATTCGATTTTATAAAAATAAATTGAAAATCGAGACCGACTTACAACTTGAAAAACAAAGCCGACAGCAGGAGCATGCACTGAACGAGGAAAAAATAAAATTCTTTACCAACATAACCCATGAATTAAGAACCCCGATGACATTAATATTAGGGCCATTGGAAGATCTGATAACCGACAGCAAACTAACTGAAATCCAATTAAAGAAAGTAAATTCAATTCATCGTGTTGCCAATAGGTTACTTCAACTGATTAACCAGATACTTGAATTCAGAAAGGCCCAGAATAAAAACAGGAAGCTTCGGGTTGCAAAAGATGACTTCGTTAAATACGTTTCAGAAATTGGACTGAAATACAAAGAACTGAATCAAAATGAAGAGATCGACTTTCAGATTCAGATACCCGACCGTAAAATTGAAATGTTTTTTGATCCCGAGGTCATCACGATTATCCTTGACAACCTGATATCAAACGCAATTAAATACACCCGTAAAGGAATAATAAAACTGGAAATTAATAACTTCATTGAAAATAATGTCGATTACACCGAAGTGGTTGTAAAAGATACAGGTTATGGAATTTCTCCCGACGATATGCCTTATATATTTGAGAGATATTACCAGGCCAAAAACGCCGAACATCCAGTGAAAGGGACAGGCATCGGGCTTGCCCTTGTAAAAAATATGGTTGAATTGCATGAGGCCGAAATATCAGTAAGCAGTCAGCAAAATATTGGCAGCACTTTTAAAGTGAAGTTTATAACCAACAACAGTTACCCGGATGTCATTCATGTAAGCACGGCAATACTGCAATCGGAACAGGATGAACAGGAGGTAAGTTCTGAAAGGATGATCCTGGTGGTTGACGACAACCAGGAAATTGTTGATTACATTCACGACAGCCTGGTTGACAATTATAAAGTGCTTACAGCAGAGAATGGCCGGATAGGATATGACATTGCCTGTGAAAATATTCCCGACATAGTTATCAGCGACATTATGATGCCTGTGATGGACGGCATTGAGATGCTTAAAAAAATGAAGCAGGATGTTCGTACAAGTCATATTCCGGTCATTCTACTTACAGCAAAAGGATCAACACTCGACCAGAGTGAAGGATATAGTGCCGGAGCCGATTCCTACCTTACAAAACCATTCAGTGCCAATTTGCTTAAAAGCAGACTTACAAACATCCTTGATGCCAGAAAAAAGCTCTCAACTGTTTATTCAACAGGTTTTAAAAACAAGAAGAATATTTTTCACGAATCAGCGAACAAATTGGATACAGAATTTCTTGAGAAACTAACTTCAATTATTGAAAGTAACCTGGAAGATGAAGAGATGAACATATCATTTATTGCATCCCAGGTTAATATGAGCCACTCCACGCTGTATCGAAAAATTAAAGCCTTAACCAACTTAACGGCAAATGAGTACATCCGAAAAGTCCGTATAAATATTGGTGAACAACTTCTATTAACCAATAAGTACTCCATTTCCGAAATCATGTATAAAATCGGGATTAACAGCAGCAGTTACTTCCGGCAATGCTTTAAAGAGGAATTTGGTATGAACCCGAGTGACTATCTTCAAAATCTGAAAAACGAGGAAAAATAATTTCCATTGCCAGGCATTTGCCTGCCGGATCTGCTGGTCAGAATTTGTATTCCAAAACCACTTGCGGGGCTGTCGAAGGCAGGTTCAATCATAGTTAAGACAAGGGGCAGCAAAATGTTATCTGAACATTTCAATATATAAACATAATACATAACATCTAAGTTTGGGATGGACTGCCCATTACAACAACAGGGGAGCCTGATGAGATTACACTAAATGTCGGTTACGAAAAGCTATTCCGGAGCCACTTTTTAAATACTTTTCAAAGTTATAGGCTTTGGATATGTTGGTGGACTGCGTCCGCCGAAGTCCGCCCTGATTAGAAGGCAGTTTGCTCATAACAAGGATAGTGCTGGAAATGAAAAGCCCTCCTTCGCATAAAGCTTCGGAGGGCGAAGGTGGAGCTGCCGGGAGTTCCCGATATCGCTTCACTCATCGGGATAAACTTCTCCTCCACGTAGTCCATTACAAAAGAAGATGAACACCCGTAGGTGTTCATCTTCTTTTGTGGAGCTGCCGGGAGTCGAACCCGGGTCCAAACAGGGAAGCAATGCGCTTTCTACATGCTTAGCCCCGACTTGGTTTTCGTGCACTAGCTGGATCAGGGCCACCGACCAGTACCTTAGCTTTTTTATTTAAGAGATAACCCAAAGCCTGTTATCTCCTGGTTCCCGATTAACAGCGTCTCCGTATCGGACCGGTGGGGAACATGACCATCCGGGAGACGTCTTGTTCCGAAACCTTGTTTCGGAATAAAGCCAGAACCTACTTTAGTTCGGTTAGGCAGCAAGAGCAAAGTTTTCTTCGCCAATTATAGGTTTGAACGCTGGGTTAAAGGGCCAACGAACCACGCCCTGCATGCTTACACACCTCCTCGGCCTGCTGTCAAAACCAGTCAGCCCCGGTGTGAACGGGCAAAATTACAAAATATATCATTACAGCAGGGGAAATAAGATGCTTTTCAGGTTCTTCAACAAATTAATTACTGCTTAATCAGCTTACCATATTGTTCGCCATCCGAATCCAACAAGCGATAAAAATACACTCCATTTTTCAGATGACTGATATTGACAAACTGACCTGAATGAACTTCTGCATTATACACAACATTTCCCAATAAATCGTATAGGGTCATTCTTGCATTGTTATAAGCTCCGTTCAATACCACTTTAAATGCATCATTCACCGGATTCGGGAAAATTTTGGCAACTGTTTTTATACTTCGCCCCGAGGTGATTTGCGATTCTCCATCAACAAGCTGCTGGGCAAAATCGACCAGGCCGGCATTTCCTTTTTCATTGTTTACCGATTCGGGAAGCTTTACCAGATGCCAGGTTACATAATAATGAAAATCTTCACCGGGAGCCAATGTTGTATAAGCACTCTGGTTTTCCAGTTCTATATAGCTGGTACTGCCATCAACCCAATATTCCAACTCCCCTTCACCGGGGGCAAACTCTGTGTCAGGGACATCCTCCTCAAAACTTTTCACGAGCATGTAATTGTCGGGGGTTGTATGTGCATACCATCCAGCTGAACCAATATCGGTAAAAAACTTCATGTTAATCCCGTTCGATTGCTTGTATTCAATCCATGAAAAGTTTTCTATTTCATCAATATGATTTACAAGTGTACTTCCCCATGGATCCTTGTTGCCGGTCATCCAAAATGTTATCCCTTCGGGCAACACCCTGGTTACCGACCATAATCCATTGGTAAAACTACTGGTGCCAACATTTATTATTGTATATCGTATGGTAATTGAATGGTCGTTTTCATTTGCCCAGAAAGCTTTTCTAAACCTGAATTTTCTGCCACTAATCCCTTTTTCGTCATTACTTTCAAAAATCATCCGGCCTCCTTCAATTGTTACTGAATAGGCTTTTGAATCGGTGGTTGATAAAGGTGGCCAATTCCACTCACTTTGCGGGGAAGTCCATAATGTAGATCCCTGCATACTTGAAGTTTGCAACAGTAATTCCTTATCACCATTTTTAAATGATACGATACGGGCACCTTTCGATGCATCAACCGAAATAGAAACATCACCTGTGGTTATGGAATAGATGTTTCCATTTTGCTGCGGTATTGCCTGTGACCATGAATTTTTTACAACTGATAAACAAATCTGAAAAATGATAATTAAAAGTAAATAAGTTTTCATGAAAGAATTCATTAAGTTAGCTTAAAACATTAAGATTGGTCAAAAATAAAAAAATTACAGAAAGTGTCCCTGTTTTTTTCTATGATCATAAAACTATAACATAAAAAAAACCCGGGCCATTATGGGTCCGGGTTTCTGGAAAATCTGGATTGGTTATGGAAATAAATTTCTATTCAAAACCAAAGTGTAAACACACCTGGCTTTTAAAAAACTTTCATCAAAAAAAAACCATTTTCACGACAACTGAAAATATATGTTGTACACAACGGTATTCTGGGACGAACATAAAGTTTTCAGGGGTGAAAAATCATATAACGGGACGAATGGGTTGCCATGTTCCGGAAATCCGAAAAACGAAAAACCACCCTGGTTGCTAAAAATATTTCATTACTTTTGAACTGGAAATAAATTTTAAACATGAACTTTCGTCAACCAGTACCCGAATATTTAACCAGCCGGAAGAATACAATTATCCAGATTGTGTTCACAGCATTTTTTGCTTACATTTTCATACTTATTTACCGTCCTTTTGGATACGATACACTTTACGAGACTACCGAGTGGAAAAGGATGCTTGCCTTAGGGGTGGTTGTATTGCTTGGAATGATCGTCATTATCCTTACTCGCTTTGGGATGTTTATCCTGAAACGAAATCATGAAATTACCCTCGAATTATATCTCTTTATGATCGCGGTTGAAATTATTCTTCTCGGAGGTTTTTATTCTGTCCTCGAACGTTATATCATGAATGACCAACGATCAGCCGTAAAACTTATGACTAATGCTGTTCAGAACACATCACTTATATTGTTGATCCCTTATATCATAAGCATTCTTTTCTTTTCGTGGAAAGATATAAAACGGAAATTTGACCAGATCAGGTCGCAGTTCAGGGATCCCTCCGATGTATTTATCCCGTTCAAAGACGAAAAAGGAGTGCTGCGCTTAACTATCAAAAGCAGCGACCTGCTCTATTTAGAATCAAACGACAACTATGTAAATATATATTATAACGATAATGATCGGAAAAAAACATTCATGATCCGAAACAGTCTGAAAAACCTCGACAAGGTATTCCGCGACTATCCGGTTTATCGTTGCCACAGAAAATATTCAGTAAACATACAAAATGTAAAACTGGTCAGAAAAGCAAAAAAGGGTTATGAACTGGTCATAAACTTAGCCGGAACAGGTGCAATTCCCCTTTCGGAAAGCTACGAGAAAAAAATCTTAGACCTGCTTAAGATCAAATAAGCCATGACATTTGAGCGGCAAATAATAACAACCGCCGACGGTTCACACACTTTGACCGTTAAAGGCATTGATGAAACCTACCATTCAACCAACGGCGCAGTTACAGAATCGAAACATGTATTTATTGAATCGGGGCTTAATTTACTTAACCTGCATGAAATTTCAATTTTGGAAGTAGGATTTGGAACAGGACTGAATGCATTACTTACGTTAAGTGAAACCCTTCAAAAAAGTATAAGGATTGATTATATCGGTGTTGAAAAATATCCGCTTACGAATGATGAAATTGAACAACTTAATTACAGCAAAATAATCGGCCATGACCTATCCGATGCTTTTCAAAGGATACATCAAGCCAAATGGGGCCAATTTGTTGACATAACCTCCCAATTCAGGATTTTAAAAATTAAATCCGACTTTCGTGATGTCGGACTATCCAGCTTTGATCGTTTCAATCTGGTCTATTTCGATGCTTTTGCCCCCAACAAACAACCCGATTTATGGAATAAAGAGGTTTATGAAAAAATATTTGAAAGGTGCCAGCCCGGTGCAGTTTTTGTTACCTACTGTGCAAAAGGCAGTGTTCGTCGCGATTTGATGTCTGCTGGTTTTTCCGTTGAAAAAATTCCCGGCCCCCCGGGGAAAAGGGAAATGATCAGGGCTGTAAAATAAGACCTGGAGACTGGGAGAAAATAATAATTGTGACAGTCAGATAAAATACTTTTTATAAAAGGGTTTTGTGAATCTTTGAGACCTGGCGGTTTCGAAACTATTATTTTTTTGTCACTAAGGCTCAAAAGAAATCACAAAATCATAACTTTAAAGAATTAAACTGCACAACAAGATATTTTTTAAAAACCTGTAATACGCTCAATTTTTAAAGGTAAAACCTGCTTTTCCTTTAAAGTTGTTCTTTTTTAATTATTTTCGCAGCATAAAAATTTGATTATGTCATTTGATACTCAGGTAGGGAAATTCAGTTACGCAATTGGTTTAAGCCTTGGAAGTAATTTATTACAGTCGCAAATAAAAACTGTTGAGTACAAAGCCTTGTTTAAAGCCATTGAAGATGTATTGGAGGGAAGGAAACCTGACATTCCGCCTCATGAAGCTAACAGGGTGATTGAAGAATATTTTACAAACCAACAAGCCCGGATTGGGGCAGAAAACCAAAAAATCGGGCAGGCATTTTTGGCTGAAAACGAACAAAAAGAAGGCGTTATTAAACTTGAAAGCGGCTTGCAGTACGAAGTACTTTCAAGTGGCAATGGCCATAAACCTTCACTGACCAACAAAGTTAAGTGCCATTATCATGGAACTTTAATAAACGGAGAGGTTTTCGATAGCTCGGTTGAACGTGGCCAGCCAGCCGTATTTCCTGTCAACGGAGTTATTAAAGGGTGGATTGAAGCATTGCAGCTTATGGGTGTTGGCGCAAAATGGAGGCTCTTTATTCCTCCCCACCTTGCCTATGGCGAACATGGCAGCGGTTCGGTAATCGGCCCGCAAAGCACGCTGATATTTGATGTAGAATTATTGGAAATCATATAATTTATTATAAAATGAAACGAGCATGTGAAGAAATTACATCCAAGAGTATGATTAAAATGCATGCGAGTTCCATCCGCCAGCTGGCGGACCTTTGAAAACAAATAATTTTAATAGTATGAAAAATCGTAGTTTAATTATTGCTGTTTCCGTTGTTGCAACATTTGCAATTAGTGCATGTAACAACATTTCTGTTACCGGGCAAAGTGCCAAAATCGAAACCAGGGCCGACTCTGTAGCCTATGCTTTGGGAAACTCAATTGGAAACAATATCCAAAAACAATTCCCCGATGTTAACCCAAATATTGTTGCAAATGCTTTTGTTGAAGCGTTTGAGGGGAAAGAAAACAAGTTATTTGAAAATTCCCAGGATGCCGATATGTTCATCCGCACTTACATGAGGGAAGAAAATGATAAGAAAGCCCAGGTCAATAAAGAAAAGGGCGAAGCTTTTCTAAATGAAAACGCTAAAAAAGAAGGCGTTCAGGTTACTGAAAGCGGACTTCAGTACGAAGTGCTTGTTGAAGGCGACGGCCCGAAACCAACTGCCGAAAACACAGTTAAGGTACATTACCATGGCACAACCATCGATGGTAAAGTATTCGACAGCTCTGTTGACCGCGGCGAACCTGCAACCTTCCCGCTAAAAGGTGTGATCAAAGGCTGGACAGAAGGCGTTCAACTCATGCCGGTTGGTTCGAAATACAAGTTTTACATTCCATCGGAATTGGCCTACGGCCCAAGGCAGCAAGGCCCGGATATTCCACCGCATTCAACCCTCATTTTCGAAGTAGAATTGCTCGAAATTGTTGAATAACGACCTTCTTTGCCTACGTGTATGTTAGCGGAAAGGCAAACAAGAGAAAGCATTGCAGGGCATTTACCCTGTTTGTATTGAAATACCTGAATAAACTGTAAATGATATCATTTTTGTAAAAAATTTATTGCAAATGGAAATTAAAGGCAAAATTATACAGTTCCTTCCGGCACAATCTGGAACCAGCAAAGCTGGAAACGAATGGTCGAAACAGGAATTCGTGATCGAAACCGATGACCAGTTTCCACGAAAGGTATGCTTTACTTTGTTTGGTGATAAACTTTCATTGCTAAATGGGATTTCGGTTGGCGACGAGGTAGATGTTTCCTTTAATATTGAATCGAGGGAATACAACGGAAAATGGTTTCACAACATCAATGCATGGAAAATAAATCCGGCACAACCTCCGCAACAATCGGCACAGCAAGGGTCACCATTCCAGCCCGATGATGTGCCCCTTCCACCTCCCGAACCGGAAAGGGACGGAACCAATGATGATTTACCCTTTTAAGAAATATGAAGGGGCTGCCTCAAATGTCAGTCCCTTTTTTTTGCGTTTTACTTTCAATTAAAATACTTCTGGATCAATTCCAATAATTTTGCCTTTTTAATCGGTTTAGCGATATAATCATTGCAACCGGCTTCCAGTGCTTTTTCCCTGTCGCCCGTTAATCCATAAGCGGTTTGGGCAATAATTATCACGTCTTTGTTAAATTGCCTGATTTGTTCGGTGGCCTTGTATCCATTCATTTCAGGCATTTGGATATCCATAAAGATCAGGTCGATGTCGGGATTTGCACGACAAGCTTCAATGGTTTCAGTTCCTGTTTTTGTAACGATTACCTCTTTTGAAAAATCCTTCACAATTATTGAGATAAAATCCCTTGATGATTCATCGTCTTCAGCAATGATCATTTTCAGTTTCTGATTAAGAGAATTATCTTCGATTTCTGATTCTTTCGCAGCTTCAGTTTCTTCATTCATTAATGGTTTGTATGGAATTGTGAAAGAAAAAACTGATCCCTTCCCTCCAGATGTTCCATCGGGATCGCTTTCAAGCCATAATTCACCCCCAAGCATTTCAATATAAGCTTTTGAAATAGCCAGGCCAAGTCCCGCTCCCTGCCTTGCATTTATGTCTTCAATATCGGCCTGGATAAAACGATCGAAAATTGCTTTTTGCCGCTCAATTGCAATTCCAACTCCTGTATCCTTAACTGAAAACTGCAGCAATTTAGCATTCCTGTTTTTTGTGAATTTGCATCCAAATTCGATAAAACCCTTATTCGTGTATTTTATGGCATTCTTCATCAGGTTCATGAGAACTGCAAGGACTTTTTCGCTATCGGTAATTATTTTCGCTTCTTCATCGGTTAAAGTATTTTTTAAAATCAAATCGAGACCCTTATGTTCAGCCTCGGGCTTAAAGAAGGAAAGCATATAATCTAATTGATTGTTTATGTTCACCTCTTTCAAATTCACTTCCATTGTGCCCGACTCGATTTTTGAAATGTCGATAATCTCGTTAATTATATTTAACATACGTTCACCGCTTTTTTCAATAATCGAAACGTATTCCAGTTGTTGGTCGGTTCGTAAATCGGGCTCTCTTAATAATTCGGCAAACCCCAGGATACCATTCATTGGCGTACGGATTTCGTGGCTCATATTGGCCAGGAAAGCTGATTTTAACCGGTCGCTTTCTTCGGCTTTATCTTTGGCATCAACCAGTTCATTCTCTGCTTTCTTTCGCTGGGTAATATCCATCGAAACGACCAGGATATATTCCAGTTTCCCTTTATCATCTTTTACCGGAGCCATTATGTGATGATACCATAATCTGTTTCCTGCGATATCCGCCAGCTCACCTTCAAGTTCCATTGTTTTAAGCGTCTTTTTAACTTCTTTCAGTTTTTCAGCCATATCCAGTTTAAATTGTTCAGGGAAAAAATATAACGGATAGGGTTTACCATAAAACTCCTCAACATCATTTATTTTCAGCTGCTTCATGCCTGACTCACTCATGTATTGAAGATTGAAATCGACATCGATTATTTTGGTGCAAATTGGTGAGTTCGAAATGATAGCCTGTAAATCGCGACGGCTTTTCTTAAGCGCTTCTTCTGCTATTTTACGTTCCGTGATGTCGGCAAGAGAACCGACTATCGACACTACTTTTCCATTTTCAATTACAGGAGCTTCACGAACTTCAACAATTATTTTACGGCCATCTTTCCGTAGCATTTCAAGTTCGTAAGTAGGTTGTCTTTCGCCGGTCTGAATAGCTTTCCTGGTGTATTCAATAGCCTTTTCATTGATAGGGTTATCAGTTATAAAATCGGTCCAGTTCTGCATGACTTCTTCAGGTTCATATCCAAGGTATTCTCTAACCTGGGGACTTATAAAAGAAACCTTTTCATCAGTCGAATGGCTATCAAAAAGATTTGTACTGTGTTCGATGATGTTCTTTAATTTTGCTTCGCTTTCTTTCAGGGCATCCTGCATGTTCTTTTCTTCGGTGATCACTTCGGTGTAAACAATAAGCCCATTGATTTCGCCTTTTAAATTGTACCATGGCCTGCACTCCCATCGCGTCCATTCTATCGTGCCATCTTCTTTTTTATAATCATCTTCATCGGCACTAATTATTTCCCCCTTTAGCACTCTTTTATGAACATCGCGCCATTTCTGCGGAAGATCGGGAAATACATCGTAGTGATGACGACCGATAATATCCATGCCATTAAGATTGTATTGATCGATATATTGCTGGCTCACATAAACGTAACGCATATCTAAATCGTGCACAGCCACCGCACTATTGGTATGTTCAATAATGTATTGCATGAGTTTATGGCTATGTTCCAATTCTTCTGCTGCTTGCTTGCGTTCAGTCACATCTTTAACAAATCCCAGAAAACGGGTATTGGAAAGCTTAACGGCTGCGACCTGCCAGAAACGCTTTTCACCTTTTTTGGTAAGAAAACCGATCTCACAATGAGCCAATTTGTTTTGTTGAACTTCTTTGAAATGCTGAATGCCTTTTTCAACTTCAGACTCTTGCAACAGATCAGGAATATACTTTTGTGTAAGTTCTTTCTCGGAATAGCCGGTAATTTCACATGCAGCCTGGTTTACTTCTATATATCTGCCTGTTTCATCTGCAATGAACATTCCATCCGGTGCATTATTTACATAAGAACGGAATTTCGCTTCACTATCTTTTAATTGTTCCTCAGCTTGTTTCCGATCGGTAATATTTTGAGCCATGGATAAAATCAAACGTCGACCACCAAATTGTACCTGGCCCGTTGTTACTTCAACGGGAAAAACCGTTCCGTCTTTACGCCGATGATCGGCAATAACGGTATGGATTAAACCCGGTTTCCAGTTTTTCCATTGCTTTAAAATTTCAGCTTTGGGGAGATTGATGGTTTCTTCCGATTTAGGATGAAGGTCAAAAACTGATAAGTTCAACAACTCTTCTTCGGTATACCCTAATTGTTGGCAGGCCACCTGATTTACTTCCGTAATCTGACCGTCTAAATCGTGAATGTAAATACCCTGGGGGGATTGATTAAACAGTGAACGAAATTTATCCTCGCTTTCTTTAAGAGAATTTTCTGCTTTCTTCCGGTTGGAAATATCCTGAAAAGAACCCGAAATACTGACTATCTGGTTGTTTTTCTTATTGGCAGCAGCAACAGCATGAACCCAGCGTTTATTTCCTTTTGCCGTGGTTATAAGCCATTCCTGATCATAACTCGTTCCATTCCGGATAGCTTCCTGAATTGCTTTTTCAGCCATGTCGCGGTAAGGTTGATCGATAAATCCGAGACCATCCGGCACTTTTGGTTCACCATCCTGTGTTTCTATCTCCATAATGCGGAAAGTCTCCTCCGTCCAGGTTTGTGTCATGGTCTTCACGTCAAATTCCCAACCACCAATATTACCTATCCTTTCAGCCTCTTTTAAAAGTTTTTGCAGGTTCAGAATATTTTCTTCTGCTTTCTTGCGCTCAGTAATGTCTTCACCTGAACTCAGTGATCCGATAATCTTTCCATTCCTATGTTTTAAAATGGCATTATGCCAGGCGATAATTTTCTCACTTCCATCTTTGGCAATGATGGGGTTCTCATTATATTCAAATTGTTTGATTTCTCCGGCGATAATTTTCTTAAATATGGGTTTGATCTCTTTTCGGTCAGTAGCCGGTATAAAATGATCAAACCAGTTTTTACCGATGATTTCATCAGGTGTATATCCCAGTATATCTGCCCCTTTACGGTTGATCAGGGTGACCTCTCCGTCCTCATTGATGACCAGAAACATAACTCCAGCGATGTCCATATACTGTTGAGCTTTGTCACGCTCTTCCTTTAGCTCCTTCTGATTTGCCTGTAGTTGCTGTTCGTTTGCTGTTAATTGCTGATTTAATGCCATTAATTGTTGATTCGCTGCTCGTAGCTGCTGCTCATTTGCTGTAAGCTGTTGATTCGCTGCTCGTAACTGCTGCTCATTTGCGGTTAATTGCTGATTTGCGGCCAGCAACTGTTGGTTTGCTGCCTGTAATTTTTCTTCCGCTTTTTTCCATTCTGTAACATCCTGAAAAGTTCCTTTGAGCTTCATTACTTTGCCATCATTAACCTCGGGCCGGCATGTGGTATGTGCAATCAGATGTTTCCCTTTTGCAGTGATAAATCGTAAAATAAGGTCATAGGGCTCAACCTTTTCAATAGCATTTTTCAGGGCTTTCAGCAACAGTGGCCTATCCCCGGGATGGAAAAAATTAACTGCCGTATCAACAATGGGTTCATAATCCATTGGTACTTCATGTATCCGGTATGTTTCGTCTGACCATGTGAGTTTGTTTGTTGCAACATCAACTTCCCATCCGCCAATCCTGGCTATTTCGCCAGTATCATTAAGCAACTGGCTTTTTTGCTTAAGATCTATTTCTATTTTTTTCCGCTTGGTAATGTCAAAACCATGCAACATCACACCGGTAATTTTTCCGTCTTCATCGTAAAAGGGATGATATTCCATCTTCATCCACATACGGCCCTTTCCAGCAAATACTGTTTGCAGCTCACATTCAACCACCTCACCCCGAAGGCATAAGTCAAGGTGTGGTTTTACTTCATTGATATATACTTCTTCACCAAGGAACTCACTAAGTTTTACTCCTGTTATTTCCTCTGCTGAAACCTTGTAAAAATCGGCATAAACCTGATTTACCGCGAGGTATTTGTAGTCGGAGGAAATAAGGGAAATGGGATGAGGCAGCGAATTCACAACTTCTGTTAACCTTCTTTTTTGCTCGGTTGTATCCAGGTTATACAGCGCGAGGCCTACATCATTCGCAACTTCTTTAAACAGATCGGCATTGTATTGAGTAATAAATTTCTTTGGGATTGAATTTGTAATCAAGCCGTAAAGCTTCTCATTATGAATAATCGGAGTAGTCATGGCCCCGCGTTCTTCATATAATTCTGCCAGGGGGCAATCTGTACAACTTTCCCTGAGATTTGAAATAACAACAACATCTTTCTGCATCAAAGCTTTTACAGTGCAGCTCATGAAATCGTTATTTTCCAACCTCTTCTCAAGCAATTTAAATTCATCACCCAAGCCGGACTGATACACAGATGCAAATTTGCCTTTGTCATCCAACAGCATGATCCACACATTGAAATAACCTCGATTTTCGGTGAGGTTATTGCAAATTCCCTGCATCAGTTTTGCCTTATCTTTTTCAACATTTATCAATTGATTTACATTTCGAATTGAAGCAAGCACCTTATTGGTATGTTTTAACTTTTCTTCGGTCTCACGCAGTTTAGAAATATCCCTGATCACTCCTTCAGTTCCCAGTAAATTTCCTTTTTCATCTCTGAATGTTTTGATATTGTTCAGGCTCCAGAAGCGGGAACCGTCTTTACGTTGTAATTCAAGCTCATAATTGGTCAATTTCCCTTCTGTCTTTATTTCAGAAATCATGTAATTTCTTTCATCCGGATTTGCATAAAGCATTTTCATATTCATCCCGATCATTTCTTCGGGTGAAGAATATCCGCACATAACTGCTATGGCTTCGTTGGCCATGGTGATATAGCCATCGTTATCTGCCCTTAAAAAACCGTCTTGCAGGAATCTGAGAATGCTGTCTGAATTACTTGCAGGTTTCATGCTGTTCATTTTTTATTCTTTCAATGAATAACTTCCCTAATTTAATAAGACTATTCCTTGTATACAATTCCCAAACAGGGTTTTTGAATATTATTTCAATAGGTTAAAAATGAATAGTTTTATGCTTCATATCTCTACAATAGCATTTGGTCTGAATCATCTTCTTTATAATAAACTTCACCTTTGGCAGTATCGAAGCAAACCGATCGGCGTTTTGTACCACCTAACGATTTAGCTTCAACCTTAATTTTCTTTTGAGCCGGAATGGATTAAAAAAAATTGGGGGCTGATTTTCAAATAAAATCAGCAAAGCCACAATACAAAATCATCTGCAATAGTCCATTTCCCAACAAATCCTTTAAACTTTCGCATGATTGTAATCCCGTTTTACCTAATCATCCTTCTTCCTGTTTGCCCATCTTTTTCTCCCACGTTCAATGGTTGCCTGTCGGTAGTTTTCGTCGTTGTGATAACGATCTTTTGCGCGTTGAAGCGTTTTGTCCCGGTATTCAGGATCGGTATGATACCTGTTCCTGTATTTTTCCTTAGCTTTTTCCCTGAATTCCTCATTATCCCGGTATTTCTTTTTAAGCCAGGCTAAATGTTTTTCCCTATGTTTTTTATATCCTGAATCTGTCATTTTTTGCGTCTATATTGATAATGAAATAATCCGTCAGATTTGTTATAGCAAACTAAAAAAGAATTAAAAATCCTCCATGGGGTCATACATTATAATCTCTGATATAAAAACCCGATATTCCAAACTTTTACTCCCCACCTTTCCAGTGAATAAGTAAAACAGCATCATCGTTTAGGGGCAAATATCCTTCGTCGTAACAAAGTTTGTACATATTCCCTTTTTGTGTTTCGTATATACTGGTGAAATAATTAAAGTCGAAACCTTCGTACAGGAGCTTCGAGCGCGATACCTTTGTTTTTCCTTGGGTATTGAGCGCAGTTAATATCGAATAATTCTTTTTCAACGTTCGGTTGATTTTTTGCACACAACTGTTTGTGGAGTTGTAACGTTGGTTGTTAAATGTGTTCCTGCACTGGTCGGAACAGAATTTTTTGTCAATCCGCCCGATAATGGGTTCATTACATACCGGGCATAAGCGTTTTTTGTTCATTGTTTTATTTTTTTAAAAGTCAGATAAACAAATATATATTCAATTTTAAACACTTACAAATGAATTTAAACGAAAAACAAACAACTCTAAATGCTTATTAACCGAATCGTGTTTGCAGGGTGTTGCAACTTTGTTCCGTCAAAATTTATTATTAACATTTAAAACATACGATTATGACAACTTTAAGGAACAGAGTACAGTTAGTGGGCAACTTAGGAATGGATCCCGAAATTGTAAATTTTGAGAGTGGTAAAAAAGTAGCAAAGTTCACCGTTGCAACCAACGAAACCTATTCAGACGGTAACGGGAACAAAGCTACCAGCACACAATGGCACAATGTAGTAGCCTGGGGCAAGCAGGCCGACTTTGTTGAAAAACACCTGCGCAAGGGAAAAGAAGTTGCATTGGAAGGCAAGTTAACCTATCGTCAGTACGAAGACAAAAACAAACAAAAACATTACATTACCGAGGTTGTGCTTAACAGCTTCATTGTTTCCCCCGCCGAAAAAGAAAATTAAGAAAAAGTGGCTTAAGCTCCATTAGGTAAAAAAGCCCCAGACTGAAAAAATAAGGGGCAGCAAGATTTAAATCTTGCTGCCCCCTTTTGATATCAATTTTTTAAATTCCATGCTTTGGCAAGCTCAGAAATCGGTTTCGTCAATTCCGAATTTTTCGTGAACGGCTGGCAATAACTGTATCAAGTTTCTAACATCCAATATCAAATATCCGGAATAAATCAAGAATCCAGCCCCAATATCAGTTCCTACCTTTTTTTATTAAACAATAACCTGTCAAACCCAACCAACAGCAGTATGGCAATGCTCACCCCAAAAACCAAAAGCATAATATTCGCATTTAAAAGGAAATCGGGCATTTGAAAGGAAATTTTTTCGGCCTGTTGTGTAATTGTTTCTAAAACAGGCATAAGTGGATTGTTTACTGGTTCTTTTTCGGTAACAGGAAGCTTAAAGAGGAAGGCAATAAAAGCCATACATGCAACAATAATCGCAAACCATCCCCATTTCGATATCAGGGGTTTCACAATAATTGCCTGCCTGATTTCGAATATCTTGTCCATCACCTTGTCGGAAAATCCTTTCGGGGCTTTCCTGACGAACTCATTTTCCAACGCTTTTTTCAACTCTTCATTCATAACATCAAAATTAACTATTCAAAATGTAATTTCAACATTCGCTTGCTGCATAATTTCTTTCAACTTTTTCCGGCTCCTGAACATCTTTATTTTTACATTTGATACGCTGATGCCCATAATCTTTGATATTTCATCAATCGACTGGTTTTCGAAATAATGCAAAGCCAGCATCATTTGCTCATCATCGGCCAGTTTTTTAATTGCATTCTGAAGCACCTTTTCAGGATCATCCGTTTCATTTAACAAATCAAACTGAACTTCGCTTCCTCCTTTGTTTTCAAGGAACACTTCATCCTGCGATGAAAATTCAGGCCTGTTCTTTCTTAAAAACGAAATGGCCCTATTGTATGTTATCCGGTAAACCCAGGTTGAAAATTTCGATTTTCCCCTGAATTTTGACAACGACTTATACACTTCAATAAAAACATCCTGTGCAAGGTCTTCGGCATCGGCTTCATTCCTGATCAGCTTAAAAGCCAGGGAATATACCATATCGGCATATTTGTCCACCAGGTACGAATAGGCAGCTTTATCTCCTTTTAAAACGTTCTGTATATAAACGCTGTCGTCTGTCATCTGCAAAGTTTGACGTAAATATCTGAAATTGGTTACAACAATACAAAAAGTTTTTTTTTGGGATACAGGTTAAAGTCATTATGGGCTGAAGCCCGGGATAATAGTCATCGTGGTTTAATCCCCCCCTTGAAAGGCGGGGTTAGTGGAAGAGCTGTACTGCTCAGCAAATCGCATTACTAACACTATGCTTTAGCATGGTGAAAAGAGCAATATCTCTTATTAAACAAGGGCTCAAAAAACAATTGTTATTTCAACCACTGGCAAAAAAAATCACACTTTTTTGTAACCTGATGAAATAACCTGCGTCAAAAGGTCGAGTTCGAAAAATTAATTAACCATTTAAATAAATAGTCATGGAAGATATTTTAATACCTATTGGATTTTTTGCCGCTGTTTTCGGGATTGTATACATCGCCGTATCGGCAAGGCATAAAGAAAAAATGGCGCTGATCGACAAGGGCGCTGATCCTTCATTATTTCAGAAAAAAATGAGATTTAACCGCTACAATACGTTTAAGTACGGATTGTTTTTTATTGGTTTGGCACTTGGTATTGTAGCCGCCGATATTCTTGCCGAATCGACCCGAATAAATGATGTAGCAGCCTACTTCTCGATGATCCTGTTATTTGGAGGCCTTGCATTGGTTGTTGCCTATCTTTTAAGAAATAAACTTGAAAAAAACGGGGATTAAAACCCGACACATTCATTCTTACGATTCTGATAAATCCGCTCTGACAGGCGGATTTTTTTATGCCGATATATAAAAAAAGAGCCATTGGGAGTTTGCGAACCAAGGGCTTACTATTTTAAAAATCGGTTTTATATCCATCCTTTCAGCTTATAATAAACAATTGCCAGGTACTCGCGGGCAACAACAACTTCAAGCTTCAGGTAATCCCAAAACCTGTACCTCAAAGGTATCGACCCCCCTACTTCGACAAGGGTTGTGTTTCCTCCCAGCAGGTTCTCATCAAACCTGAGGTCGGTTTCAAGCATCGACTCAGACGAAGGCTGGCCGGTCACATCTTCAAATCCAACTTTGCGAAATGTTAGTACCGCGCGGTACAAATGTTCGGGCGATGTGACCAAAACCAATGGCTGCCTGAATTTTCCCTCTGCATACAATTTATAAGCCATAATTGCCTGATAACGGGTATTTAAACCTATAGGTTCTAAAACAATCCTGCTCGTGCCAATGCCTCTTTCAACCAGTGCATACTTAACCTGACAAACTGTACTAACCCTGTTCAGCGTATCTCCTGGGATTGCAACAACAATTTTGGCAAAGGGAAATTCTTTGGCAAGTTCAACTGTATAATGCAAGCGCATTAAAACCGATTCACTTGGAAAGCCTCCTCCACCCATTAACAATATTGTTTTCGTGTTGTCAGGAACCCACGCTTTCGATTTACCCAGGTTATAACGCATCCAAAACGGTAGCGAAGTAAAAGCCAACAGAAGCATTAGTGTAAACAAAATGCCCGCAGACACAATGAAAACCCTGAATACTTTTAAAGTAATTGCAACAATTTTTTTTACCTTCGGCATAAGATGTTATTTACTCTCACAAGTTAAATTATTAACCTAAAATAACAAAACTATATGCTTCTTCTGGGCACACTGGTAAATATTGCAACAGTAATTGCAGGCAGCCTTCTGGGTTTCTTTTTTCACTCGAAACTTCCCCACAGAATTGTAAAAATTATTTTTCAGGCCATTGGATTATTTACCTTATATATTGGCATTACCATGGCTATGAAAACAAACCAGATACTGATCATGATTTTCAGTATGGTTATAGGCTCTGCTATCGGCGAATTAATCGACATTGACAAATACATTCACAAATTCAGTAACTGGGTTAAAAGAAAGATCAAGTCGGAAAACGAAACTTTTTCGGAGGGTATGATTTCGGCATTCTTACTTTTCTGTATGGGTTCGATGACCATTCTCGGGGCATTTGAAGAGGGCACACAGGGGAAATCGGACCTTTTAATTGCCAAATCGGTCATGGACGGGTTTAGTTCTGTTGCCCTTGCATCGGCGCTGGGCATTGGCGTGGCTTTCTCAATTTTGCCCCTGCTTATTTTCCAGGGAGGGCTTACCTTACTCTCATTCTGGCTTGGCAATTTAATGCCCGACACTGTGGTTAACGAAATGTCGGCAGTTGGAGGGCTCATGCTTGTGGGCCTGGCGATTTCTATTTTGGAGATCAGGAAAATTAAGGTAATAAATATGATTCCTGCACTGGTATTTGCAATAATACTGGCCTATGTTTTTTTATAGTTAATTATTATTTTCTCAGGTCAGATAAACCTTAGCCAATCCAATTTCAAAGGATGTTTCTTCAAAATCATTGATTGTGAAGAAAGATTTGAATAACTTGCATAACAATAAACCAACTGCAATGAACCAACGCGATTCCATAAACATACTTGCTTCAATTTTCGAAAAAACCTTTAAAAAGAAGCCATTGTCCGTTAACAATTTACCCCGCTCAGGTTCAGAAAGGTCATACTTCAGGTTAGCCAATGGCAATGTAACCGCGATGGGCGTGCACAACCTGAATGTAAAAGAAAACGAAGCTTTTTTCAGTTTTACGGATACATTTGAGAGAATTGGCATAAAAGCACCCAAAATATTGGCGGTATCAGAAGACAGGAAACATTACCTTGTAACCGATTTAGGCAATGAATCACTCGCTGACAGGATAAAAAGAAACAGGTTTACAGAATACTCAGAAGAAGAACGCTCACCCCTATGTGTACTCAAAAAAACAATTATCCAGCTAAAAACAATGCAACTGGAGGGTGCAAGAAAAATCGATTTCTCAAAATGTTACCCCAGGGAAGCTTTCGACAGGCAGTCGGTTATGTGGGACCTGAATTATTTCAAATACAATTTTTTAAAGCTCGCTGGCATTCCCTTCGATGAACAAGTGCTTGAGGATGATTTTGCAAGGCTTGCCGAATTCTTGCTCGAAGCCCCGACAGGTTATTTCATGTACCGCGATTTTCAACCAGGGAATATAATGGTAATTGATAACGAACCCTGGTTTATCGACTACCAGGGAGGCAGGAAAGGCCCATTGCAATACGACATTGCCTCACTCCTGTACAGCCCTAAAACAGCCCTTAACCCCACCAGACGGGAAGTGCTTCTCGAATTTTATATTAACTTGATCAAACAAGAAAAATCGGTAAACACAGAATCTTTTTCAACCTATTTTTACGCCTTTGCACTGATCAGGATTTTGCAGGCACTGGGCGCGTATGGTTACAGGGGCATTTTTGAAGGCAAACCAAATTTTCAAAGCAGTATTCCCATTGCGCTTTCAAACCTGAACGAAATTATCGATAAAAAGGGCATCGGCATTGAACTTCCTGAAATTGAAAAAGTATCGATGGCATGCAGCCAATCGGCATTATTGAAAACTTACGACATACCTTCAGACAAACTCACAATACGCGTAAGCTCCTTTTCATATAAGAAGGGTATACCGGCCGACCCATCAGGCAATGGTGGCGGGTTCGTGTTCGATTGCAGGGGGTTGCCCAATCCGGGCCGGATGGAAGAATTTAAACAATTGACAGGGAAGGATAAAAAAGTTACCGATTATCTGGAACAGTTTCCCGATGTGAAACAATTTCAGGAGAAAGCCCGTAACCTAATAGAAATATCAATAAACAATTACCTGGAAAGGGGATTTAACCACCTTGCTGTAAGCTTTGGATGCACCGGCGGGCAACACCGGTCGGTATTCCAGGCCGAAGACATGGGGGAATGGCTCAAAAAAAAATTCCCGGTTAATGTTATTTTAGTACATACCGAAGAAGAAAACTGGAATACTTAAATGTAATTGAAATTTAATTGTTTTTATAAATTATTTTAAATCCGTTATACTATGTTCAAACATTGGTTCCGTACGGGTAATTAATTATACAATTGCATAAATATAAAGGGGAAGATAAGGATGAAGGCCAAATACAAATATTTTAACCGCGATATCAGCTGGCTATATTTTAACCACAGGGTTTTGGAAGAAGCAAAAGACAGTACACTGCCCCTTTACGAAAGGTTGAAATTCCTGGCAATTTATTCAAACAACCTGGAAGAGTTTTATCAGGTAAGGGTAAGTTATTACCGTCAGTTGCTTAAAAACGCCGATGTGTTAAGTGATAAAATTGAACAGGTAAACCCTGCAAAAATATTACACCAGATAAACGATCTGGTTACAGCTTTTCAACTCGATTTTCACAATTTGTTCGATAATGAAATCATTCCCGAGTTGCGTAAAAATAACATTATACTTCTTGATAAAACTTCATCATTAAGCCCCCTCCACACCGAACAAATTGAAGAGATATTCATTACAGAAATACTTAGCACCCTTCAGCCTGTTCTTCTGATAAAAAAACGGATTAGGCCATTTTTAAAAACCGGGCATACCTACATCGCGCTTGAAATGGTGGTTAAAGAGTCAGCGCAAAATCCCGACAAGAATCCAAACATAAGGTACGGGCTTATAAAAATCCCAACCGACCATGACATATCACGTTTTATCGAATTACAGCCCATTGATGGTAAACATTACATCATGTTTCTCGAAGATGTGATCATGCGCCATGCAAATAAAATTTTTCCCGGGTACAGGGTTATTGACTGGTTTTCGGTAAAGCTCACACGCGATGCCGACCTGGAGTATGATGAATATGACGAAGAAGACCTGATTGAAGCCATAAAGAACATTTCCTCATCAAGAAAACTTGGTAAACCCAACCGCTTTTTATACGACCAGAAAATGCCCCAAAAAATTCTCAGGTATTTAATGCAAACTTTCAAAATTGAATCAGACATACTGGTTGGCGGCGGGACTTACCACAATTTCCGCGATTTCTTCACCTTCCCAAACCCACTTTCACCCGAATTTGAATATGAAAAACTTCTCCCGGTAAGAATACCCGAGCTTGACGAAGCCATATCGATGAATTCAGCCATTCAACAAAAAGATTTCCTTTTAAATGTCCCGTATCAGCCTTTCGATTATTTTTTACGGTTTCTGGAACAAGCCGCACAAGACCCTTCGGTAAACGAAATCAAAGCTACCCAATACCGGGTTGCTGATCGCTCATCGGTTGTAAACTCGCTCATGAACGCGGCTGAATCAGGCAAAAAAGTAACCGTATTTGTCGAACTTAAAGCCCGCTTCGACGAAGAAGCCAACCTGCTGTATGCTGCCGAAATGAAAAAAGCAGGCATAAATATCATTTACAGTTTACCGGGTGTAAAAGTACACGCCAAACTGGCAATGATCATCCGCGACAAAAAAAAATACCCTCACCTTAAGGATCAGGCATACCTGGGAACAGGTAATTTCAACGAAAAAACTGCCCGTTCATACTGCGACCACGGTTTATTTACTTCTAACGATGAAATAATATCCGACCTTAAAAATATGTTCCTTTATTTTGAGGAATTGAAACAAGATATCAGTTTTAAACATCTACTTGTACCAAACTTCAACCTTGTGCACAGGTTTGGCCAGTTAATCAATAATGAGATCAGCAATGTGAAACAAGGCAACAAAGGATACATCATTCTTAAAATGAACGGGCTGCAAGACCCACACATGGTTAACATGCTTTACCATGCAAGTGAGAAGGGAGTAAAAATCGACCTGATCATTCGGGGTATATGCATTTTAAAACCCGGCAAAAAATATAGCAGGAATATCAGGGTAATCAGAATCATCGACCGTTTTCTGGAACATGCCAGGGTTTTCTATTTCCATAACAATGGCAATGCGAAAATATTCCTGGGTTCGGCCGACTGGATGAAAAGAAACCTTTACAGCAGGGTTGAATGTGTTTTTCCGGTTTTCGACCATCAACTAAAACAAGAAATACTCGACATTCTTAACATACAACTTTCCGACAACGTAAAAGCATCGACTATTGGGCTGAAGGGTGAAAATATCCGCATACAAAACAACAAAAAAACAGTGTGCTCACAAATGGCTACTTATCAATATTTCAAGAGAAAATATACACCAAAGGGCGATTAATTATTTTTAACCGTGAAATAAACCTTTCGATCCCTTTTTTTGATTCCCATAACTGTGTAAATTTAGGCCATGGATGTAATTGCATGGATAGGGCTTTCACAAGCTTTGTTTTCGGGGATTCTAACCCTGAGCAAAGAAAACCGAAGTGTTTCGGATAAACTTCTTTCAACCCTGCTCTTTATACTTGCCGTTGAGTTTTTAACTTTTGGTCTTGAATCGAGCATCTTCCCCAACTTTGTACTTCTTAGCAACTCATTTTTAATGCTTAACCCGGCCATATACCTTTATACACGGTCGCTTACCAACCCCGTTTTCAGGCTAAAGTGGAAACAACTTGCGCACCTTTTGCCCTACCTGTTTTTTAAAATTACGGCCTGGATCATTAAAGAACCCCAATCGTTTGAAACCTTTTTCCAGCCCGATCAAAACCTGTGGTTCAGGTTGTCATTCGGCATTTTTGGCATTGTTTCGTGGGTGGTTTACCTCACCCTTACAGGCATTGATCTTACCAAACACCGACGGAAAATAAAAGATGAATTTTCTACCATCGACATGTTTAAAAAGGTTGGATGGGTACTTTTCATTGTCGTTCTTTACATCCTGTACTGCTTTACCGTATTTTTATGGGGGCTGTTCAACGTTATCTTTCTCGACACCCTTTCATTGACCATTTACAACTATTCAGTTTTACTCATTTTTATTTACATTTTCGGGTTTTACGGTTTAAAACAAAAAGAACTGTTTTCACATACAACAGCAAAAAACAGCAAACCCGACCGTTTACAAAGTTCTTTTCTGAATGAAAAAACAAAAGAAAAAATTCAGAAAAAAATTCTTGAGTATTTCAATACAGAAACCCCCTATCTTAATCCAGACCTAAGCATGTCAATTCTTTCAGAAAAACTTGAAATACCCAAACACCACATTACCGAAGTATTGAACGGCGTTTTGGGTAAAAACTTTTTTCAGTTTGTAAACGAATACCGGGTAAACGAGGTGAAAAAGAAATTAAACGACCCGAAAAACCTATACTCAATCGAGGCCATTGGTTATGAATGCGGCTTTAACAGCAAGTCGACATTTTTCTCTGTCTTTAAACAAATAACAGGGCAAACGCCTGCTCAATTCAAATCAATGTCAAATTAACACTACCCTTTTCTCTGCAAACGTTGTTCATCAATTTTCAGCTTCCTGTTTAGATGATAAAATGAGATTTCCACATTAAACCTTTGCGCCTAAGCAGTAAATGATGGTACAACTTTTCAAACTTTGATATTCCGTACAACAACACCTGGTACGATTTTTAAATCCTGAACCAT
The DNA here is from genome assembly GCA_016931385.1 of Prolixibacteraceae bacterium. Taxonomy (GTDB): domain Bacteria; phylum Bacteroidota; class Bacteroidia; order Bacteroidales; family Prolixibacteraceae; genus DAIMEA01. The sequence goes on from JAFGEV010000391.1 coordinate 27,671, forward strand.
ATTGCAGGCATCGGTGCATACATTGCAGAAAAAAGTTTTAAAATGAAGAATTTTTTCCCGGCTGCAATATTCTTGTTTTTCTTCGCGGGCGTTTCAGTCAACGCCCAAAGCCTATTTGATTCATCTGTTAAAAATACCGGCACGAAAAACTCCTTTTCATTAAATGGCTATGTGAGGGGTTCGGTATACGGTGCCGGTGAAACATATGATATTACAAATGGTTTCGGTGAGGTATCGCTGAAAGCAGGCCTTAAAACAGGCAATATCCGTTTTTCATCCGATATACGTTTCCGAAGCGGTTATGCATATAATGAAAGGCGGAATGAACTTGAGATTAAAGAGGCCTATGCCGGATACAGTTCAAATTCCCTCGATATTTTTCTGGGAGAACAAATAATTACCTGGGGACGTACCGATGGCTTTAACCCTACCAATAATGTAACGCCCATGAATTATTTCTTTTTTTCGGGAAACCCAGACGACCAGCTTATGCCAAACCTCATGCTCCGTGCCAACTGGAGGATTACACATACCATTAACTGGGAGATTATTGCCCTCCCAGTGTTTCGTCCTTCAATTTACAGGTATAACTTTTTCAGGGTTGGCGAAAACGCATCCTTTGTTGAAGAAATATTACCTGAGAAAACATTTAAAAATGCGGGCCTTGCATCACGTCTGAATTTCGAATTCAGCGGCATTGGTTTTTCTTTTTCGTATTTCAGGGGCTATGATCCCTTTTACGGGTTCGATGTAAACAGCATTTCATTCGATACCGGTGAACCTGTAATCACATTTATCCCGGCATTTTATCAGAAAAGCACAGCAGGCTTTGATATGGCTTTGCCCATAGGCCCTGTAATATGGAGGAATGAAGCAGCTTACAACTTTACCGAAAATGAAGATGATAAAATTTATATACCCAGCCTGGGATTGTCGTATGTTACGGCATTGGAGTACAGTATTGGAAATATTACCTTGCTTGCCCAGTATATTGGCAACTATGTACCTGATTATAACCCGCTGTTTGAACCTGAACTCACCGACCCAACCAATCCTATGGCTTTAATGCAATATGCCACCGAAACTGTTTACTACGAGGCAGAAATTTATAACCGTAAAATTTTCAAACAGGATGAAAAGTTCCATCATGCCATATCGGCAACAATTAGTGGCCGCTTTATAAGGGAAACCTTAAATGTTGAATTTTCAGGTTTTTATAACATTACAACAGAAGAATACCTGATCAGGCCCAAAATTGAATTGAGTATTGGTAACGGTTTATCCATTTCGTCAGGTTATATGTTTATGGAAGGCCCCGATGGTTCAATTTTCAACCAGACATCACCCATTATGAACGGTGCGTTTCTGGAATTTAAAGCTTCTTTTTAATAAATAACTGTTCATGCAACAAGAAAAATTCATCGTCAGGAACCGTTGGTGGTTCATCATAACACCGGTTGTATTAACCATCATCTCAACAATTTTGTTATCGAAGGTAAAAATCAACTCCGACCTGGAAACGTATTTTCCTGAAACCATGAAATCGAAGACAAGCGCTGCCATTATTGAGGAAAGTTTTGGAAAGGCTGAACCATTTCTAATTCTTTTCGAAAGTGACGACATCCTTAAACAGGCAACCTTAAAACGATTAAAGGATATTGATAACGAGCTTAACCGGATGGGTTACTTCGATGAAGTAATTTCCCTTTTCAGCATGAAAGACATCAGGGGTGATGATGGAATGATGATTGTTGATCCTCAGGTTGAGATGATCCCTGACACAAAAGAATCCACAGAAAAATTGCGTGAATCAATCCGTGGAAACGAGTTGGCATATCGTACGGTTATATCCGACGATTTCAGGTATGCAATGATTATACTGAAAATTACCGACAATGTGGATGACCAGGAATTGATTGATGGCCTAAGGCAATTAATTGACAAATACCCGGGTGATGAAAAAGTATACTTTAACGGTATGTCGTACCTGCGTTACGAAGCAAATAATAAAATATCCCGCGATTTAACCATCCTTTTACCACTTGCGCTGCTGGTGATGATTTTTTTCCTGTTCATATCGTTCAAGGAATTCAGGGGGGTATGGTTACCTATTACTGTTGTAATTGTTTCATCTGTTGTCTCGATGGGCATGCTGCCCCTGTTAAAATGGGATTTAAGCATAATCGGGGTTCTCATCCCCATCATGATGATCGCGATCGCCAACAATTATGGTGTTCACTTCGTGGCCCGTTATCAGGAGTTAAATGTAAAGCATCCACGCTGGAGCATGTCGCTCATCGTGTTAAAAACACTTCAGAACCTGCGAAAACCCATTATTCTGACTGGACTAACAACCATTGTAGGCATACTGGGCCTGGTTACCCACCTTATGATACCTGCCCGACAAATGGGTGTGGTAAGTGCACTTGGGGTTGGATTGGCACTGGGGTTGAGTTTAACTTTTATTCCGGCCATCATGTCAACCATGAAAAAAGGAGCCTCGCATAAAGCTTTTTCTGAAAACAAAAACGGAATAATAACCGAGGTGCTTAGCCGTGTGGCAATATTCATAAACCATTCTCCACGAAAAACAATTACAATTTTTGCAGTTTTCCTATTTGTTGTTGGTTCAGGTATCTTTTTTCTAAAGGTGGCTTCGAACAACGACAGGGTACTTTCACCAAAACACCCCTATAATCAATCGATCCAAATCGCCAATAAACACTTTGGCGGTACACGTTTCATTTCGGTTATGTTTGAGGGAGATATGCAGGACCCTGAATTGCTTAAGCGGCTCGACTATTACGAAAGTGAATTGAAAAAAATGCCCGAAACAGGAAATGTAAATTCGTTATCGACCATAATGCGAATTATGAGCCGTGCACTAAACGATCAGGGGACAGAGGGGTACAATGCAATTCCTGACAGCAGGGATGCCATAGCCCAGTATTTACTCCTCTATTCAATGAGCGGTGATCCCGATGATTTTGAAAGCATTGTTAATTTCGATTACACTCAAGGACTGCTTTCGATCCAGTTTCATGCCGATGACATGAAAACATTGAACCGGGTGATCAACAAAATTGAGACACTCACAAAAGACGACCCGGCAAAGAAGGTGGTTGCAGGTTTCAGCCTTACAGAAAAAGAGATGGCGCATTCCATAACCATCGGACAAATTTATTCACTCGTATTCGCGCTGTTTGCCATCTTCCTGTTGTTAGCCCTTATCTTTAAAAATGCTGTTGCCGGCGCAATCGGAAGTTTACCCCTTGTGTTTGCGGTAATCTGCACTTTTGGCATTATGGGTATTACCGGAATTCAGCTCAACATTGTAACCGCCCTCCTATCCTCCATATCAATTGGTGTGGGCGTAGATTATACCATCCATATTTTCTGGCGGCTCAAAAATGAACTTTCTGAAGGAAAAAAATACCCTGAAGCAATCAGTAACACATTACGAACTACAGGAAGGGGAATTGTGATCAACGCATTCTCAGTTATTCTAGGATTTGCTGTCCTGTATTTTTCAGCATTTCCTTACCTGAAAATGTTTGCAACATTAATAATTCTTTCATTGCTACTATGCCTTCTTTGTGCATTGGTTCTCGTTCCCGCTATTTGCATGGTCGCGGCTCCCCGTTTCCTGGGTTCTGAAGGTTCATCATACATACATCCTTTAAAAAGTGACAGAAAAGAAACCCTGAAAAGGGAAAACGTTCAGGAAGAAGAAATCTTACAGGAAATTGAAGAATGAAAAAAGAACAGTATAAATTTAAAATACAATCAGATGAAGAAAATAGCATTACTACTTGCAATGTTGCTTTCCTGTGGATGGATAATTGCACAGGATGCCCGCAGTATCAGTAAAAAAGCCGAGAATGCCATCAACCTGAAATCTATGGAAATGGTTTCAAACCTGAAAATTTATAATGCCCGCGGAGATGAACGTACCCGGAAAATCACAACGGTTACAAGGAAATTTGGTGATGTGACCAAAATGATGATCCGTTTCATCGAACCCGCCGATGTCAAGGGAACGACTTTGCTTGTATACGATTATGAAGACCGGAACGACGACATGTGGATTTTTATGCCGGCGCTTCGGAAAACCCGCAGAATAGTAAGCAGCGAAAAGGGGAAATATTTTATGGGTACCGAATTTACCAACGCCGATATGAGCAAACCAAACTTCGACGATTTCACCTACACCCTTGCCGGGGAGGAAATTGTCAATAGGTTGAGCTGCTGGAAAATTGAATCGTCATGCAAAACCGCAGCCCTGGAAAACGAATACGGGTATAGCAAGCGAATTGCATTCATTGAAAAAGAAAATAACCTCACACAAAAAATTCAATATTATAACCGGGCTGGGGAGTTATTACGTACACAAACCATTTCGGAATATAAACTGCAGTCGAACGATAGCTATTTTGCCTATCACATGAAAATGGAGAACGAGCAGAATGGCCGGTCGTCAGTTATGGCTGTCGATCAGCTCCAGATAGGCTCTACACTGCCTGAAGCAAGGTTTTCACCAGCCATGATTGAACAATGATCTGCTGCGTTTATTTTGGGATACGATCTTTTCAATCAGCGCATTTATAGCCTCACACATAAAACCATGCATGTACTGTACTGGAAGAATTTCAAAAAACCCGGTTAGCATGACTAAAAACGAATATGTTTTTATTTATGTGGAATAAAACGAAAAGAATTCATAAATTTCAGGGAATGAATAAACTGAAACACATATTCATTTTGGGATTGTTTCATCTTTCTGTTTCCCTTGCCGGATATGCTCAAATCCTAAAAATTGATATATATCCCCTAAAAACCAATGAAGGATTGATCAACCTTACCGTATACCGCGACAAGGAAACATTTGCTGCTGAAACACCTTATCGTACATACCTTTTTAAAAAGGCTGGCCTCGAAATCAACAAAATAACTGTTTCAATTTCCGACCTTGATCCAGGCACTTATGGCATTGCCCTTTTCGATGATGTAAACAGGAACGGGAAAATCGATTATTGCCTGTTCGTACCCTGCGAAGGTTTTGGATTTTCAAATTATGAATTCAAAAAACGCAGGAAGCCTGAGTTTGAATGGTTCGCTTTTGAATTGGGCGATTCAACGCAAACAGTAAGAATACCTGTATTTTATTTCTGAAAAGATATTAGGGGCCCGGTACCATATTTTTTTGTTTATATTAAATCGATGCAAAGGTTTGCACCAACCCTTTTTTTGATACCAGAATAATTTTATCTTTGCTTTCCGTTTTAAAAAACCGATTATTTATTTGTAATCCAATTTATTCATAATAAACTTTAAGCATTAGAATAATGAGCAATACAATCGTTAACAAAGCCGCCGACAATATTCGAATCCTGGCTGCTGCTATGGTAGAAAAAGCCAAGTCGGGTCACCCCGGAGGTGCAATGGGCGGCGCCGATTTTATAAACATCCTTTACAGCGAGTTTCTGAATTACGACCCATCGGATATGAAATGGGCAAACCGCGACCGTTTCTTTCTCGATCCCGGGCATATGTCGCCGATGCTTTATGCACAGTTAGCCCTGATTGGCAAATTCAGCATGGACGATTGTGCCAACTTCCGCCAATGGGGAAGCGTTACACCCGGCCATCCCGAAGTTGATGTTGAACGTGGCATTGAAAACACATCTGGGCCGCTCGGACAAGGTCATGTTATGGCCGTTGGAGCAGCCATTGCCGAACGTTTTCTGGTTGCCCGATTTGGCGAATGGATGGCACACAAAACCTACACTTTTATTTCCGACGGCGGAATTCAGGAAGAAATTTCGCAGGGCGCCGGAAGGCTGGCAGGCCACCTTGGGCTCAGCAACCTTATCATGTTTTACGACTCGAACGACATACAGCTTTCGACAGGAACAGATTCAGTAACTTCGGAAGATACAGCAAAGAAATATGAAGCGTGGGGATGGAACGTAGTCACGATTAACGGAAACGATACCGACGAAATCCGCAGAGCATTAAAAGCAGCCAATGCCGAAACTGAAAAACCAACCCTGATTATTGGAAAAACCATCATGGGCAAAGGTGCAGTTAAAGACGACGGCAGCAACTACGAACGTCAATGTGCAACCCATGGTATGCCCCTGGGTGAAGCGGGCGCTTCGTTCGAAAAATCGATTGCCAACCTAGGCGGTGACCCGGCAAATCCGTTTGTCATTTTTCCAGATGTTAAAGAATTGTATGCTAAACGTCAGGAAGAACAGATTAAAGCAGCTGCCCTGAAAAAAGCTGAACAATACAAATGGGAAGCTGAAAACCCCGAACTGGCAGCAAAATATAAAGCATTCTTCTCAAATGAAATACCAGCTATAGATTTTAGTGCAATTGAACAAAAAGCAGGTGTAGCTACCCGTGCGGCTTCAGCAACTGTACTTTCTGTTTTTGCTGAAAAATTGGAAAACATGGTTGTTTCATCAGCCGACCTTTCAAACTCGGATAAAACCGACGGGTTCCTGAAAAAAACCAAGGCCTTTGTTAAAGGTGATTTTTCAGGCCAGTTTCTGCAGGCCGGTGTTGCCGAATTAACCATGGCCTGTGTGATGAACGGTATGGCTTTGCATGGCGGTATAATACCTGCCTGCGGAACCTTCTTCGTGTTCAGCGATTACATGAAACCCGCCGCGCGAATGGCTGCTTTAATGCAACTTCCGGTAAAATACATCTGGACACACGATGCATTCCGCGTTGGTGAAGACGGCCCTACACACCAACCTGTTGAACAGGAAGCTCAGATCAGGTTATTGGAAAAACTACAGAACCACAAGCATAAAAATTCGATGCTGGTTCTTCGTCCGGCCGATGGTAACGAAACAACAGTAGCCTGGGAAATGGCACTGGCAAATACTGATACCCCCAGTGCGCTGATCCTTTCTCGCCAGGGTATTAAGGATGTTACAACATACGAAACAGCCCAGGGCGCTAAAAAGGGCGCATACATCGTAAAAGATACCGCCGGTACGCCCGATGTAATTTTACTGGCCAGCGGCTCTGAAGTAAGCACACTGGCAGCAGGAGCAGAATTACTGGAAAAAGACGGTGTAAAATGCCGCATTGTTTCCGTTCCTTCCGAAGGTTTATTCCGCACTCAGAGCAAAGAATACCAAAAGGAAGTTCTTCCTTGCGGCGTTAAAAAATTCGGACTCACGGCCGGTTTGCCTGTTACCCTTGAAGGGCTTGTAGGAGCAGACGGTATTGTCGCCGGAATGCCTTCGTTTGGCTATTCTGCACCTTTTAAAGTGCTTGATGAAAAACTCGGCTTCACTGGTGAGAATGTGTACAATAAAGTAAAAGAATTGTTGGGGTAAACACCCTTTGAAATAACTTAGAAGGCTGCCTGAGAGGGTGGCCTTTTTTTGTTAATCAATTTAAATTTATGGTTTGAAAGGTGCGGTTTGCAACCTATAATCCTCGCTAACAGGGGCGAGCAGGTGTATAGTCACCAATATTTTTAAAAACAATCTGATTGTAAGAAATTAATTTCTATAACTTTGAAAAAAAATCATTATGGAAACCATCAGTATAAAATTAAAAAATAAAAATGCACTCAATATTCTAAAAAGCTTAGAAAAAGCAAAGATCATTTCATTGGTTAAAAAGAATGAAGCAAATTTTAAGAATCCTTCAAGTTTCAAAGGTGCAATTTCAAAAGACAGAGCCATACAACTTAGCAACGAAATAAATGAATCGAGAAACGAATGGGAAGAAAGGACTATCTGATTGATACTAATATTGCCATTTACTATTTTGGATTAACACTTGTAAGATAACGTTGGAACAAAAAAAAATTACATCGCATCCCCCTATCATACTATTCCAGATTGTTTCAACAAACAAGGGCGAGTTGGAAATGAAATCAATCTGAAAATGTGCATTTTTTAGTGGTTGTGCAACTGATATGCACCGTATTTTATTTTATTAATTGATAGTCCTTTATCAATAAATTGGCAGATAAATCAAGTCTTATTGTTAATTTTCGAATCATGTCAACTGTCAATTTTCGTTTTTTATTGAGTACTTCAGATACTCTGCTTTTTCCTCCAATCTCAGGAATTAAATCAACTTGTTTAATTTGCATTTCCTCCATTCTAATCCAGATAGCTTCAATCGGGTCTGGAGCATCAATCGGATAGTGCTCATTCTCATAATTGTCGATTAATAAAGCCCAGATATCAGCTTCGTCACTCTCGGGTGTCCCAATTTTTGCATCAAAAAGTTCATCAAATCTTTGAAGGGCTTGTTGATAATCTTTCTCTGATTTTATAGGTTTAATGTTCATGTCTATTACTTTAAATTGTTTCTGCATCTATTTTATCGTACTCTGTATGAGTGCCTATGAAGCGAATAAACATCCATTTTTTCTCGAAATTTATCCGGGTAACCAATCTATAGGCATTTCCGTTGATGTTAAAAACAATTCGTCCGCCTTTTATAACACTCGCAGAAGAATATGTCTTTTTTACATCACTCGGACTTTTCCAATCAGCATTCATTGCTGTGTCAAACCAAGTTTTAAGATATTGCTCACAATCAGCATGTTTTTCCCAATAATCTCTAAGTGTACCTTTTGAAAATATTCGTTTCATCTTAAATTATTAGCGGAACAAAAATAAAAATAAATTCTCTAATCGAGAACTAATTGTTCTTATTTTGGGAACTAACATTATACCTAATAGAGGAGGGATTGATGATTTTGCAGGTGTGCAAAGTGATGGTACAACTTGTTTCGTTTTATTGTTTATCAATATTTTTGAATTACAAATTCACAGTTTGAAAGGCGCGGTTTGCAAAATCGAAGCAGTCTTTGCGAACATCTCTTGTAGCTTGATGTTTATTAGATCATCTCAAATGAAAAAAAGAAAAAACAACCCGTTAATCCCTGTATCCCAGTCATTAGCCATTGGATACTGGATATTGGATATTGGATATTGGATATTGGTTGTTGGTTTATTTTGTGTCCATGCCTAAATAACGTTGACCGAATTAGACGTTATTTTATTCTTTTTCGTATTCATCAAATTTAACTGATGATGATGATTTTC
>JAFGEV010000392.1 GCA_016931385.1 Prolixibacteraceae bacterium
AAGAATAGCTAGTTTCATAATACGTAAAAGATTATTGGGAAACACTTCTACTTTAAAGACATTTTCCCACAGACGTTTTTTTTTCATACATTTGTAATGTTAGGTTTTAAGTAATTAAGACTTAATGGGACTTATTTAAAAAAGGGGGCAGGCGCAAACTGCTCCCTTATTTTGTTTTATATGATTTAAGAGTTTCTCATTATGCATTAGTTTTTTTTGGGTTTGTAACCAGGCGTAATTATTTTTCCAAAATCGTCCTTACTTTTTTTATCCAGGCTTAGAACAATCATTTCTTTATCAATTACATAGTTCAATGGTGCTGTTAGGGTCAAAAGATCCATGAATTGTTCCACAGTTTCGTTTTCAATAGTTCCTGAAAAGCGGTATGTTTTTAAATCTTCATCATTAAATACAATCCTTTTATTAAATCTGCGTTCGAGCATGGGTATCAGGGTCCCCATTTGCTCGCTTTCAATAATCCATCGTGTATCTTTCCATGATGTAGACAGTTCGGTCTTCACGTTATTAATAACCCCTATATTTTCAGCCAAACGAGGTAGAGACACCTGCCTGGTATTTTCAATAAATAATTCTTCATCGGAGTTAATTTTTAAAGAATCGATCATTTGACCATCTTTAAGCACAATGATCTTTTGATTTTCCTCAAGCATAAGGCGCTTCCAATTTCGGCCCTCTTTCATTACAGTGACGTCAATTATTCCTTCTTCAAGTGTTGCGGCCACTGCTTTCTCATCAGGGTAAGCTTTTACGTTGAACTTTGTACCCAGGGCTTTCACAATGAGTTCAGCAGTTTTGACAACAAAAGGGCGTTGTTTGTCTTCAGCAACATCAAAGTATGCTTCTCCTGAGAGATTCAAGGTTCGGTTATCACTACCGTAATTTTCGTTGTAACTCAATGTTGTGCCGGCATTTAACCAAACATTTGATCCGTCAGGCAGTTTTATAAATGTTCTCGCACCAAGCGGTGAATACACTTCAACACTACGTACAGCTTTTTTCGAAGGCTTATCTGAAAAAACAAAAGTAAGTGATGAGCCTGCCAATAAAAACAATAACCATGATGCGGCAACCTTCCAGGATATTTTAAATAAGGATTTCGATGGTTTGCTTTCAGCATATAAGTCTTTTCTAACATTAAAGGATCTCCATGAATTTTCAATATGATCCTCTGTAAAACCAATCTTACCGGAAACCAGCCATGCATTTTTCAATTGGTTAAAAAAATCCCTGTTTTCCGGGCTTTCCTTAATCCAATTCTGCAATAACATCAGATCTTCCTTAACAATAGTACCTTCTAAATAAGAACATATTAAAAACTCAACATTCTTCATTCTGATAAAGCTCTTTTTATAACTTATGACACTATTTTTTAAGAAACCGATTACTCTCTGAACGAGTTTTATGAAATTTATTTTCTTAAGGCTTCGGAAATTTTCTGTAAAGCCTTATATATATGCGCTTTAACAGTATTCTGTGCAATACTCAGTCTATTGGCTATTTCTTCATTTGTGAACCCATCAAACCGGCTCATCGAAAAAACCTTGCAGCATTGTTCAGGCAAACTTCCAAGAACCTCTTGTATCATTTCATTTGTATCTGCTGCAAACAAATTTTCAATAACAAACTCATTCAGTTCATAATGTTCTGCAATAAAGCGCCATAGATCTTCTGATGCAGGCCGGTTAACGGATTGCTTTAGAGTTTTTTGCTGCCTTAATAAATTCAGGGAATGGTTATGCACAGATCTGAAAAGATATGCTCTAATTGATTCATGAACAATAAGGGATGATCGGTTTTGCCATATTTTTAAAAATACATCCTGTACCGCTTCTTCAGCTAAATTATAATCAAAGGTTATTGTCCGGGAATAGTTCACTAAAAGTGAAAAAGTAGACTTATACAGCTTTTCAAGAGCCTCTTCATCGCTATCTTTAATTCCTTCCCAATACTTTTCCAATTCAGGGCTCATACAATCTGGTTAAATTCACCATGCGCTTGATTCGAAATGTTCGTTTTTTCAAGTCGATAAATGAAAGAAAATACATTTGGTATCTATAAATGTATTGAAACACGAACACTAAAAAAAGGATTAATCGTATGTAAGTAATTTAAAATCAACCGCAACCGGTTGCGCAACCGGTTGCGGTTGATAACTTTTTGGTGGTTCTTCTGAAAAGAGGATAATATCTAAGGAGTAGTAATCCTTACAAAGCGGCTTGCCCTTGATAATCCCTATAAAACAGACAATTATGCTGATTCTCCTTTTATTAATTCACCCTTTAAATATACTGTCCTTGGTTCCAATGGGGGCAAATTATTTGAGTTTTGTTGAATCTGCTCAAACAGCAATTCAGCTGCCACTTTCCCAATTTCAAATCCCATTGGATCTATTGCAGTCAATGTGGGATGATACATCGTTCGGTATTGTTCTTCACAGAATCCTATTACAGCAATATCCTCAGGAATTCTTTTCCTGCTTTTATAAATTGCTTTCATAACACCTGCCATAGTGAGGTCGCTAATTGCAAATATTCCGTCAGGTGATGGATTCATCTTTAATAATTCAGAAAATTTTTTTTCTGCATCTTCGGAAGTCTCGGCGGCAATGATCATGCTTTCATCAATATCGATTCCACTATCTGTCAGGACTTTCTTATATCCAAACAGCCTGTTTCTGCTGATGAGCAGGTTTAAATTTCCGGTACATATGGCAATCCTTTTTTTTCCCGCTTCCAGTAAGTGTTTAACTGCATTATATGCCCCGTCAATGTCATCAACCAGAACAATATCAGCATTTATTTCATTTACTATGCGATCGAATAGTACCAATGGCAGGTTAATATCTGTTAAGTGTTTAAAATGATCAATGGTTTTTGTAGTACGTGAAACAGATGCCAGAATTCCTTCTACATTATTGGAGATTAATATATCTATATTTTCAACCTCTCTCTCGTACATTTCGTTTGACTGCAGGATTAATAAGTTATAGCCCTTATTATGCACTACATATTCAATTCCATCAATAACTGAAGGAAAAAAGAAATAGGAAATTTCAGGAACAATTAACCCTATCAGATTACTCTTTTTATACCTTAAAGAAGATGCAGTGGTGTTTTTAATATAGTTCAATTCCTTGGCAATCTTTTTTACCGCCTCTTTGGTTTCATTGCTGATATCCGGATGGTTCTTTAATGCCCGGCTGACGGTTGATTTCGATAAGCCAAGAAATTTGGCAATATCAATTATGGTAACAGATCTTTTTTCCATTTTTACAAAATGCAATTTTTGTTAACTATAGAAACAACCATCCGAATGCCATAAAAAAGGAAACACAAAAAGTATCCCTCTGCCGTTGCAATCATATTTTTATACGAAGGATTACTTCAAAAGTAGCTATTTTAATGAATAAAGAAAAATACGGCAAAACTTGAAAAGATAGTCTTTTGGGGATTGTAAAAAACACTTCTTAATTGTGTGTTCATATGGAGTTTTACAAATTATAACAAAAGGTAATGAATGCATATAATCCAGGGAATGAATAACTAATCGACTCCAAAACTGAAATCTTGGCATTTACCACATACCAATAAAAAAGCAGCAGATTTCAGCTGCTGCTTTTTCGAAAAAAAATGTTCAGTATTTGCTGTTATTGGCCTTTATAAGCTTTCAAATACAACTCCCGGATCTCATCAATTGAGGGGTACCTGGGATTGGCACCGGTGCACTGGTCGTCAAAAGCAAGTTCCGACAGGTGATCGAGCTTTTCATTAAAAGCCTGCTCCGGAACACCGGCTTCTTTGATGCTTGCCGGTATACCCACAGCCACCTTCAGTTTGTCGATGGCTTCGATCAGCTTTTCTACCTTCTCCGCGGGTGTGTTTCCGGCGCCTGCTCCAATGGCAGGTACACCTGAAGAATAAGCCGCTTTTACCATACCGGGTCCACCCGTGGCCAAAATCAGGCTGATGTCGCGATGACAATACTAACTTTCAGAATGACCTCAGGGTTGAATGCCGAACTTTTTCATTTTCAGGTACAGCGTATTGCGGCTTACGCCAAGCGCTGCGGCTGTTCGGCTTATATTGTGGTTATGGTGTGCCAGGGCCTGGCTAATGGTTGTCTTTTCAATGGCATCCAGATTCCAGGTTGTATGGCCCGGATCTGGCAAAGCTGTTTCAACCGGCGCATTTTCATGCTCATCCGGATGATTCCGGATTAAATCGCCTTCAGTTATCTTTCCGTTGAGGATTACGGCTTTTTCCATCAGGTTTTCAAGCTCCCTGATATTACCCGGCCAGTTGTATTGTTCCAGCCTGTGCATTAACTTAGGCTTGATTTCGGGAATGGGTATATCGTATTTCGCGGCCTTGGTTTTGAGAAAATACTGAACCAACTGAGCAATATCTTCACGACGCTCACTCAGGGACGGAACCTTCACTTCAATTACATTGATCCGGTAATACAGGTCGAGTCGGAACCTCCCTGCCTTTACTTCCTCCGCAAGATTGCGGTTGGTAGCTGCAATTATCCTTACATTCACCGGTATAGGCGTGTCGCTTCCCACGCGGGTCACCGCTTTTTCCTGTATGGTGCGTAGCAGTTTCACCTGCATGTCGTAGGGCATCTCGCCAATCTCATCAAGGAAAAGCGTCCCTTTATCGGCCAGTTCAAATTTGCCGGGCCGGCCCCCTTTCTTTGCACCTGTAAAGGCACCCTCAACATATCCAAACAATTCGCTTTCGATGAGCGTTTCGCTGATGGCACCACAGTTGATGGCAACAAATGCAGCATCGTGCCGGGGACTGGCATGATGAATCGACTGGGCGATGATTTCCTTACCGGTGCCGGATTCACCTGTAATCAACACAGTGCTCGGATTCCGGGCTATGGTTTTGCAATACCCAATCAGCTCTTTCATTAACCGGCTCTCGCCTATCAGATCGTCAAACGTATAACGCGTAGTGTTTCCTGCATACTGGTTGATGATCTTCAGGATACCGCTGTACTCTCTGAAGGCCAGCAGATAACCCAGTATTTCACTCTCCTTGGGCTTGATAAGGTAAGCACTGAAAAGATATTTCTCATTGTGCCGGGGTATATTAAACCTGCCTTCCACATCCAGGTAGGTATCGTGACCCAGAATGGCTTCCTTGACCGATTTCCAGCCGGGGAAAATACTGTCAATGGGAATGTTGATCAGTTGAAGCCGGCGGATGTTGATGGATCTGCAGGCTGTATCGTTAACCCAAAGAATATCGTCGTTCAGATCCATGGCAAACAAGCCATACGACAGGTTATTCATCATGGCAAAGGCAAACTGGTTTGAATTGTCCAGTTGCTTTTGAATGCTCAGGTTATTATAGCTGTATTCAATGGCACTTACGGCTGCAACCACCATGCCCAGTGTGTGCGGATGCGCCAGGTTGTTGCTTCCGGTGAGATTAAGCGCACCCACAATGGAACCCGACAAATCGTGTATGGGAGCTGCAGAACAGGTCCATTTATGAAAAGCCGGAACAACATGTTCTGTGGCAGTAACCTGCACAGGAGCATTTTCTATCAGGGCACTTCCCAGGGCGTTGGTTCCAATGCTTTTTTCATCCATAAAAGCACCCCGCACCAGGCTCTGCTTGCGGGCATCCTCAAGCGGTTCGGCATCACCGGTAATTTCCAGTATACAGCCTTTCAGGTCGGTTAATATAATGACGAACCCTGTACCCCTTAAAAACTCATGTAATTCTTCAATCACCGGGATGGTGATTTCAAGCAATTCTTCATTTTTTTTAAGAGTCTTCTTCAGCTCTTCCGGAGTAAGCAACTTCCGCTTTAACGCAGCATCGTTTTGTATTCCAAAATCCCTGCTTCTTTTGTGCGATTGTTGTATGATTGCTTTGTGCGATTTTCCCATGCCGGCCACTTCACCATTTGCAACGGCAAAGGTAATATTTTGGCAACACCCTGAAATAATAATTTGATAAATCGGGCCGGGTCTTTTTCTGTTAACTAAAGGATTTGATATGTTGCTTACCTCCTGCCTACCGGCCTGGCTTTAGCCAAGAGAAAAGAGATGGGCATGAATATTGTATTTTTTCAATAGCCCCTGGCTTCAGCCAGGGGAAATCAATTAGGG
>JAFGEV010000393.1 GCA_016931385.1 Prolixibacteraceae bacterium
AGTTAACAGTTTGGGCTATTTTTTATTGAATCAGGATAAAATGGAGGAGGCCTTAAGGATTTTCAAATTAAATACCGAATTGTATCCTGATGGGTTTAACACCTATGATAGTTATGGCGAATGCCTCCTGAGAATTGGTAAAAATGAAGAAGCATTAGCAGCATTTAGAAAATCATTGGAATTAAATCCTGACAACAAAAATGCTGAGAAGAAAATATCTGAGCTGGAATAATTAAGCCTGGATATTTTGACAGTACATAGGTTAAAAGTTCCCCACGCCTGGTAGTCAAGTATGCCCAAAGCCTTCGGGAGTTGGTTACTCAAAAAACCAACCTGCCGCCTTTACGACAAATAAAATATTCGATTATTTCTAAAAATAATTATTACATTTGTTTTTGGCAATGAGGTCTGCCATTAACCGCCCTAAAAAGCTGATGACTTCTACCATAAAATGAATTTAATTTGAATTTATTATGGTAAAGTCTATTCTCATTGCCGGTCTGGGCGGATTTTTAGGAACAGTGTTTCGGTTTCTTGTCTCACGATATTTTCAATTTCATTATATTTCGGTTTTCCCCTGGGGTACTTTCTCTGTTAACATAATCGGTAGTTTTCTGATCGGCATTTTTTATGGAATTTCCGAAAAGGGGAATTTCATGTCGCCCGAATGGCGTATCTTTTTAACCGTTGGCTTATGTGGGGGATTTACCACTTATTCGTCCCTGTCAAACGATGCTTTCATATTACTGCAGAGCAAGGAATTCCTGCGTTTTGCCACTTATTCCGGGTTGAGTTTCATTTTAGGTCTGTTTGCAGTGTTTTTCGGCAGGTTAATCATTAAAATCATCTAATTATGGAAAGCAATTCCACAGCCCAGGTACTGCGTATTTTCATCAGTTCCACCGACAAATATAAAGATGGATTGCTGTACGAACATATTGTTTTTAAAGCCAAAGAGTTTGGGCTGGCAGGATCAACGGTTTTTAAAGGTATTCTGGGATATGGGGCAAGCTCGGTAATTCACTCTTATAAGTTCTGGGAAGTAACAGAAAAACTGCCTACCGTTATTGAAATCGTGGATGAGGAAGAAAAAATCATTGCATTTTACGAAACCATTAAACCTGTTTTGGAGGCCATGCGTTACGGTTGCCTGGTAGCCACAGAAAACACCAATATATTGTTGTATAAATCAGGGAAGTAACCCGTTTAAATTTGCAAATATGATCATTAAAAAAATCAGAGCAATCGAGATTCTCGATTCAAGAGGCAATCCAACGGTAGAAGCCAATTTACAATTGGACGACGGCACACAAGCCCGCGCCATGGTTCCCAGTGGGGCCTCCACAGGCGAGCGTGAAGCCTGTGAACTTCGCGATGGCGATAAAAAACGTTACGGTGGCAAGGGCGTGTTGAAAGCGGTTGAAAATGTGAATAAAATAATTGCAAAAGAATTGGAAGGCAAATGTTTTAATAGCCAACGCGAACTTGATTATGCCATGATTGCCTTGGATGGCACTGCCAATAAAACTAAATTAGGGGCAAACGCTATTCTTGGGGTTTCCATGGCCTACGCAAGAGCCATGGCTCAAAGTAGGGGAATAGCATTATACCAGTACCTGGGCGGCAGCAATGCACACGTTTTGCCTGTCCCCTGCATGAATATTATTAATGGGGGTAAACACGCCGATAACAATGTGGATTTTCAGGAGTTTATGATTGCCCCTCATGGTGCCTCCTCATTTACCGAAGCCATACGTATGGGGGCTGAAGTATTCCATACTTTAAAAGGGGTGTTGAAAGCCAAAGGATACAGCACCGGTGTAGGCGATGAAGGTGGTTTTGCCCCCGACCTGAAATCGAACGATGAGGCTGTTGAGGTTATTCTGGAAGCTATTGCCAAAGCCGGATATAAACCGGGTGATGACGTTAGTCTTTGTCTCGACCCGGCAGCCAGCGAACTATGGGAAGATGGTAAATACAAAATGTTTAAAAGTACGGGCAAATTTCTCACCAGCGATGAACTGATAAAACTATGGGAAAGTTGGGTAAATCAGTATCCGATAGTATTGCTCGAAGATGGCTTGGCTGAAAATGACTGGGACGGCTGGAAAAATTTGACCGATGTTCTCGGCCGGAAAATAGAAGTTGTTGGTGATGATCTGTTTTGTACCAACAAAGCTATTCTAGCCGAGGGCATCCAAAAAGGTGTGGCCAACTCAATCCTTATTAAACTAAACCAGATTGGCACAGTTTCCGAAACGCTTGAGACCATAGAACTGGCTTATAAAAACGCGTACAATTGTTTTGTTTCGCACCGAAGTGGTGAAACGGTTGATAGTTTTATAGCCGACCTTACCGTTGCGGTAAATGCAGGACACTTAAAAACCGGTAGTGGATGTCGCGGTGAGCGGATTGAGAAATTTAACCAACTCATGCGTATTGAAAACGAATTGGGAAGCTCGTCGCTGTTTGCAGGAAAAACGGCATTTAAAAATTATTGATGGGGGCAGGCTCCTTCTTACATTTTTCAATTAAGCATTTAGTAACTGTTTAAATATAACGCAGAGAAAATGATAATAATGATTAAACGTTGTCGATCAGCTTTATAACACTTTGAATATGATTGGCATTCCAATTGAGGAGGCGCAGAGAGCGCCGAGTTAAAAATCGCTTTGCGATTTTTTCTTTGCGACCTCTGGTGCTAACTCTTACTCAGTCGGTTGATCTAATATCGAAATTTATAGTTTTCAATCATTTGAAGTTGTCGGTCAAAAACATCTCTGCGTTTACA
>JAFGEV010000394.1 GCA_016931385.1 Prolixibacteraceae bacterium
ATAGATTTCTATAGCAATATTTAATAAAATATGGCAGTACGTAAATTAAAACCTGTAACACCTGGTCAGAGGCACAAAATTATTGGAGCCTTTGATACAATTACAGAGTCGACACCTGAAAAATCATTGTTAGAGCCCATTAAGAAGACCGGTGGTCGTAACAACCAAGGTCGGATGACAATGAGGTATATAGGTGGGGGCCACAAGCGTAAATACCGTATTATCGACTTCAAACGCGAGAAAGACGGTATTGAGGCAAAGGTAGAATCCATACAGTACGACCCGAACCGCAGTGCGCGCATTGCATTACTGGTTTATGCCGATGGAGAAAAAAGGTATATACTCGCACCCAACGGCCTGAAAGTTGATCAGGTTGTGGAGTCGGGCAGCAATGTGCCTCCCGAGATCGGGAATTCCCTTCCGCTTGAAAAAATCCCACTTGGTACCCTTGTTCACAACATAGAGCTCAGGCCCGGACAGGGCGGTGTCATGGCTCGAAGTGCCGGAACCTATGCTCAGCTGCTTTCCCGCGACGGGAAGTATGCTATTCTGAAGTTACCTTCAGGAGAATCTCGCATGGTACTCATAACCTGCAAAGCAACTGTAGGTACTGTTGGAAATACCGAACACAACCTCGAACGCTCTGGTAAAGCCGGACGTTCACGTTGGCTGGGGCGCCGTCCCCGTGTTCGTGGTGTGGTAATGAACCCCGTCGACCATCCAATGGGTGGTGGCGAAGGACGTGCATCAGGGGGTCACCCAAGGTCACGGAAAGGCTTATTGGCCAAGGGATATAAAACCCGCCATCCAAAAAAGAAGTCCAGCAAGTATATCCTGGAAAAACGTAAGTAATAATTTGTAAAAGGTAAGTAAGTATGAGTCGTTCATTGAAAAAAGGGCCTTTTATCAGCTACAAGCTCGAAAACAGAATTCTCGCTATGAATGAGTCTGGTAAAAAGAGTGTTGTGAAAACATGGTCCCGTGCATCAATGATTTCTCCTGATATGGTTGGACACACAATTGCAGTTCATAACGGAAACAAATTCATCCCGGTTTATATTACCGAAAACATGGTAGGCCATAAATTGGGCGAATTTGCACCAACCCGTACCTACAGGGGGCACGCCGGAAACCGCAAATAAGGCGTGAATTGATAGAACCATTTTTAAAAAGAAGACAATGGGTGCAAGAAAAAGAAATACAGCAGAAAAGCGTAAAGAAGAGCGAAAAAATCAGTACTTCGCAGTGCTTCGAAATAACCCTACATCACCCCGTAAAATGAGGCTTGTAGCCGACATGGTAAGGGGAATGGAAGTTAACAGGGCGCTCGATGTTTTGAAATTCTCGTCGAAAGAAGCTTCAGGGAAAGTTGAAAAACTTCTGTTGTCGGCCATTGCTAACTGGCAAGCCAAAAACGGAGACAAACGCCTTGAAGAAAGTAACCTTTATGTATCGAAGATTTTTGTCGATTCAGGCCGCATGCTTAAACGGATACAACCCGCCCCACAGGGTAGGGCCCACCGCATACGCAAGCGCTCGAATCATGTGACCATTTATCTGGACAGCAAAAATCCGGTAACCGAATAACCTATAATTAAAAGTATACATGGGACAGAAAACCAATCCGATTGCAAATCGTTTAGGAATCATCAGAGGATGGGATTCCAACTGGTTCGGTGGAAACAACTATGGCGATAAGCTGGTCGAAGATTATCAAATCCGTAAATACCTGAACGCTCGTTTGGAGAAAGCAAGCGTTTCAAAAATAATCATCGAACGTACCTTGAAGCTTATCACTATCACGGTCCACACATCACGGCCAGGTATCATTATAGGTAAAGGAGGCCAGGAAGTAGACAAGCTTAAAGAAGAATTGAAAAAAATAACTTCGAAAGAAGTACAGATCAATATCTTTGAAATTAAACGTCCTGAAATGGATGCCCAGATTGTGGCAGGCAACATTGCACGCCAGATTGAAGGCAAAATTGCATACAGGCGTGCCGTTAAAATGGCCATCGCATCAACCATGCGTATGGGTGCTGAAGGAATCAAGGTGCTGGTTTCCGGGAGGCTCAATGGCGCTGAAATGGCACGTTCGGAAATGTACAAGGACGGACGTACCCCACTGCACACACTAAGGGCTGATATCGATTATGCCCTGGCCGAGGCTCTTACCAAGACTGGGCTGATTGGTGTGAAAGTTTGGATTTGCAAAGGTGAAGTATATGGTAAACGCGACCTTTCGCCTAACATTGGAATGAAAAACAGCAGCAGTGGCGGTTCACGAGGCGACAGGCCCAACAGGGGCGGTGGCCGCAGGAAAAAAAAGTAATTAACCCTTAAAGACGATTAAGGATGTTACAACCTAAGAAAACAAAATTCAGAAGAGTACAAAAGGGAAAAATGAAAGGCAATGCCCAGCGTGGCAATCAGCTTGCATTCGGTTCGTTTGGGATTAAAGCTCTTGAGTCGGCATGGATCACTGGCCGGCAAATTGAAGCTGCGCGTGTTGCCGTTACCAGGCACATGCAACGCCAGGGGCAAATCTGGATCCGTATTTTCCCTGATAAACCCATTACAAAGAAACCCGCAGAGGTACGTATGGGTAAAGGTAAGGGCGCACCCGAAGCTTTTGTTGCACCGGTAACCCCGGGCCGCATCATTATCGAGGCCGAAGGCGTTCCTTTCGAATTGGCTAAAGAAGCACTCAGGCTGGCAGCCCAAAAACTGCCCGTGACAACAAAATTTGTTGTTCGTCGCGATTTCGTTGAGTCTTCATCTGGCGATTAATAAAATGCATCAGACAATTAAAAATTTATACTGATGAAAAATTCGGAAATAAGAGAGTTAACAACTAATGAGATCGCTGAACGCATCGATGCGGAAAAGGATAAACTCACACGCATGAAGATGAACCACGCAGTGTCGCCGCTCGACAACCCGATTTCGATCAAGGATGTACGGCACAACATTGCCAGGCTCAATACCGAACTGCGGAGCCGTCAGTTAACTGAGAACAAGTAATGATTCAAACGATGGAAAATACAAGAAACCTCAGGAAAGAACGTATCGGTGTTGTTGTAAGCAATAAAATGGACAAAACCATCGTAATTGCCGAAAAGCGTAAAGTGAAGCATCCTATTTACGGAAAATTCGTAAATAAAACTTCAAAATATTACGCCCACGACGAGAAAAACGATTGCAACATTGGCGATACAGTTAGAATTATGGAAACCCGTCCGTTGAGCAAAACCAAGGGATGGCGTTTAGTAGAAATTATTGAAAGAGCTAAGTAACCATGATACAGCAAGAATCAAGATGTACTGTAGCCGATAACAGCGGCGCTAAGGAAGCTTTGGTTATCCGCGTTCTTGGCGGCACCAAAAAACGTTATGCTTCGTTGGGCGATATGGTTGTTGTAACCGTTAAAAGCGCTATGCCTTCAAGCGGTGTGAAAAAAGGCACTGTTTCGAGGGCCGTAGTTGTGCGTACAAAAAAAGAAGTACGCCGTAACGATGGTTCTTACATTCGCTTCGACGATAACGCTATTGTGCTGTTAAACAATGCAGGAGAAATTCGTGGAACACGTATTTTCGGCCCCGTGGCACGGGAACTACGTGACGGATACATGAAAATAGTTTCTCTTGCTCCTGAAGTACTATAATTGAAAATCAGAAGCAATGCAGAAAAAGTTACATATCAAAAAAGGCGATACAGTGGTTGTGATAACTGGTGAATCGAAAGGGCAAAAAGGAAAAGTCCTCGAAGTTAACCGGGCTAAAAACCGTGCCATTGTTGAAGGGGTTAACATGGTGAAAAAGCATACCAAACCCAATTCTGCCAATCCACAGGGTGGCAT